>NZ_MJXN01000088.1:0-84904 GCF_001762815.1 Campylobacter sp. BCW_6465
AAAAACCCTAACCAGCAACAAACTCTTTTTTAAACACTATTCTAAGTGTCATCTAAAACAACAATAAAAATAAACATAGGATTTATATATAAAGTAAGTAATGAAGACATTTAACAAGTCCGCAATGAGCTACTTTCCCCCTGCCAGTAAGGCGTAGTATCATCACCCACGATGTGCTTAGCTTCTTGGTTCGGGATGGAGCAAGGCGTTTCCACATCTGTATAATCACGGACATTGTTATTTAAATATTCTTTGAAAGATTGAATTTAAAAAATAAAGCTTAATCTTTTTATTTCTTTACTTTTTTCTTTATTCTCTTTCTTCTTTTGTTTTTCTTTCTTCTTTACTTATCTTTTATCTTTGATAAGTTTTTATATAGAATACTTAAAAAACAATGTTAAGAGCAAGTTCTAATATAAACTTTACTTGAAAGATTTTATTAGCTTAAAAACATAATGTTTATATAAATATTTCATATAAAACATTCAAAGCTTTATAAAAACCTTAACAAGGAAGTGATGCTTTATTAAAGATAAGCCAAACGCTCTATTAGTACTGGTCAGCTAAAGGACTTTCATCCATTACACACCCAGCCTATCAAACTAGTAGTCTTCTAGAGAGCTTAGAGAAGATTCATCTTAGAGTTGGCTTCACGCTTAGATGCTTTCAGCGTTTATCCTTTCCAAACTTAGCTACGCTGCGATGCTCTTGGCAGAACAACAGCTACACCAGTGGTTTGTTCAACCCGGTCCTCTCGTACTAGGGTCAAATCTCTTCAATCTTCTTACGCCCACGGCAGATAGGGACCGAACTGTCTCACGACGTTCTGAACCCAGCTCGCGTACCGCTTTAAATGGCGAACAGCCATACCCTTGGGACCTGCTCCAGCCCCAGGATGCGATGAGCCGACATCGAGGTGCCAAACCTCCCCGTCGATGTGAGCTCTTGGGGGAGATCAGCCTGTTATCCCCGGGGTACCTTTTATCCTTTGAGCGATGGCCCTTCCACACAGAACCACCGGATCACTAAGACCGACTTTCGTCTCTGCTTGACTTGTATGTCTTGCAGTTAAGCTGGCTTATACCTTTATACTCTACGAACGATTTCCAACCGTTCTGAGCCAACCTTTGTAAGCCTCCGTTATTATTTGGGAGGCGACCGCCCCAGTCAAACTACCCACCAGACATTGTCCCACTTGAGGATAACTCAAGCTGGTTAGCTACCCAAATAAGAAAGAGTGGTATCTCAACAACGGCTCATATACAACTGGCGTCATATACTCAAAGCCTCCCACCTATCCTGCACATTCTTATCCAAGTAGCAGTGTCAAGCTGTAGTAAAGGTCCACGGGGTCTTTCCGTCTTGCCGCGGGTAGGAGGAATTTTCACCTCCACTACAATTTCACTGGATCCCTCTTTGAGACAGCTCCCATCTCGTTACGCCATTCATGCAGGTCGGTATTTAACCGACAAGGAATTTCGCTACCTTAGGACCGTTATAGTTACGGCCGCCGTTTACTCGGGCTTCGATCAAGAGCTTCGCTAATGCTAACCCCATCAATTAACCTTCGAGCACCGGGCAGGCGTCACACCCTATACATCCTCTTACGAGTTAGCAGAGTGCTGTGTTTTTGGTAAACAGTCGGGAGGGACTCTTTGTTGTAAGTTTCTTCGCTTTCGGAGTAAATCCTAGTACGAAGCTAACCACACCTTATACCGAAGATACGGTGCTATTTTGCAGAGTTCCTTAAAGAGAGTTCTTCCACGCGCCTTAGAATACTCATCCCACCCACCTGTGTCGGTTTACGGTACGGGCAACATTAGCTAAACTTAGAAACTTTTCTTGGCTCGACGGCATCAGGGGTTCTTCTATCCATCCGAAGATTTCAAAAAGCCTTTCAGTTCTCGGAGTGTTCTTATACGGATTTGCCTGTATAAGCTCCTACGACCTTAGACTAGCACTTCCATCCGCTAGCCCCCTTAGCCCTAAGCGTCCTTCCATCGCACACTAATGTTGGTATTGGAATATTAACCAATTTGCCATCGTCTACCCCTTTCGGACTCGACTTAGGACCCGACTAACCCTACGATGACGAGCATCGCGTAGGAAACCTTGGGTTTACGGCGTTAATGATTCTCACATTAATTATCGCTACTCATGCCTGCATGCTCACTTCTATTCGCTCCAGCACTCCTTACCGGTATACCTTCGACGCAAATAGAACGCTCTCCTACCACTTGCACACAACTTAAACTACTTAACTTTAGCCTAAGAATATTTTTATTGATTTTACTAAGTTTTATTTCTATCTTTACTCTATAAAAATCAGTAAAAATATAACTTAAAACATATAACTTAGTTTTTTATATTCTCAACTTAAATAATCTAAGTTGTGTGCAAGTCTACAGCTTCGGTACTTACTTTAGCCCCGTTATATTTTCCGCGCAAAATCACTAGACCAGTGAGCTATTACGCTTTCTTTAAAGGATGGCTGCTTCTAAGCCAACCTCCTGGTTGTTTAAGTAACTTCACATCGTTTTCCACTTAAGTAAGATTTAGGGACCTTAGCTGGTAGTCTGGGTTGTTTCCCTCTTGACGACGGATTTTATCACTCGCCGCCTGACTGCTGTGATTACATATAAGGTATTCGGAGTTTGATAGGGTTTGGTACATTGGTGTATGCCCTAGCCCATTCAGTGCTCTACCCCCTTATATTACGACACAACGCTATACCTAAATATATTTCGGAGAGAACCAGCTATCACGAAGTTTGATTGGCCTTTCACCCCTATCCACAAGTCATCCCGGGGCTTTTCAACGCCTATGGGTTCAGTCCTCCACTAGTTCTTACACTAGCTTCAACTTGCTCATGGATAGATCACTTCGTTTCGGGTCTGCAGCATCTGACTAAGCGCCCTATTCAGACTCGCTTTCGCTACGGCTTCGCGTTTGCTTAACCTTGCCAGACACCACAACTCGCAGGCTCATTATGCAAAAGGCAGTCCATCACACTGTATTGCTACATAGTGCTCTGAATGATTATAAGCAAATGGTTTCAGGTTCTATTTCACTCTGATCACCTCAGTTCTTTTCACCTTTCCCTCACGGTACTTGTGCACTATCGATCTGGTATTAGTATTTAGGGTTGGATCGTGGTCGACCCAGATTCAGACAGGATTCCTCGTGTCCCGCCCTACTCAGGATACTGCTAGCTAAGCTTTGTTTTTCGCATACGGGACTATCACCCTCTATGGCTATACTTTCCAGAATGTTCTGCTAAACTCAGCTCTTGCACATTGCAGTCCTACAACCCCCAGTGCAAGCACTGGGTTTGCCCTCTTGCGCTTTCGCTCGCCGCTACTGACGCAATCTCTATTGATTTCTTTTCCTGAGGGTACTAAGATGTTTCAATTCCCCTCGTTCGCTCCTATATAGGTAATGTATATCTCTATACATTGGGTTGCCCCATTCGGAAATCTACGGATCAAAGCTTCTTGACAGCTCCCCGTAGCTTATCGCAGTCTAGTACGTCCTTCATCGCCTTTACCAGTCAAGGCATCCACCATTCGCTCTTAGTAGCTTACCTTTTGATGTTCTTTTAGCAGATGAGCAAAGCTCATCCTAAAGAACCAAAGCTAAAGGCCTACCCCGCCAACCTAAAAGATATTAGGCTTAAAACGAAATAAACTAAACATTCATTAAAAAATTAATGTAGATAAAGCTTCAATTCTTAATCGCTAAAAAAACAATTTGCATAAAAGTTAGATATAACCTAACTTCTACCTTTTTTATTGATTCTAAAACGCATCACTTCCTTGTTAAAGTTTTTATGATAAGACTTCTTTATCTTAAGACGGAAAGCATTCAAACACTTAATATAGAACTAAATGATTTAGTCTTAACTAAGCTGTGAGTTTGAAACTTGTCTTTAATTTACAAATCTTAAATCTAATATTCTCTTTATTATAGAAATAAAGATAATTAAAAGATATAAGTTAAACCAAAGAAAAGATAAATAGGTTTTATCCTTTAACAAGTCCTGTAAAATTGTTTTTATTAAAACTTGCTTGTGACTCTTAACAATGATAATTAAAAAGAACATTTAGGTTTAAAACCTAAAGGAAGTATATATATATATTAATATAATCATTATAAATATAAATACATAATGTATATGCTACTTATATCTATTTAAAGTATATTCTTTTATAGCTAAAGATAAAAATAAATCTAAGTATAGAGTTTATATTTTATATTTAATCTACTTTATATACTTGCTTTAGATTTTAAAGCTTTTTTATTCAAATCTTTTTTATGGTGGGCCTAACAAGACTTGAACTTGTGACCTCACCCTTATCAGGGGTGCACTCTAACCAGCTGAGCTATAGGCCCTTAATAAATGGTGGAGAATAGCGGGATCGAACCGCTGACCTCCTGCGTGCAAAGCAGGCGCTCTCCCAGCTGAGCTAATTCCCCATAAACAATTAGCTTTATCATCAATCTTTGAAATCTAAACAAGAATCAATTGAGTTTATATATTGAAGTAATAGTGGTGAGACTTATTACTTTGTACTCTAGAAAGGAGGTGATCCAACCGCAGGTTCTCCTACGGTTACCTTGTTACGACTTCACCCCAGTCGCTGATTCCACTGTGGACGGTAACTAGTTTAGTATTCCGGCTTCGAGTGAAATCAACTCCCATGGTGTGACGGGCGGTGAGTACAAGACCCGGGAACGTATTCACCGTAGCATGGCTGATCTACGATTACTAGCGATTCCGGCTTCATGCTCTCGAGTTGCAGAGAACAATCCGAACTGGGACATATTTTATAGATTTGCTCCACCTCGCGGTATTGCGTCTCATTGTATATGCCATTGTAGCACGTGTGTCGCCCTGGGCATAAGGGCCATGATGACTTGACGTCGTCCACACCTTCCTCCTCCTTACGAAGGCAGTCTATTTAGAGTGCTCGGCCGAACCGTTAGCAACTAAATACGTGGGTTGCGCTCGTTGCGGGACTTAACCCAACATCTCACGACACGAGCTGACGACAGCCGTGCAGCACCTGTCTCTAAGTTCTAGCAAGCTAGCACCCTCATATCTCTATAAGGTTCTTAGGATATCAAGCCCAGGTAAGGTTCTTCGCGTATCTTCGAATTAAACCACATGCTCCACCGCTTGTGCGGGTCCCCGTCTATTCCTTTGAGTTTTAATCTTGCGACCGTACTCCCCAGGCGGTACACTTAATGCGTTAGCTGCATTACTGAGATGACTAGCACCCCAACAACTAGTGTACATCGTTTAGGGCGTGGACTACCAGGGTATCTAATCCTGTTTGCTCCCCACGCTTTCGCGCCTTAGCGTCAGTTGAGTTCCAGCAGATCGCCTTCGCAATGGGTATTCTTGGTGATATCTACGGATTTTACCCCTACACCACCAATTCCATCTGCCTCTCCCTCACTCTAGACTATCAGTTTCCCAAGCAGTTTAATGGTTAAGCCATTAGATTTCACAAGAGACTTGATAATCCGCCTACGCGCCCTTTACGCCCAGTGATTCCGAGTAACGCTTGCACCCTCCGTATTACCGCGGCTGCTGGCACGGAGTTAGCCGGTGCTTATTCCTTAGGTACCGTCAGAATTCTTCCCTAAGAAAAGGAGTTTACGCTCCGAAAAGTGTCATCCTCCACGCGGCGTTGCTGCGTCAGGGTTTCCCCCATTGCGCAATATTCCCTACTGCTGCCTCCCGTAGGAGTCTGGACCGTGTCTCAGTTCCAGTGTGACTGATCATCCTCTCAGACCAGTTAAGCGTCATAGCCTTGGTAAGCCATTACCTTACCAACTAGCTGATACTATATAGTCTCATCCTACACCGAAAAACTTTCCCTACTCAACTTGTGTTAAGCAGGAGTATAGAGTATTAGCAGTCGTTTCCAACTGTTGTCCTCTTGTGTAGGGCAGATTAACTATACCTTACTCACCCGTGCGCCACTAATCCACTTCTAGCAAGCTAGAAGCTTCATCGTTCGACTTGCATGTATTAGGCACGCCGCCAGCGTTCACTCTGAGCCAGGATCAAACTCTCCATAATAAACCTTCTTTAGCATCAAGGCAAAGCCTTGACTAAGAAGCAAGCTAAAGGCCTACCCCGCCAACCTAATAGATAAACTACTTAGATTGTATTAAAGAGATAAACCTTATTACTTTTATAGATAGTTTAATCTTTTTCTTCAAAGAAAAAGTTATAAAAGATTAAAAGAAAAGCTTTTAATCTTTTTAAATTAGATTGAATAGATTTTACATAATTGCTTATGCCTAAATCTTTCTGGCTCAATCGATCACTTATTTAGATTTCAAAGATTGACTAATAAGATTTGAATAACAATACTAAGTTAAAAGAACAAAACAAAAAATCATTTTTAAAAGAAAAGTTTTTAAATTAAAAAACTAAGATTTATAAATAAAACTTTTTAGCTTTAAATTAAAAAATTAAGAAAGTTAAAAACTCAAATAATTTAAAAACTTAAAAAATCTAAAATAAAGTTAATTTATAAAATCTACGTAAGCTAATGAAACTTTATAATTTAAAAGATTTTAAGTCCTTTTTTCAAAAAAGGAAATGAAAGTATAACCAATTAAACTTAAAGAGGGATTAAACAATATAAATATTTGTGTAAGTATTTATATAAGTATTTGGTGGGTTAAAAAATGGCGGGGGGGGGTTATTTTAAATGATAATAAAAAATATACTATTAATAGGATTGAAAGGCTTGACTTAGGGAAGATAAATTCCCTAAGTTTAGAAATATTTAAAAAATTTTAATATTTTAAAAAATACTCTTGAATTTTTTTAGGATCACTTGTTTTTGTAAGCGCTAACATAAGCAAAACTCTTGCTTTTTGAGGATTTAAATCTTCAGCACTGATAAAACCTAATTTTTCATCTGAATCACTCACAGCAACACGACCTGCTACAACCCTTGAACTTACAACAACATCAAGTCCTTTTTTTATAAGCTCTTTTAAAACATTTTTTTGATCTTCATGTATACTTCCTGCACCACTTCCTGCAACAACTATGCCCTTAGCTCCATGTTCAAATAAAGCTTTTGCAGCGACACCACTGCCATCATTTGAATAGCTATAAAGAATATCTACTTTTGGTAAACTTGTGAGTTTACTTACATCAAAAGGAGCGTTTTTTGTGTGAGCTTTGGTAACATTATTATAAAAAAAGACTTTACCATCTACTATATAACCCAAATCCCCAAAATCGGGAGAAGAGAAAGCATCAACATTTAAACTATGGGTTTTTACCACGCCTCTAGCACTTAAAATTTTATCATTCATAGCTACCATAACACCCTTGTCCTTAGACTCTTTATCAGCAGCTAATGCTACAGCATTGTAAAGATTTTTTGGCCCATCTGCACTTATAGCGGTTGATGGACGCATAGCGCCAACTAAAACTACAGGCTTATCACTTTTAATGGTTAAATTTAAAAAATAAGCAGTTTCTTCCATGGTGTCAGTACCATGAGTTATAACCACACCATCCACCCCTTCGGCAAAAAGCTTATTGATTTCTTTAGCAAGCTTTAGCCAAATTTCATCACGCATATTTGAACTATCAATATTTGCTATTTGTTCCCCACTAATATTAGCTAAATCTTGAATTTGTGGAACCGCTTTGATTAAAACATCTACACCAACAACCCCAGCTGTATAACCTGTTGTGGCAACAGCACTATCAATAGAACCTGCTATCGTTCCACCTGTTGCTAAAATAGCAATCTTTGGTTTAGCTTCTGCCATACATGCTCCTATAGATAAAAATACTAATACACATAATAGTAACTTTTTCACAATTCTCCCCTTATTTTGTTAAAATTCGTTTCATTAATGAAACTTATATAATATTAATAAATAATAAATAAAAATTTTATAAAATTTATAAAATTTCTTTAATAACAAATTGTGGAGTTACTAATCCTCTAAATTCATTCTTAGAAATACTTCCAAGCAAAGAAATATTTTGATTCAATTCTGGCTCTTTATCAAAATTAAAAAATAAAGCTTCTATGGTTTTATTTTCCTTGGTTAAAATAAGCTTTAAGTGTTTTTCATCTTTACCTAGAAGTTTTTTATTTTTTACACAAAGATTTTCTAAAACAAAAAAAGGTCGTGGATTTTTATGTCCAAAAGGTTCAAAAGATTCTAAAATTTCAAGCATTTCAAAATCAATTTCGCTAGGTTCTAAGATTCCTAAAATTTCATCCGTATCCAAAAATTCACTTTCAGAAATTTGCGAACATTCTTTTTTGATTTTATTTTTAAATTGTTCAAAATTTTCAGAGTTTAAACTGATTCCAGCAGCACCTTTATGACCGCCATAATTGCTTAATATAGAATTTGTCTTAGAAATTAAAGCTAAAATATCAATCTTGCCAACACTTCTTGCACTGCCTTTTAAGTGTTCTTCATTTTGAGAAAATACAAAAGCAGGTTTATTAAAATGTTTAGCTAAACGACTTGCCACAATCCCTAAAACCCCTTCATGCCAATTTAAGCCCGATACCACAATACAAGAATCGTTTTCATCGATTTGATTTAAACTATCTTCAAAAAGCTGTTTTTCTTCATCTTTACGACTTTCATTAAAACTAACAATTTGCTCTAGATATTCTAAAGCTTTATTAAAATCTTTAGTGTGTAAAAATTCATAAGAAATACTTGCATCATCCATTCTTCCAGCACTATTTATAAGCGGAGCAATTAAAAACCCTATATTATCAAGAGCAAATTTATCCTTTTGATAATAATGCTTAATAGCCCTAAAAGCAGCTCTTTTGGATTTGTTAATATGATCTATACCACGCCTTACTAAAGCACGATTTAAATCTCTAAGCTCCATCATATCTGCAATAATTGCAATCGCCAAAAGTTCTAAAAATTTACTCATATCGTATTTAAGCTTGCAAACTTCTTTTAAAGCCGCTATCAAATACCAAGCTACCTGTGCTCCACAAATTTCAATTTCTGGAAAATCACAATCTTTTTGCTTTGGATTGATAATGGCAAAAGCATCAGGCAAAACATCTTGAGGCATATGATGATCAGTGATAATCAAATCTATATTTTTTTCTTTGCAGAGTTTGGCTGCTTCAAGAGCAGCTATTCCATTATCTACTGTTATTATTAAATTTACATCAAGTTCGTTGATAATCTCAGCATTTAATCCATATCCATCTTTAAAACGATTTGGAATTCTTACTATATAATCAAAACCTATATCATCAAAAAATTCCGCCATAATAACACAAGAAATGATTCCATCAACATCATAATCCCCTACTATAGCGACTTTCTCATTTTTTTCTACAGCTTCTTTGATGCGATTAGCTGCTTTATATGCATCCTTTAAACAGCATGGCAAAGGCAGATCACAAAGTTTGGTATGCAAATCTTTTTCAAAGCGTGAAGCCAAAATTTTTTTAATTTCATTTTTATTAATTATCTTCATAGTTTATAGCTGCCTTGATAAAACCGCAAATCACAGGATTAACATGCTCAAGTCTTGAAGTAAATTCTGGATGAAATTGCACAGCCAAGAAAAAAGGATGACAGTTAAGCTCAACTGCTTCGATCAATCCTTTGCTTTCACCACTTACAATCAAACCGTGTTTTTCAAAATCTGCTCTATATTTTGGATTTGCTTCATAGCGATGACGATGGCGTTCTTTTACACTTTTTGCTTCATTATAAACCTTAGCCAAAAGGGATTTTTCCTTAATATCGCATTTATAAGCTCCTAAACGCATAGTTCCGCCTAAAGGAGTTTTTGCAGTACGAATTTGTTTTTCTCCATTTGTATCCATAAATTCATCAATCAAATAAACCACAGGATTTTGGCATTTCTCATCAAATTCACTTGAATTTGCATCTTTAAGTTTTAATACATTTCTAGCAAATTCCACCAAAGCAAGCTGCATACCCAAACAAATTCCTAAAAAAGGAATTTTATTTTCTCTTGCGTATTGAATGGCTTTTATCTTACCTTCTACACCACGATATCCAAATCCCCCTGCAACTAAAATTCCACTCACATCTTTAAATACTTCAGCACTTTCCATATTTTCAAGTTTTTCACTATCTACCCATTTTAACTCCACTTTAGTATCTAGGGCTGCACCTGCGTGTATAATAGCTTCAGTAAGGCTTTTATAGCTTTCTTTTAAATCCACATATTTACCTACAAAAGCGATTTTAACTTCATTACTTGGAGCTATAACTCTTTTTACCAAAGAATCCCAATTTTCCATATTAGGTTTTAAATTTTTCAAATCCAAAATTTCAGCAATAGGGCTTAAAATATCTTGCTTTAAAAAATTAAGTGGAATTTGATAAATACTAGCCGCATCAACACTTTCTATCACGCAATTTTTTTCCACCCCACAAGAAATAGCAATTTTATCTTTTAAATCTCTATCAAGAGCTTTTTCACTACGACAAATAATCATATCAGGACTAATGCCTATGCGTCTTAACT
Source organism: Campylobacter sp. BCW_6465 (assembly GCF_001762815.1). Classification (NCBI taxonomy): domain Bacteria; kingdom Pseudomonadati; phylum Campylobacterota; class Epsilonproteobacteria; order Campylobacterales; family Campylobacteraceae; genus Campylobacter; species Campylobacter sp. BCW_6465. The sequence continues at coordinate 10,550 of NZ_MJXN01000088.1, forward strand.
CGCCTACACTATGTTGAGTTGGCTTTGTTTTTAATTCCCCTGCAGCCTTGATAAACGGTACTAGAGTAAGATGAATATTCATAGCATTATTTTTACCCACTTCCAAACGCAAAGCACGAATAGCTTCTAAAAAAGGCAAGCCTTCTATATCCCCAACAGTTCCGCCTATTTCAACGATAAGTATATCTTTGCCTTCTCCTGCTTTTTTAATGCGATCTTTGATTTCTCCTACTATATGAGGGATAACTTGAATGGTTTTGCCAAGATATTCTCCACGCCTTTCTTTTTCAATCACACTTTGATAAACCCGTCCTGTAGTAAAGTTATTATCTTGAGATAAACTCTCATCCAAAAAACGCTCATAATGCCCCAAATCAAGATCCGTTTCTGCTCCATCATCAGTTACAAAAACCTCTCCATGCTCAAAAGGACTCATAGTGCCTGGATCAACATTGATATAAGGATCAGCTTTTAAAATACTCACTTTAAGCCCTGAATTTTTTAAAAGTGTTGCGATAGAAGCAGCAGCTATCCCTTTACCCAAAGAACTTAAAACTCCACCTGTTACAAAAATATATTTTGTTTGTTTCATTGATAATAAGCCTTATTTTTTTATCTAATTATAGCTTGATAAAACTTTTTATTTCATTAGAATTTTAAGTAAAAAATGCAAGAATTACAAAAAATATTTTTATCAAAAAAGGAATAAGCATGCAAATCACTTTACTTTTTCACACTCCATTATCTGTTTGTTCTCATGCAACAAGAACTTGTTGGCAAAGCTTTGAAAAAGGCGATTGCGGTGGCGAAAAAGATAAAGAACTTATCGATCGCGTGGGCAATAAATTCAAACACGCTTCAACCTTAGAACATCTAAACTATACTTTTTATATACAAGGAATTTCAAGAGCTTGTTTGCAAGAAGTTGCAAGACACCGTCACACTAGTCCTAGTGTAAAAAGCACGCGTTATACCTTAAAAGAACTTCGCAATGAAGCTGAATTTAAAATAGGAGATTTTGAAAATGCAAGCCGTTATCTTGTGCTTTGTGGTAATGAAGAGGTTGATAACGCAAGCATTAAAGCCTTAGAAAATTTACGCACTATTTTACAAAAAAGCATTAGTCTAGATATAGCCAAATACTGCTTACCAGAAAGCTATAAAACCGAACTTACACTAACGATTAATGCAAGAAGTTTACAAAATTTCATATCTTTGCGTAGTTCAAAATCAGCTCTTTGGGAGATTAGAAATTTAGCAAATGCTTTATTTGAAGCCTTACCGCAAGAACACAAATTTATATTTGAACATTGCTTACATAAAGATATAGAATAAATCATACTAATTTTATCTTATTTAAAATATTTTTATGCTACCATTTATAAAATCAAGCTTTATGCAAGTATATTTTCATATACCTTGTGCTTGATTATAGTTTCTTATAAGGACTTTTTATGGATAAACAATTTTTTCAAGATTTTCTAATGATTTCACAAGCTCATACTATAACTACTCTTGCTATGCTTTATGTTGTTTTTTACGCATTAAAAAAAATGCGGGATATAAAAATCAATTTTTCTCTTCGCATGCTATTTGCGCTTTTAATGGGTTTGGGGTTTGGTTTTGCTTTGCAATATTTGGCAAATTTTCCAGATGCTAAAGAAGCAAGTAATATTCTTTGGTATAGTGAAACAAAACATTGGTTTGCATTTGTAAGTTCTGTTTTTGTAGCTTTTATAAAAATGCTAGTTGTTCCTCTTGTAAGCATTTGCATTATAAAAGTAATTATAGAAATTGATAAAAATATCAAAATATCCTCCTTGCTTGGAATAAGTCTTTTTTGGATACTCTTTAGCACAGCCATAGCTGCAACCTTGGGTATATTTTTAGGTTATAGTTTTGATTTAGGAAGTAATTTTGCTATACATGAAGGAGATAAACAAATTCGCGAAATTCAAACTTTTTCAAATATTATACTAGGACTAATACCTAGCAACATCATTACAGCTATTAATAAAGAAAATATTATAGCTATTGTCATTTTTTCTTTTTTTATAGGAATTAGTGCTAAAAAAATTTCTAAAAAAGAAGAGTATGAACAAGCCTTTAAAAGTTTTCATAATTTTATCCTAACCTTTTATAATATTATGATGAACATGACTGCTACAGTTATTAGATTTATGCCTTATGCTGTAGTTTGTATGATGGCTAATGTGCTTTTAAGCAATGGTTTTGAAGCTATCAAAACAGCTGGACTTTTTATAATGCTTATTTATATAGCTATGTTTATAATGTTTGGGGTGCATTTTTTACTTCTTGCTTCACAAGGGTTAAACCCTATAAAATATGCAAAAAAAGCCTTTCCTGTATGGTTATTTGCATTTAGCTCAAGATCTTCTTTAGGCACTTTACCTATGACCACTTCAACTTTGCAAAATAAATTTGGAGTTAATTCAGCTATAGCTAATTTTGTAGCATCTATAGGTACAACAACAGGACTTAATGGTTGCGCAGGATATTTTCCAGCTTTAGCAGCAGTTTTTGTAGCTTTTGCTACACATACACATATTGATTTTACATTTGCTTTAATGATAGTTTTGGTAGCTGTGATTGGATCCTTGGGTATAGCTGGGGTACCTGGAAGCGCAACTATGGCAGCTTCTATTATGCTAGCAGGGATTGGATTTGGTAATAATTTTGTCATGCTAAGTTTGATTTTAGCCATAGATCCTATTATAGATATGGCAAGAACAGCAAGCAATGTCTCAGGAACTATGACTTCGGCACTTTGTACCGCAAAAAATCTAAAAGCTCTAGATAAAGAAATTTACAATTCTTAATCTTTTAAAACCCAATGCTTTTCATTGGGTTTTAGTATTTATTGGCAACCTTCACATTCTATGCTACGATCTGCAACATTGACTTTTTCACTATCAGGGCTTTCACTTCTTAAATAATAAGTAGATTTTACTCCAAGCTCCCAAGCGAGTTGATAAATTTCATTTAAATATCCCCCACTTGCTTTATCGAGCGACAAAAAGATATTTAAACTCTGCCCTTGATCGATCCACTTACCACGCACAGCAGCAGCCTTTACAAGAATTTTTTGATCAAGTTCGTAGGCTGGAGTATAGTATTGCCAAGTATCAAGGCTTAAATTTGGCACAACAACAGGTATCATACCACTTAAATTTTGTTCAAACCACTTTCTTTTATAAACAGGTTCTATAGTCTGCGTAGTACCCACCAAGATAGAAATAGAAGAAGTAGGTGCAATGGCCATCAGATAACCATTTCTCATACCATCTTTTTTAACTTTTTCTCTAAGTTTAACCCAATCGCATTCACTTTGATCAAATAAACCTTCTCTTAAAGTTAAAGCTTTAGCCTTAGGACTTGCTACATCAATAGGAAAAATCCCCTTGCTCCAGTTTGATCCTTCAAAATCTTCATAAGAACCTTTTTCAAGAGCTAAATTTGAACTCGCATTAATAGCCTCAAAGCTAATTTGCTCCATAATCTCATCGATTTTATTTAAATGCTCATCACTTCCCCAATGAATCTTAGCCTCAGCAAGCATTTGTGCCTCACCCATGACTCCAAGACCTATGGCACGAGACTTTAAATTTGTATCTTTTACTTTTCTATGAGGATAAAAATTTAAATCAATTACATTATCAAGCATACGAATAGCCGTTGGCACAACACGCTCTATATCTTCTTTGGTATATACTTTGCTAAGATTTATACTTGCTAAATTACAAACGGCTGTTTTTCCATCATTTTTATATTTTTCCACTATATAAACTTTATTACCATCAATACTATCTAAAGTTGAGATTTTTTTGGCTGGTTTTTCATATCCCCCATCGGTCACAACTTTTTGTTCTTCATCAAAATGAAGCTCATCTCCATTTTCAAAAACTACTTTAATTTGATAATAATTTGGCTCGGTATTTTGAAAAATTTCAGTACATAAATTTGAACTTCTAATAATTCCTACATGAGCATTTGGATTTGCTCTATTAGCACTATCTTTAAAACATAAAAATGGCAAGCCTGTTTCAAAATAATTTAGCAAAATTTTCTTCCAAAGCTCTTTAGCTTCTACGATTTCTTTGGTAATGCTTTCATCTTTTTCATATTCTTCATAGCGTTTTTCAAAAGCCTCGCCATATAAATCACACAAATCCGCTGTATCTGCAGGATCAAAAAGAGTCCATTTATCATTAGCTCTTACTCTCTTCATAAAAAGATCATTGATCCATAAAGCAGGGAAAAGTTCATGAGCACGGCGTCTTTCTTCACCTGAATTTTTACGCAAATCAATAAAATCACTTATATCCATGTGCCAAGGTTCTATATAAACGGCTATAGCTCCTTTTCTGGTTCCTAGTTGATCTACTGCCACGGCAATATCATTAGTAATTTTCAAGAAAGGTATAATCCCTCCTGCAGCGTTTTTATGTCCATCTATGCTTCCACCCATAGCACGCACTTTAGACCAATCCCAACCTATACCGCCACCAAATTTAGAAAGCAAAGCCATTTCTTGATAAGAATCAAAAATGCCTTCAATATTATCAGGAGTTGAACCTATATAGCAAGAGCTAAGTTGATGGCGCGTTGTCCTAGCGTTTGATAAAGTTGGAGTTGCAAGCATGAGTTCAAATTTAGAAATAAGATCATAAAATTTCTTTGCCCATTCTTGGGGATTAAATTCATTCTGCGCTAAAAACATCGCAATGGCCATAAACATTTGTTGAGGAAGTTCTATAGGCATACCTTTACTATCTTTAATCAAGTATCTATCATATAAAGTTTTAATACCAAGATAAGTAAATTGCATATCGCGTTCAGGCTTAATATAAGCATTTAAATCATCTAAATCGTATTTTTCTTTAAGACCAAGTAAAATTCTTCCTTCTTTTTCGCCCTTTTCAAAATATTCACGCAAATGATTATAGCGATTCATACCATTAACTTTCTTATACAAATCAAATAAAAAAAGTCTAGCTGCAACAAAGGTCCAATTTGGACAATCAATATCTATCTTATCTACCGCGGTTTTAATTAAAGTTTTTTGAATTTCTTCAGTTGAAATTCCATCGCGAAATTGAATCTTTGCATCGAGTTCAAGTTCGCTTAAATTCACACCTTCTAAATCTTTTACAGCATCAGAGGTGCATTTTTTAATCTTAGAAATATCCAATTCTTCTGTGCGACCATTTCTTTTAATAACTTTCATTGCCTTCCTTGCTTTTTATTTAAATGTTCTTTTAAAAATTGCATCAACATTTTTTATATAGTAGTTATAATCGAAACATTTTCTTACATCCTCTTCGCTCAAACTTTTTCTTAAATCCTCATCCTCTAAAAGTGCCAACAAAAACAAACTTTCATTTTTTTCATTGATAGCAGCCTTGCCATTTTGCAAATCCGCCCAAACTTTCATAGCATTTCTTTGAACTATTTTATAAGCTTCTTCACGACTAATGCCTTTAAATGGAAGCTCTAAAAGCACCCTCCCTGAAAATACAAGCCCGCCTGTAAGATTTAAATTTTTCATCATATTTTCAGGATAAACCAAAAGCTTATCAATCATATTTGTAAGACGCATAAGCATAAAATCAGCCGTGATAAAAGCATCAGGCAAAATAAATCTTTCGACACTAGAATGAGATATATCTCTTTCATGCCAAAGTGCAACATTTTCTAAAGCTGGAGTTACAAAAGATCTAAGCACACGACAAAGCCCTGTGATATTTTCACTTAAAACGGGATTTCTTTTATGTGGCATAGCTGAACTTCCCTTTTGTCCTACACTAAAATACTCTTCAGCCTCATAAACTTCAGTTCTTTGAAAATGTCTTATGGCTACAGCGATTTGCTCACAACTTGAAGCTAAAATCGCAATAGCAGAAATAACTTGAGCGTAACGATCTCTTTGAATCACCTGATTTGAAACAGGAGCGGCTTTAAGACCTAAATTTTTACAAACTTCTTCTTCAAATTCCAAAGGTGCATGAGCAAAATTTCCCATTGCACCGCTGATTTTTCCATAGCTTATCACTTCTTTTGCATGTTCTAAAAGCTCTTTTGCATGCAAAATTTCATCATACCAAATAGCTAACACCAAACCAAAAGTGATAGGCTCTCCATGAATTCCATGACTTCTTCCTACCATTAAGGTGTTTTTATGCTCCAAAGCACGCTTTTTGATCACTTCTAAAAGCAAAGAAACATCTTCTAAAATAAGCTCCAAACTCTCTTTTATCTGTAAAGCAACAGCTGTATCTATACAATCAGAACTTGTCATTGCATAATGCACAAAACGACTCTCTTCTCCCAAACTTTCACTTACACTTGTAAGAAAAGCGATAACATCGTGTTTTGTGGTTTTTTCTATTTCGTCTATTCTTGCAATATCAAATTTTGCATTTTTAAGAATTTTTTCGCAGTCTGTGTCATTAATGAGACCGAGTTTATTCCAAGCTTTTACAGCAGCTAATTCTACTTTTAACCACGCATCATATTTTGCTTGCATGTCCCATTTTTTAGCCATGATTTCTCTGCTATATCTTTCAACCATCTTTGAAACCTTTTTAGCTATAATTTTATATTTTAAAAAACGGAAATTATATCAAATTATCCTAAGAAAGTTATTAAATGGCCTACATAAAAATAAAACTCTCAAATAATGGAAAAAAGGCGTTTCAAGTCCTTATGGAAAATTTAAAAATTAGCATAAATGAAGCACAAAAACTCATAGACAAAAAAAGACTTTTTTGTGATGGAATTTTAGTAGAAGAAAAGAATAAAATTTTAAATGGTTTAGTAGAGCTTATAGTCTATGAAAACAACCCCAAAGGAATAGAAATTGTCTTTGAAAATGAAGACTTTGCCATACTTGAAAAAGAAAGTGGGATCTTAAGCCATCCAAATGGTAGACATTGCAAATACAGTCTTAGTGATGAAATTTGGCATCTTTGGGGAAAAGAAGCTTGCGTAACACACAGGCTCGATAAAGAAACGAGCGGACTTATACTTATAGCCAAAAATAAAAAAGCACAAATTGATCTTAAAAGCTTATTTGAAAAAAAACTAGTTCAAAAAGAATACCTTGCTCTAGCTCATGGAAAAATAGAAGAAAATTTTATAGTTGATAAAGCTATAAATTTAACTAAAAACTACGATGATGTAAAAACAAGAATGCAAATTTGCAAAGAAGGAAAACAAGCTATCACTGAATTTGAAATTTTAGAATACTTTCCTAAAATCAACGCTACTCTTTTACTTTGCAAACCCTTAACAGGCAGGCAACACCAAATAAGAGTGCATTTGCACTATAAAAACCATACCATTTTAGGAGATCCGCTTTATGGGCTTAGCAAAGAACAAATCGAAAGCATTTTAGATGAAAAATTAAATCCTAAAGAACGCTTAAAACTTACAGGTGCCTTGCGTTTGTGTTTACATTCTTATCGTTTGAAATTTCAATATAAAAATCAAAATTTTGATATCAACTCAAAAATAAACATAAAAGAAATTTTCAACAATTCCATAAAATAAAATGATGTTTCACTACGCTACAATCAATCACTTTTTTACCAAATTTTAAAACAAAAAAATAATTCTTGCTAAAACTTTAAGTATAATTAAATAAAAAAGCGAGATTTTTTAATGAAATTTGTTAATTTTATACAGGATCAAAAACCCAATCTAGGAGTACTAAATTCTAGTGGAAAAATTGTAAGTTTTGCTGATCTTGGCATTGAAACTAACGATATGAATGAATTTATTATCTATTTTGATAAATTTAAACACAAGCTTACAGACTTGGATTCTAAAATAGCCTATGAAATTCCAAAAGAAGATTATCTAGCTCCTATTATAGAACCTCGTCAAGATATTATATGTCTTGGGATTAATTTTTTAGATCATGCCAAAGAATCTGCCAAATTTAAGGGTGAAAAATTTGAAGAAAGAGAATATCCTGTATATTTTGGAAAACGCTGCAATCAAGCTACGCCACCTTTTGGTGATATACCTTTACATGCAGATGTAACTTCTCAGCTTGATTATGAATGTGAGCTTGCATTTATTTTAAGTAAAGATGCTTATAAAATCAAAGCTAAAGATGCAAAAAATTATATCTTTGGCTATACTATTATCAATGAAATTTCAGCTCGCGAACTTCAAAAACGCCACAAACAATTCTACCGAGCAAAAAGTCTTGAAGGTAGCACTATAATGGGACCTTATATCACAAGCGTAGATGAAATTTCTTATCCTCCTAAACTCCAACTTCAAAGCTATGTCAATGATGAACTACGCCAAAACTCTAACACCCAATTGTTTATTTTTGATATTGCTTATGTCTTAGAAGAACTTAGCGCGGGCATGCTTTTAAAAGCTGGAAGTATTATATCTATGGGAACTCCTAGTGGAGTGGGCATGGGGTTAAATCCACCTACTTTTTTAAAATCAGGAGATAAAGTACGTTGTGTCATAGAAAATTTAGGAGAACTTTGCAACAAAATAAAAAAACTTTAAATAAAAAATATCAATATATTAAACAATTTACCAAAATTAAAGTATAATGACATTCTGAGAAATTTAAACTTAAGGTAGAAATTTATTATGAAAAAAATAATAATAATTTTATGTTTATCTTATGCAAATATAGTCTTTGCAGTAGATATGATAACCCCTATTCCAAATTCCATCCCTTATGATAAAGAAAAAGCTAAGCTTGGAAAAAGTCTTTATATGGATAAAAGCTTATCCAAAGATGGAAAAGTTTCATGTAATACCTGCCATAGGCTTGATCAACACGGCGTTGATGGACTTGAATTTTCAATAGGAGTTGATAATCAACTTGATAAACCTTTTAACACTCCTACAACCTTTAATTCTGTGTTTAATTTTGTGCAATTTTGGAATGGCAGAGCCAAAGATTTAGCAGAACAAGCAAAAGTGCCTTTTTTTAATCCAAAAGAAATGGGACTAAGTCCTGAACTTCTTTTACAAAAAGTTAATTCTAATGAAGATTATGTAAAAACTTTTAAAAAACTTTATGGAGAAGTTACGGTAGAAAACATAGCTCTTGCAGTTGCAGAATTTGAAAAAACCTTAATCACTCCAAATTCTCCTTTTGATCGCTATCTTAGCGGAGATCAAAATGCTATTTCAGCTCAAGCTAAAAAAGGTTATGAAGATTTTAAAGCTAATGGCTGCATTTCTTGTCATCAAGGTCAAAATATAGGTGGAAATATGTTTCAAAAAATCGGTATTTTTGAAGAATACCCAAATCAAGAAGATTTAGGACGCTATGAAATCACAAAAAGAGAAGCTGATAAAATGATATTTAAGGTTCCTAGTTTAAGAAATATAGCCAAAACCGCGCCTTATTTTCATGATGGTTCTATACCTACTTTAGATGCTTGTGTTCAGTTTATGGCTTACTATCAACTAGGAAAATTTTTAGATCAAAAAACAGTTGATAATATAGTTGCATTCCTAGAAAGCTTGACAGGAGAATATCATGACAAATAAAAAAAATTCATTTTTGATAAAATTTATTATTTTATCTACGCTAGTTTTAGCTTTTATTCTTGTTTTGCTAGGTATTATTTTTAACAACTACTCCTCATCTAAAGATAATAAAGACTTAATAAACATAGTTCAACAGCTACAAATTTCAGATGAAAAAATCAATTCCGTTTTTCAAAATAGTTTTAATTTTATTAACTATGATCCAAGTGTTCAAGCAATAAAAAAAATGCAAGAAAACTTTAAAAAACTTAAAACTTTTGGGATTGATATAAGCAAAGCGGAAGAAATTTTTAATGCCAAACTAATCCAGCTTAATTATTTCAAATCCGCAAATTCCATAGCGGTAAATTCAAAACTTTATTTGTTTGAATTAGCTAAAAATTATTTTGAAGAATTAGAACAAAACCATGAAACAAATAAAAACAACTATAGAACAATGAGTTCTATGTTAAGCGTTCTTTCAACTGAAAGTATTTTGCAAAAAACAACACTCAATCAACTCAACAGCCTTATGAAAGAAATCAAAAACGATACAAAAAGTGAAAATTTACAACTTTTTCTAAAACACTATAAAATGATTGTAAAACAGATTTCTATTATGCAAGATAATTCTTCTATTTATGAGAATAATTCTCTTATGAAAGAGTTAAAACAACTTAACGCTTTCACTCAAAATGCTGTAGAACAATCTAATTTATTTAAATTTTATATCGCTTTAACAGTATTTGGAATCACTCTTGTATTATTTGTATTTTTTATTTTATTAACACTAAAAAAAGTCATCATGCCAATTCATACTTTAGAAAAACTAAGCGCTAATTTAGCTAGTAAAGAAGCCAATCTACACTCTCGTTTAAATATAGATCCAAAAAGCGAACTTGGACAAAGTGCTCAATATATTAATTCATTTATATCCACCGTTCAAAACTCAATCATAGAAGCCATAGAAAATGCTAAATCAAGTCATCAAAATTCACAAAAGCTCAAAAACAACTCTATGATGCTTGAAAACAGTTCTAATTCACAACATGAACAAATTCAAGGCGTTAAAGAAATCACCTATGTCTTAGATGATCATATCAATCTTGCGGGAAATTTAGCACAAGAAAGCATAGAAAATATGCAAGATATGCACATACTGATGGATAAGGTAGAACTTACTCTATCTGAACTTGTAAATTTAATAAATGAAAATAATGAAAAAGAGCAAAATATAGTAGCCAATATGGATAATCTAACTCAAAGTGCAGATAATATTATAGAAATTACGAGTTCTATTAGAGATATAGCCGATCAAACCAATCTACTTGCCTTGAATGCAGCTATTGAAGCTGCAAGAGCGGGCGAACATGGACGGGGTTTTGCAGTTGTTGCTGATGAAGTAGGTCAACTTGCCGATAAAACAAGTAAATCTCTTTTAAATATAAATGCTACTGTTAATGCTATAGTCCAACAAATCAATGACAACAAAGCCTTGATGGATCTTATCCATGATTCTATGAAAGAAACCTCTTTAAAAACCAATGATTTACAACAAGAACTTGTAAATTCTATGCATAAACTAGAAAGCTCTATAGAATCAACCCAAACCATGAAAGATAAAAGCATGGAAGTAAAAGATAAAATGCTTATCCTAGGAACAAGCATAGACAAGGTTAATGAACTTGCAAATTCTGTTAAAGATTTATCATCCGAAATCAATAATATCTCTCAAAATGTTCTAAATGGTGCGTCTAAACTCTCTGAAAAATTAAGTAGCTTTCAGTAACTTTTTTCGTGTTAATTTAAATTAACACGAAATTTTAATAAAAAATTTATCTTTAATTTATGTTTTTAAAGTAAAATTAACGGTTTTTATTTCATAAGGAGATACTATGGAGTTTCTTGAACTTTTATTAGTTTTAATCGCCTTGATACTGATTATCAAAAAACCAGAAAAAGAAAATTTGGCTTTTGGTTTAGTAATGGTAGCTTGGCTTTTAATGGTTTTTTTCTATGTTGGCCACAAAACAGGCGCACTATTAACAATAATGAATCTGTAAGGGAGGGCTAAATGAACGAAATCAATAAAACAAAAAATTTCTACACACTAATGTGTTTAGCAGGCTTTTTGATCATACTCTTACCTGTAGGTATTGCAAATTTTGTATTTGGTTATATGTTGGGTGATAGTCCCTGCACACTTTGCTGGGGACAAAGAGAAGCAATGATCTTTATCGGTGTGATGGCGCTTTTCATTGTTCGTTATGGTATGAAAGGTAAATACCTTGCTGCTCTTTTAATCATGACAGCAGTAGGCCTTTATCAATCTTTTGCTCACTATGGCAATCACGCTCATAGAGATTTAGATCAAGGTTTTGGTTTAGCAGTTTTTGGTATCCATACTTATTTTTGGGCTGAAGTGGTATTTTGGGCTGTTGTATTGCTTTTAGGTGTGATTTTTGCTTTTGCTCCTAAATTTAATGCTTTTGAAGCAGAATTAAATGGAGAAAAATTTAGAAAATATACGAAATTTTCTCTCGCAGCTGTAGTTATCAGTGCGATTGTAGTAGCTTCAAATGTTTTCCAAGCTTTTGTAAGCACAGGAATTCCTCCTTATGTGGGACAAGGCGATCCTGTAAGATTTAGCTTAAATCCAAAATACATCATTTGGAGTAAAGAAGGTTGGAATGGTTTATGGCAAAATATTTCTTTCTTAGGAAAGCGCGATGTTAAAGCTCCTGATTATGCTTTTGCACCTGCAAGTGAAAAACTTGGCATAAAATTTGATAATGATATCAACAATGCTCCATTTGCAAAAATCAATGATGAGCTTAAAATCACAAATGAACAAACCATAAATTTTGACAAAGCCATCAATACTCTTGATTATATCAACAATGAATTTGTAGCAAGTTCTAAATGGGATGTGGCTTTCTTAGATAATAATTTTAGCGTTAAAGAAGGTTTTGAGCTTGATCCTTATTTTTCAGCTACTATCGATCCAATTATTGGTATTATACCTTATATGAACGATAAATTCATTCTTATGGGCTCAAACAAATCTTTCTTAAGATTTGCAAAAAATCCTAATGCAAGTGAAGAAGATATCGCTAAACAATACGCTGATTTTGTAAAAGGTAATGATAAATTTAAAGGCCAAGGTGAAGGTTTAGGTCGTGGAAGACTTGATACTGTAAGAGCGAAATTTAACCATGTAGCAAGCATGACTACAGATGGAAATTATCTTTATCTTGCAACTGTTCCAAACAACAAAGACGCTAAAACTTTTGTAATCTCTAAAGTTTCTTTAAAAGATCGTGTTCTTTCAGGAGAATTTACTCCAAAAGCAAATCTTAAAGAAGGTAAAACTTTAGGCGATCTTTATGTAACTTCTATGACTTTTAAAGATGGAGAAATTTATGCACTAAGCAAAAATCACAATGTGATTGCTGTAATTGATCCAGTTAAAGAAGAAGTAGTAAAAACTATCGCTTTCCCAAGCTCTATCACTAATGCTAGAAGCATTTTCTTTAAAGATGGAAAAATCAACATTCTTTCTTATCAAGATGGAGCAAACAAGCTTTATACTCTAAACTAAGCTTTAAGTCCTAGTGAAAACTAGGACTTATATTTGATCTTATCTTTAAATCCTGCTTTTTCAAAACCTCTTAAACGAAGTAAACAACTATCGCACTCCCCACAAGCTTCATCTTCACTCTCGTAACAAGACCAAGTAAGCTCTAAAGGCACATTTTCTTTTAAAGCTAGTTCTACAATTTTAGCTTTGTTCAGTCTAACAAGTGGAGTTTTTATATAAACTTTAAAATTCTTACTCGTACCTTCATTGATAAATTCTTGTGCCTTTTGTATAAACTCATCAGTACAGTCAGGATAACCACTGCCATCTTCTTCTACCACCCCTATAAAAATACTCTCACAATTTTCCTTTTCAGCCAAAGATCCTGCTATACTTAAGAAAATTCCATTGCGAAAAGCCACATAAGTGATAGGTGGAGTATCGCTTACACAAAGCTCATTTTTAGGAATGTCTATACTTTTATCGGTTAAGGCATTACCCCCTATATCTTTGATAAAACTCACATCTAAAATATAAGATTTTTCTACTTTTAAAGTTTTGCAAATTTGCTTAAAACATTCTCTTTCTTTCTCTTGGGTACGTTGTTCATAGTCAAAATGCAAAGCGATGATTTCATAGCCTTCTTTTTTGGCTAGATAAGCACACAAAGTGCTATCCATACCGCCACTTATGATACAAAGCGCTTTTTTACTCATTTTTATCCTTAAATTTGCTATAATTTCGCAATTTTAACAAAAATTTTTAAATTTAAATTGCAAAAAAAGGCAAAAGCATGATAAGCATAAAACTCATAGAACACATTTTTAAAGCCGCTTCTATCAGTCGTTGGAATGATTATCCAAGAATGGCAACTTTGGTTGAACTTGACAAACAAGCTCATAAATTCATCATCGCATATTTCATCGCTAAAATGGAAAAAGATGTGGATATGAGAGTGATTATAGAAGGGGGAATTTTTGAGTTTTTAAGTCGTGTGGTAGTAACCGATATACGCCCTGATGTGTATCATGAAATCGTGCGTCAAAAAAAAGCTGAAGTTAATGCTTGGGTTTTAAGCAAAATCGAACCTATGATAGAAGATATAGAAGAAGGAGAGTTTTTAAAGCGTTTTGAAGCGTATTTAAACGGCAATGCTTACGCTAAAGAAAGGCTTATCTTAAAAGCAGCTTCGTATTTTGCTACAAGATGGGAATTTAACATAGTTTATCAAACCTCAGCTTTTTTAAATGATATTGATGAGATTAAAAACAAAGTTGAAGAAGAATTAGAAGATTACTATGAGCTTATAGGAGCTAGAAAAATCGCTTTAAATCAAAAAATAGCCAAAATCATCGATCTTAGCGGAAGACTTCGCTTTCAAAAGCGTTGGGCTCAAACTCCACGCATACCAGAAACTGCGGTTTTAGGACATATGCTTGTGGTGGCGATTTTAGGATATTTTTACTCACTAAAAATCAAGGCTTGCGATAAAAGACTTGAGAATAATTTTTATTGTGCTTTGTTTCATGATTTGCCAGAGTCTTTAACGCGTGATATTATAAGCCCTGTAAAATACGGCATTGATGGGCTTCATGATATTATAAATGATTATGAAATGAAACTTATTAATGAAAGAATTTTACCCTTTGTACCTGAGGGTTTAAGGGCTGAATTTTCTTATATTTTAGGCATTAGAGAAGGTAGAAACGGTGAGTCAAATTTTGTAAAAAATGAGTTTGAAAATCGCACCTATAAAAATGCTAAAATAGAACTTTGCAGCGGAAGTTTAAGTTCTTTTAATGAAAATGAATTTGGTGCTATAGATGGTAAGGCGCTTAAATACTGTGATAAAATCGCTGCTTTTATAGAAGCAGGACTTAGTATAAGCTATGGTGTAAAGTCTAAAGAACTTGAAAGTGGTTTTTTAGGAATGCATGAGTTTTTTAAAGAAAATCCTACTATAGATGGGGTAAATTTTTTTGAAATTTGTGAAAGTTTAAGAGAGTATTTTAAAATTTAAATAAGATTTTTATGCTCCTATTTTCAATATATTTTAAACAAAAATATTATAAATTCAAATTTTATTTTGTATAAAATATAAAGGAGTTATTATGAAAAAATACTTTCAAAAGCGCTATACTTTAGCCTTTTTTATAGGTATATTAGCGGGTATTTTCGGAGCTATTGTTAAATGGGGTTGGGAAGTACCTTTTCCTCCAAGAAATCCCAATGTTTTTTGGCCAGCAGATGCTTTAGAACGTGTTACTCCACCTAAAATTTTTCTAGAACAACTAGGCTTACCTACTGATTGGACTTATATGTTTTCAGGTATGCAAATGCCTTTGTCAATTTTTATAGTGCATGTTGGTTTTTCTATTGTTTTTGGAGTGGCTTATTGTATGATAGCGGAAAAATGGCACCGCATTACTATGTGGCAAGGTGCAGTTTTTGGATTTTTTGTTTATCTTTTTGCCCATGTTATTGTAATGCCTTTAATTGCAGAAGTTCCACCACTTTCTGAAATTCCTTTTGATGAACACCTGTCTGAAATTTTTGGACATATTGTTTGGCTGTGGGGCATGGAAATAGTTCGTAGAGATATAAGAAATCGTATAACCAAAGAAATAGAAGAATGAAAGGTTTCCTTTCATTCCATATCCAAAACTGCACCTTTACTAGCATTGCTAACAAGTTTTTGATACATTCTAAGCCATCTTGAAGGCACCTCTTTTTGAGGCAATGCAAATTCTTTTTTGCGTTGAGTGATTTCTTCTTCACTTAAATTTGCATGGATGGTATAAGCATCTACATCAATTTCTATTTCATCTCCATCTTTTAAAAGTCCTATAAGACCACCTTCAGCTGCTTCAGGAGAAATATGACCCACGCTTAAACCCCTTGTAGCTCCACTAAAACGACCATCGGTGATTAAAGCTACATCAGCGCCCAAACCCATACCCATTAAAAGTGAAGTAGGGCTTAACATTTCTTGCATACCAGGACCCCCTTTTGGACCTTCATAGCGTATCACACAAACATTTCCTTTTTGCACCTTGCCTTTAATAATACCTTTTATAGCTTCATCTTGAGAGTTAA
This sequence comes from Campylobacter sp. BCW_6465, assembly GCF_001762815.1. NCBI lineage: Bacteria > Pseudomonadati > Campylobacterota > Epsilonproteobacteria > Campylobacterales > Campylobacteraceae > Campylobacter > Campylobacter sp. BCW_6465. The sequence continues at coordinate 26,763 of NZ_MJXN01000088.1, forward strand.
AACAAACAGCTTTGCCTTTAAATTTTCTTTCTCCGATTATTCCTGCGGTTTTTATAACACAACCTTGCTCAGCTAAATTTCCAAACAAAATAGCAAGTCCACCTACTTTTGAGTAAGCATTATCTACTTTGCGAATGATATTTTCATCTTTGACTTTGGCATTTTTTAAGCGTTCTTTGAGACTTTCTCCTGTGATAGTCAGTGCATCAAGTTCTAAAATATGTCCTTGTCTGCTTGAAATTTCAGCCATAACTGCACTCACACCCCCTGCTTTGTGGATATCATCCATATAAACACTATTTAGTGATGGGGCTATTTTTGCTATGTGTGCGACTTTGCTTGAGATGAAATTTAAATCTTTAATGTCTAGCGCTACCCCTGCTTCACGTGAAATGGCAAGCATATGTAAAACTGTATTGCTACTTCCACCCATTGCCATATCTACTACTATAGCATTACGCACGGCTTTTTGAGTGATGATATTGCGAATTTTAAAACGCTCATCTAAGGCGATTTCACAAATACGACGCGCTGCTTTTCTTAAAAGCTCTTCTCTTTCTTTGCTTAAGGCTAAGATGGTTCCATTACCTTCTAGTGCTATACCCATAGCTTCACATAAGGTATTCATAGAATTTGCTGTAAACATTCCCGAGCAAGATCCACCGCTTGGACAGGCTGAACATTCTATGTCTTTAAATTCTTCTTCGCTAATTTTTTTGGCTTCATAAGCCCCTACAGCTTCAAAAACAGAGCTAAGGCTGATCTTTTCTCCTTTTTTGGTTACTCCTGAAGCCATAGGGCCACCGCTTACAAAAATGGTTGGAACATTGACCCTTAAAGCTCCCATTAACATACCAGGAGTGATTTTATCGCAGTTTGGGATACAGATTAAAGCATCAAGTTGATGAGCATTCATCACTGTTTCAATGGAATTTGCGATAATTTCACGACTTGGTAAAGAATAAAGCATACCTTCATGCCCCATAGCTATACCATCATCTACGCCTATGGTATTAAACTCAAAAGGCACGCAACCATTTTTGCGTATCTCGTCTTTAATGATTTTAGCATAATCATTTAAAAAATAATGCCCTGGGATTATGTCTATATAGCTATTTGCTACACCTATAAAAGGTTTATCAAAATCTTCATCTTTCAAACCACAAGCACGAAGTAAAGAACGATTAGGTGCTTTTAAATGTCCTTTTTTTATCGCATCGCTTCTCATTGTAACTCCTGATAATAATTTTTTAAAATTATATTTAGCAAAGCTTAATTTTTGTGAAATTTATTTTGATATACATTTTCATAAATGATAAAAATTATTAATTGACAAAAATATTTTTTTATAATACAATGCTTTTTGATAATCAAAAAAGGAGTCAAAATGAGACAATATGAAACCTATAAATGCCAAAAATGTGGTAATGAAGTAGAAGTTCAAAATGTAGGTGGCGGTAAGCTTAGCTGTTGTGGTGAAGAAATGAAATGTATCACTACAGATTTAACTGCAGTAAATTTGATGAAAGCTTTTGCAGGCGAATCTATGGCAAGAAACAAATATGATTTGTTTGCTGATGTAGCTGAAGAAGAAGGTTGGCATGCGGTTGCTAGACATTTTAGAGAAGCAGCTGAAAATGAAAAATGGCATGCAAGAGCAGAATTTAAAGCTTATCATGAAATCGTTGATGGCAAACCTTTAGAAGTAACTACAAAAAACCTAGTAAGTGCTGCAGAAGGTGAAAACTATGAGCACACAACTATGTATCCAAATTTTGCAAAAATTGCTGAAGATGAAGGCAAAAAGGCTATAGCGAGATTATTTACAGCTATTGGTAAAGTAGAAATTGAACACGAAAGAGAATATCTAGCACTTAAAAAAATGCTCGAAGAAGAAGAATTTTTCAATAGTGAAGTAGAAGAATTATGGGTTTGTGAAGTATGCGGACATATACATCGTGGTAAAAAAGCTCCAGCAGCCTGTCCTTTATGTAAAGCACCAAAAGAGTATTTTAAACGCGAATTTTTGGGTTAAGTTAAGAAATTCTTATCCTTTTTAAGATAATATTATAATGATTTTTTAATAAAAGGATAAGAAAATGAAAAAATTACTATTTTTATTTTTTGCTTTAACGGCTTTTCTCTTTGGTGCTGTAAATATCAACACTGCAACGCTAAAAGAATTAAAAAGTTTAAATGGTATTGGCGAAGCTAAGGCTAAAGCAATTTTAGAATACCGTAAAGAAGCAAATTTTACAAGTATTGATGATCTTAAAAAAGTTAAAGGCATAGGTGATAAGCTTTTTGAAAAAATCAAAAATGATATCACAGTAGAATAAAAGGGCATTTTTGCCCTTCTTTTTAGAAAAATTTGAAAACTTTATTTGACACAAAAGAACTTTTAAACGAATTTGATATAAATTTAATCGGTATTGATGAAGCAGGACGCGGTGCTTTAGCAGGTCCTATGATGATGGCAGCTTGCAAACTGAACAAAAAACTTGATGGGTTGTGTGATTCTAAAAAACTAAGCGAAAAAAAACGCGAAGAACTTTATGAAATCATCATCAAAAATTCAAATTATCTCATACTTGCTTTTTCTTCAGAGCAAATCGACGCACTAGGCTTAAGCACTTGTTTAAAAACAGGCTTAAAGCTTATAAAAAAGCATTTTAAAACAGAAAATAACTTCTTATATGATGGAAACACCAACCTAGGTATAAACGGGATAAAAACACAAATCAAAGCCGATGCTAGCATTTTACAAGTAAGTGCAGCTAGCATACTTGCAAAAGTTAGTAAAGATAGGGTGATGAATTTCTTAGCTAAAGACTTTCCTTGTTATGAATTTGAAAAAAACAAAGCCTATGGCACAAAAGCTCATAAAGAACTTATAGCTAAATTTGGAATTTGCAAACTCCACCGAAAAAGTTTTAAACTTTTATGATTATTTTGCTAAATTTTGATGCAAACTCAAAGCACATTCTATACCATCTTTTATAGCCCAAACAATTAAAGATTGTCCTTTTCTAGCATCTCCACAAGCAAAGATTTTTTTATGAGTGGTTTGGAAATTTTCTGTGCTTATGTTGTTTTTCTCATCTAATTTCACTCCAAAATTTTTAGCGATAGCTTCTTCGCACCCGCTAAAACCCATAGCTAAAAGCACTAAATCCGCTTTATAAGTTTTTTTAGAATTTGGAATTTCAACATTTATAGCTTTGCCTTCTTTAAACTCGCGTTTTAAATCATTTGCTTCAACGCCTTCTACATGAGTTTTTCCTAAAAATTTCTTTGTCATTTTTTGATATTCCCTAGGATCTTTGCCATATACAGCAATGGCTTCTTCTAAACCATAATCAGTAGTAAAAATGTCAGCTTTTAAAGGCCAAGGATTTTTTTGGCTTCTTTGCAAAGGTCTTTTTGGACTTCTTTCAAAACGCACTATAGATTTGGCCCCTTGTCTTGTCGCTACAGCGATACAATCAACACTTGTATCCCCACTTCCTATAACTAAGACATTTTTACCCTTGGCCGTATCTGCGCCCTTGCCTGTTTTTAACAAAGTTTTGGTATTTTGCGTTAAAAAATCAAGGGCAAATTCAACCCCTTTTAGCTTTCTACCTTCTATATCAAGATCTATAGGCTTGCTTGCTCCTGTACAAAGTACCAAAGCATCAAATTCTTTTAGAAGTTTTGAAACCTTATCTTTGCTGTCTATATTTTCATTCGCTTTAAATTCAATCCCACTTTTTTTAAGCAAATCCACCCGTCTTTGAACTATACTTTTATCAAGCTTCATATCAGGGATACCATACATCAAAAGTCCGCCTATTTTATCGCTTCTTTCAAAAACACTTACTTTATAACCTAGTGAATTTAAAGTATTAGCACAAGCAAGCCCAGCAGGCCCACTTCCTATGATAGCAATTTTTTTGCCATTGTATTGCTTAGGTTTATTTACTCTTACTAAATTTTCTTTAAAAGCATTTTCTATGATGGATAATTCATTATTTTTGATGCTCACGCTTACACCATTTATCGCACACACACAAGAATCTTCACAAGGAGCAGGGCAAACACGACCGGTAAATTCAGGAAAAGGATTAGTAAGTTCAAGTCTTTCATAAGCTTCTTTCCATAAAGAACGATAAATAAGTTCGTTCCATTCAGGAATGAGATTGTTTAAAGGACAGCCTACATCTTTTCCTTCGCTCATCACACCCGTATGACAAAAGGCCACGCCACAATCCATACAACGCCCACCTTGAAATTCTTGTTCTTTTTTATCCAAAGGTATAGTAAATTCTTTGTAATTTAAAACCCTTTCCTTAGGAGCAATTTTTTTAAAATCCATTCTTTTAAAGTCTAAAAAACCTCTTGCATTTCCCATTTTTACTCCTTATTTTTGTGTGATTTTCAAAAATGCTGCTAAATTTGGATCTTTTTCATTTTTACAAAGATCAAGCATTTTTAACATCTTTTCATAATCTCTTGGCATGACTTTAAAAAAGTCTTTTTTATCGAATTTTTCTAAGATATCTTTAGCCTTTTTAGAATCTGTATAAGCGATATGTTTTTCTATCACAGCTTTTAATTCTTTTTCATCCTTAGCATTAAGATCTTTAATATCTACAAGCTCGGTATTTACATGTGCTTCATTGTGTCTTCCAAAGATATAAACAACGCCCCCACTCATACCAGCAGCGAAATTCGCACCCACATCGCCAAGCACTACAACTTGCCCCCCTGTCATATATTCACAACCATGCACGCCTGTTCCTAAAACCACAGCCAAAGCTCCTGAATTTCTTACACAAAATCTTTCCCCTGCTATACCATCTAAATACACTTCACCTTTTGTAGCTCCGTATAAACAAGCATTTCCTGCGATTATATTTTCTTCAGGCGAAAAAGTAGCTTCATTTGAAATTTTTGCTATGATTTTGCCACCACTTAAACCCTTGCCTAAATAATCATTGCTATCGCCTATAATCTCAAGTTTAATGCCCTTTAACAAAAACGCTCCAAAGCTATTGCCTGCATTGCCTATAGCTTTGATATGGATACTATCTTCGTCTAAAGCATCTTTTCCATAAGTTTTTAAAATTTCACTTGAAAGCATAGTCGCAAAAGTACGGCTTTGATTTCCTACTTCTAAAGAAAGTTTGATAGGCTCTTTTTTCTCCACAGCATTTTTACAAAGCGGTAGTAAAATTCTATAATCAATCGTTTTTTCAAGTTTATTGTCTTTATAATCTTTAAAATGCACAGCAGTTTTATTATAAGTAGGCAAGGATTTTAAAATTTTATCTAAATTTAGCTTTCCTGCTTTACCTTGCACACTTTTTTGGCGGAGTTTATCCACGCGACCTATCATATCATCTAGGCGTTCAAAACCAAGCCTTGCCATGTATTCTCTAAGCTCCTGGGCTATAAAATACATGAAATTAATCACATCATCTACTTTGCCTTTGAAACGATCTCTAAGTTCTATATCTTGAGTGGCTATACCAAAAGGACAGGTATTTAGATGACAAACTCTCATCATCGTACAACCTAAAACAATCAAAGGCGCGGTTGCAAAACCAAATTCTTCAGCTCCTAAAAGTGCTGCTATGGCTAAATCACGCCCATTCATAAGCTTTCCATCAGTTTCTAATCTTACCCTATCTCTAAGCCTGTTTAAAATCAAAGTTTGATGTGTTTCAGCCAAACCTAACTCCCAAGGAATTCCTGCATGCGGTATAGAAGTTCTAGGGCTTGCACCCGTACCTCCATCATAACCTGAAACAAGGATTAAATTCGCTCCTGCCTTAGCCACACCTGCAGCAACCGTTCCTATGCCATTTTCGCTTACAAGTTTTACTGAAATTTTAGCGTCTTTGTTAGCATTTTTTAGGTCATAAATAAGTTGAGCCAAATCTTCTATAGAATAAATATCATGATGAGGAGGTGGGGAAATAAGCGTCACACCTGCAGTAGAATGCCTAGCCTTGGCTATCCAAGGATAGACTTTAAAGCCCATTAATTGTCCGCCTTCACCTGGTTTTGCGCCTTGAGCGACTTTGATTTGAATTTCTTTTGCATGACTTAAGTAGTTTAAATCCACGCCAAAACGCCCACTTGCTACTTGCTTAATGGCTGAGTTTTTATCCACACCCTCTTTGATTTCATAGCGTTCTTCATCCTCGCCACCTTCGCCTGAATTTGATTTAGCACCTATTTTATTCATAGCCTGTGCTAAACACTCGTGCGCTTCTTTAGAAATAGAACCATAACTCATCGCTCCTGTTCTAAAGCGTTTAACTATACTTTCTACACTTTCAACCTTATCTATACTGATAGCTTCACTAAAATCAAATTCCATCAAAGAACGCAAATTAACTTGTTTTTCATCTACTAAAGCCGAGTATTTTTTAAAGCTTTTATAGTCTTTGTTGCGACAGGCTTGCTGAAGATTAAAAATCACAAGCGGATCGATTAAATGTTCTTCTTTAGCACTTCTAAAACCATGAATTCCTTTAGAATCTAAAGCCTTATGTGTATCGTTAAAAGCATGTTTGTGTAAAGCAATGAGCTCTTTTTCAAAATCTTCTAAATCCATACCTTCAATGCGTGAAGTTGTAGAAGTGAAGTATTTATCAATCACCTTAGAGCTTAAGCCCAAACATTCAAAAAGTGCAGAGCCATTATAACTTTGCAAGGTAGAAACTCCCATTTTAGAAGCAATTTTGACTATGCCACTTGAACTTGCCTTGATGAAATTTTCTACCGCCTTTTCATAACTTAAATTTAAATCTTTATTGGCAATGAGTTTTTGTATGCTCTCATAAACCAAATAAGGATTAATAACAGTCGCACCATAACCTAAAAGACATGCAAAATGATGAATTTCTCTAGGTTCACCACTTTCGATGATAAGACTTGTGTGTGTTCTTAAATTTTTTCTTACTAGATGATTATGCACTCCAGAAACAGCAAGCAAAGCAGGGATATAAGCGTTTTTTTCATCGACTCCTTTATCGCTTAAAATGATAATAGAAACACCTTTTTTAACCTCATCTTCTATCTTAACACAAAGTTCATCTAAAGCCTTTTCTAAAGTTTTTTTAGAATAATCATAAAGTATAGAAAATTCTTTAACTTGAAATTTATTTAAAGCCTTAACTTCAAAAAGTTCTTCATTGCTTATCACAGGCAGGGCTATTTTTACGCGTTTTGCATTGTTTTCATCGGGTTTTAACAAATTGCCTTCGCTTCCTAGATAAATCCTTGTAGAAGTAACGATCTCTTCTCTTATGGCATCAAGAGGAGGATTAGTTACTTGTGCAAAAAGTTGTTTAAAATAATTATACAAAGGTTGATAAGTTTTAGAAAGTATAGCCAAAGGAGTATCTACACCCATAGCTGCTATAGCTTCTTTACCATTTTGAGCCATAGCAGCCACACTCATTTTAAGCTCATCATAACTCCAACCAAAAGCTTTTTGGAGTTTTAAAACCTCATCTTCTTTTAAAAACTGATGTTTATAAACTCCGCTTTTTTGTTTTTCAAGTTCAACTAAATTTTTAAGCCATTTTTTATAAGGCTTAGCATTAGCATAATGCTCTTTGATTTCATTATCAGCTATAACCCTACCTCTTGCTGTATCAACGAGTAAAAGTTTTCCAGGTTCTAAGCGTTTTTTGGCTTTGATATTTTTTTCATCAAGTTTTAAAGCCCCTGTTTCACTTGAAAGTATGAGCATATCATCTTTTGTAAGATAATACCTTGAAGGACGAAAACCATTTCTATCCAAACTCGCCCCCATAATCACTCCATCGGTAAAAACTATAGCAGCAGGTCCATCCCAAGGCTCCATCAATAAAGAATGATACTCATAAAAAGCACGCTTTTTGCTTTCCATATTTTCATTTTTATGCCAAGGTTCTGGCACCATCATCATAAAAGCTTCTTCTAAAGTACGACCATTTAGAGCTAAAAATTCTAAAGTATTATCAAACATTGCAGAATCACTGCTAGGCTTAGCTATGATGGGAAAAATTTCATCTAAATTTTCAAAATACTCACTTTGCATCAAGCCTTCTCTAGCTCTTATGCTATCAACATTTCCGCGTATGGTATTAATCTCTCCATTGTGCACCATATAGCGGTTTGGGTGGGCTCTTTCCCAACTTGGAAAAGTATTAGTCGAAAAGCGAGAATGCACCAAAGCGATGGCTGATTTCATATTGACATCTTTAAAATCAAGATAAAAATCGCTCAATTGAGTTGAAAGAAGCATTCCTTTATAAACTATGGTGCGTGAAGAAAAACTTGAAAAATAAAATTTTGGCACATTAATAGCTCTTTTTTCTATAAGGCGACGCGTACTATAAAGCACTCTTTCAAACTCAAGTCCTGCACTTATTTTACTTGGTTTTTTCACAAAGGCTTGTAAAAAATAAGGCATAGCTTTTAAAGCACTTGCACCTATATCGCTAGGATTAAAAGGCACTTCTCTAAAACCTAAAAATTCAAGTTTTTTATCCTTTAAACCTTGTAAAAATATCTCTTTTGCTTCTTCTTTTGCATCAGTATTGGGTGATAAAAACATCTGTGCTACAGCATAATCACCCTTTTTAGGAAGTTCAAAACCCAATTCTTGAGTTTTAAAAAAATCATGTGGAATTTGGATCAAAATCCCCGCTCCATCACCTGAATTTTCTTCAGCTCCTACACCACCTCGGTGCTCAAGATTCATCAAAATTTCTAAAGCATCACAAATAACCTTATAAGAGGCAATACCGCGTATATTAGCAACTGCAGCGATGCCACAGGCATCGTGTTCGTTCTTTGGATGATATAAACCTATGCTTTGATTATTTTCTAGGATATTTTCTAAATCCATTTTGCTCTCCTTATAAGGCTGATTTAAATTTTGTTAGCTTTATAAGGATTATAGCATACATTTTTTTAAAATCGATATAATTTTTATCTTAAAAATAAATAAATTAAAAAATATTTTAATAGATTTGCAAAAATTATAAAAACATGGCGATAATACTACCTAAAATCAATAATGGACCATTATAGAAAATAAAAGTTGGTATGCAAGTATCTTTAATGTGATCGTGTTGTTTATCAGCATTTAATCCTACAGTAGTTCCCATGGTTGTTTCACTGGCTGGACTTCCTGCATCTCCTAAAGCTCCTGCTACTCCTAAGATAAATATAATAAGTGCTATGCTAAAACCAAGTTCCAAACAAATAGGACAAAAAAGCGTAGCTATGATAGGTATAGTTCCAAAAGAAGTACCTATACCCATAGTGATGATAAGTCCTATTAAAAGCATGAAAAATACTGCTAAAAATTTACTTTGTTCCATCCAAGGAACGACTGAATTTACAAGCTCTACTACTGATCCACTTTCTTTTAAAACTTCTCCATATCCTGCAGCAACAAGGATAACAAAAGCTATAAAACCCATCATTTTAAGCCCATCATCAAAAACTTCATTGACTTTTGAAAATTCAACTCCACCCAAAATAACCATTAAAACAAAACCCAAAAGTCCTGATAAAGGTAAATTCATAGTCAAAATTTGTAAAATTAAAGTTAGAACAAGCCCAGCTAAAACGCCCCATTCCTTACGCGTCATTTCAAGATTTTCTAAATCCACTTTAGCAATTTCTAATTCTTGATACTCTCTTGGCTTACGATAAAACACAAAAAGCGCTAAAAAAAGTCCTGTTATCATACAAATAGCAGCAAAATACATAGTATTTGTAACATCATTTAAAGATACACTTACATTATTTGCATTTAAATTATCTTTTAAAAGATCTTGAAAAGTAAGTCCAAAGCCTACTGGCAAAACCATATAAGGCGTAGTAAGTCCAAAAGTTAAAGCACAAGCAACCGCTCTACGATCGATTTTAAGTTTATTAAAAAGACTTAAAAGAGGTGGAATCAACAAAGGTATAAAAGCCACATGAATAGGAATTAAATTTTGAGAAAAACAAGAAATCAAAGCTATAGACAAAAGCAATAAATATTTTTTATGAGATATAAAATGGCTTACTATCTTAATCAAATATGCAGTTAAATTTGTCTTTGAAATCGCTGCGGCAATGGCCCCTAAGAGTATATAGCTAAGAGCTGTTTTTAAATTTTCCTTCATTCCGCTTATAAGTATATTCATAGTATCTACGAGTTCAAGATGAGAAAATACACCTGCAACAAGAGCTGAAATCAAAAGACTCAAAAGCACATTAAAACGAAACAAACAAAGTAAAGTCATCAAAACAACACTGATAATGATAGGATTAGTAAGTAAAGTCAAAATCATTCCTTAAATAATTTTAAAAATTTAATTGTAGAAAAAACTTAGTTAAAATGTAATAAAACTCGAACATATGATGATTTTATTTAATATGTAAAATTATAAAAATAATTAATTTTTTTAATTTAAATAATTAATATAATTAATTATTTAAATTTTTAAAATTTATAATAAAATAAAAGATTATATAAATATTTAAGGATATTTCAATGAAACAGAACGATCAAAAAGAAAATCGTAGAGACTTTCTAAAAAATATAGGACTTGGTTTATTTGGCATTAGTGTATTGTCAAATTTTTCTTTTGAGAATTTTTTAGGAAGTAAGGCTTTGGCAAAAGAATTACCTGATTTTAAAATAGAAGGTAAAAAAGATCTTATCTATCATGGTGAAAAACCATTAACAGCAGAAACTGAAATTTATGCTCTTGATTCTGATTTTACAAAACCTGAAAATTTCTTTGTTAGAAATAATGGCTTACCACCAAGCCTAGAAACGATAAAAGAAAGACTTCATAAAGGTTGGACTTTAGAAATCGATGGAGAAAGTATTATCAATAAAAAATCTTACACCATAGAAGATTTAAAAAAGAAATTTAAAACCTATACTTATGCCTTAACAGTTGAATGCGGTGGAAATGGTAGATCTGAAGTTATACCTAGCACAAAAGGAACTCAATGGGGTTATGGTGCAGTAGCTTGTGGTAGATGGACAGGAGTGCGTTTAAAAGATATTTTAAAAGATTGTGGCATCAAAAATGATGCGGTTTATATCGGATATTATGGCATAGATACAAAATTAAATGGTGAAGAAACTTCACCTATTAGTAGAGGAGTTCCTATTTCTAAAGCTTTACAAGATGAAACTCTAATAGCTTGGGCTTATGAAGGCAAAGATATTCCTTTAGTCAATGGCTATCCACTTAGACTTGTTTGTGGTGGTTACCCTGCAAGTACAAGCGGTAAATGGCTTTATAAAATTTCAGTAAGAAATAAAATTCATGATGGTGAAAAAATGGAAGGTTCTTATAAAGTTCCTGTAAATCCAGTAAAACCAGGAGATTTTAACTATAAAGGCGAGATGAAAATCATAGAATCAATGCCTGTAAGATCTGTAATCACTAATATCAAAAATGGTTCTGAAATAAAAGCAAATAAAAAATTTGAAGTTAGAGGTAAAGCTTGGGCTGGCGAACTTGAAGTTAGTGAAGTTTATGTAAGCAATGATTATGGCGTAACATGGACCAAAGCAAAAGTAGAAAAACCATTAAATAGATTAGCATGGCAAAAATGGAGTGCTCAAATATCAATACCGACAAAAGGATATTATGAAATTTGGGCAAGAGCTATCGATAGTCAAGGTAACAGTCAACCTATGGTTTTAGCACAGTGGAATCCAGGAGGATATATCAATAATGCATGCCATAGAGTTAATGTTTATGGAGTTTAAGAATGGTGAAAAAAATTATATTGATCTTAGCATTGTTTTTAAGTGCAAGTTGGGCTCAAAATCTTGAAATTAACCCTGATACAGGATTGATTATCGATCCTGATTCACCTTTAGTGGAAGCAAATTGTTTAGCTTGTCATGGATCCAATCTCATTACCAATATGCACGCAAGTAGAAAAGCTTGGTTAGCAGCTATAAGATGGATGCAAGATAGTGAAGGACTTTGGGAAATAGAACCTGAAGATGAAGAAAAAATTTTAAATTATCTTGAAAAATATTATGGAGAAAAATACGATACAAGAAGAAGAATTCCTCTAGCTATATTCTTACAAAACAAAACTCATTGAAGAAATCATTTCTTCAATGATAAATTTACACATCCAAATGTTTTACATCTTTAGCGTGTGCTTGGATATAATCGCGTCTTGGTTCAACCTCATCACCCATAAAGAGATTAAAGGTATCATTTGCACTTTGTGCATCTTTAATAGTGATTTTTAAAAGTCTTCTTACGCTTGGATCCATTGTAGTTTCCCAAAGTTGCTCAGGATTCATTTCCCCTAAACCTTTATAGCGTTGTATAGTAGCACCTTTTTTAGCATTGGTTTCAACATCTTCAAGAACTTCTAAAATATCTTTATCAAATTCCAAGCCTCTATCTTTAATCTTATCAAAAATATAACTTGCTTCTTCATATAGTGGATGAGTGAAAAGTTCTTCATTGATCACAAGTTCTTCTAGGCCATTTTGAGTTTGAACAAAAGCTCGAATTTCATTTTCGTTGATATAATGATTTAAGATATTGTGTCCTTGTGTTTCTAAAAATTGTTTGATTACACTAAATAATTCTTCATTATTTGCTTTAACTAAATTTGAATTTTCTATCATATAACGTATCACAGAAATCACATTAAAACGCTTTTCAAGATCTTTTAAAATCGCACGATAAGCTGCAACGATTTTTAAATAATCTTTTAAATCATTCATTCCTATACCTTCATAATTTAAACCTTCTATTCCCGTTTCTATCAGGTATTCGCTCAAAGCTTTTTCATCTTTTAAATAAATTTGCTTTTTAGCTTTTTTATAAAGATATAAAGGCGGTTGTGCTAAATAAATATGTCCATTTGTTACAAGTTCATTCATAAAACGGAAGAAGAAAGTTAAAAGCAAGGTTTGTATATGTGATCCATCAACATCCGCATCTGTCATGATGATGATTTTATGATATCTTAGTTTTGAAAGATCAAAATCTTCACCTATACCACAGCCAAAAGCGGTAATCATATTTTGAATTTGCTCAGATTTTAAAATTTTATCCAGTCTTGCTTTTTCAACATTTAAAATTTTACCACGCAAAGGCAATATAGCTTGGAAAGATCTTTCTCTACCTTGTTTTGCAGAACCTCCTGCAGAATCCCCTTCCACAAGATAAATTTCACTTTCACTTGGATCTTTACTTTGACAATCAGCTAATTTCCCTGGTAAAGTTCCTACGCTTAAACTTTCTTTTTTACGCGTTAATTCTCTGGCTTTTTTCGCTGCTTCTCTACCACGAGCAGCCATTAAAGCTTTATTCATAATAGCTTTTGCTTCGATAGGATTTTCTTCAAAATATTTAGTCAAATACTCAAAACTTGCTTTTGAAACTATAGGACGCACATAAGTTGAACCAAGTTTTCCTTTGGTTTGTCCTTCAAATTGTGGTTCAGGCACCTTTACACTCACAACAGCGATTAAACCTTCACGCACATCTTCACCCGTGATTTTATTATCCTTTTCTCTAGCACTTGCATTTGCTTCTATGTAGTTACTTATCACACGAGTTAAGCCCATTCTAAAACCAGCTTCGTGTGTTCCACCATCTGGAGTTTTGATATTATTTACAAAAGAGAGTAAATTTTCGCTATAAGTATCATTGTAAAGCAAAGCTACTTCAACATTCACATCTTCTTCATCTACGCTAAAGAAAATTGCTTTAGTTAAAGCTTCTTTTTTATTTAAGTCTGTAACAAACTGAGAAATTCCACCTTCAAAGTGAAAACTTTCATGTTTGCCTACGCGGTTATCTTTAAAATTTATAGTGATTTTTGGATTTAAGTATGCAAGTTCACGAAATCTTTTAGCCAAAATTTCATAATCAAATTCAGTCACTTCAAAAATTTGATCATCAGGCCAAAATTCTATAGTTGTTCCTGTCTTTTTACTTTTTCCTATCACACCAAATTCACTGATAACTTTACCTTCTGAAAATTCTTGACGATAAATTTCTCCATTTCTTTCAACTGTAGCTACAAGTTTTTTAGAGAGTGCATTTACAACTGAAACCCCAACACCGTGCAAACCACCTGAAACTTTATAAGTATCTTTATCGAATTTTCCCCCTGCATGAAGGACAGTTAAAACAACGGTTAAAGTTGGCATATTTTCAGTTGGGTGCATATCAACAGGAATACCACGACCATTATCACTAACTATACAGCTTCCTTCAGTAGTGATTTCTACATCTATAGTATCACAATGTCCTGCCATAGCTTCATCGATAGAATTATCCACAACTTCATAAATCATATGATGAAGTCCGCCTATGTTTGTATCTCCTATATACATACCTGGGCGTTTTCTAACAGCTTCTAGGCCTTTTAGGACTTTAATATTACTCGCACCGTAATTTTCTTGCATATTTTTCCTTTATCTTTTACTTGTTCTTATTATAAAACCATAGGCATGATAATCATTGATAGTCCTTGGGATTTGACTATAAATGCTGAATTAGGTTCATTTACACTTAAAGTGAATTTTTCTTCTTCTATAGAAGTTAAGAAGTCAAGTAAATATTTGATTTTTATAGTAAGATTAAATTCTTCACTCACTCCTGTTTGAATTTCAAGCTCTGTTTTTGCTTCCATATTGTCTAAACTTATACCTTCAAAGATGATTTTATCTTTGTTAAAATGAAGTTTCATTTTTTCAGTTACAACGCTAATTTTTTTAAGACTATCTATAAAATCTTCAGTTGAAAAGCTGAGTTCTTGTTTGAAAGTTTTTGGTATAACTTTTTCATAATCTGGAAATTTATCATTGATAAGTTTTGTAAAGAATTCAAAATTTTCATTTTTAGCAATAAGCATATTTTGATCATAAAAAATTTCTATTTTTTCATAGAAAAGTTTTTGCATTTCCATAATAGCTTTTTTAGGGATACTAAAACTAAATTCTTGATTATTTGCTTTTTCTAAAGTATAGATTGCAAGGCGTTTTGTATCGGTTCCTACGAAGTTAATTTTATCTGTTTTTATATCTAAAAATGCACCATTTAAGGAGTATTTTGGGTTGTTTGTATCAATACTTGGTAATATCTTTTTAAGAGAACGGCTTAAATCACTTGAATCAATGTCAAATTGGTTTTTTCCTTCTGTATTTGGAAAATTTGGAAAATCTTCATGATTAAACATAGGAAGTTTGTATTTTGTACTTTTTTGTCTTATAAATAAAAAATTATCAATGGTTTCTAAAACAACTTCTTCATTGTTTAAGCTTTTAATAACATCTGCAATACTTTTTGCATTTGCAGTAGCAAAACCACTTGATTCTACGCGGATTTTTTTTATCTTATAGTTGATACCTATTTCATAATCACTAGCTCTAATAAGAAGTTTATCTTCATCAGCATGAAAAAAAAGATGAGAAGTAATAGTGCTTGAGTCTTTTTTTTCTACATAAGCATTACATAAAATCACTGCAGATTCTAAAGTATTTTTATTGATACTTAACTTCATTTTTTCTCCTTGGTTTATTTTAATTTTAAATTCGTTGTAATAATAAGCTTGTTGAAATTGTGAAATTCTTCAAAGCAAAATAATCAAATTTGTATTTTATCATACTTTGCTTAATTTCTTTTTTTCACACTCTAGAATTTATTTTTCACATCCTTTCACTTAACTTTGACTTTTAACAAGAATTTTGTTTTTAAGTTCTTCGATTTTTGCTTTTAAAGAAGCATCATTTTCTATCATTTCTGTGATTTTTTTAACATTATGTGAAATAGCTGTATGATCTTTCATTTCAAAATAATTCGCAAGTTGTGGCATAGTCAAAGCCGTAAGTGTCCTAGCTAGGTAAATCACAATGCGTCTTGCTGTGACTATATTTTGAGTTTTTTTATTGGATTTCACATCACTTGGTTTGATGTTAAATTCTTTACATACCAAAGATAAAATGTCATCTATGGTGATATTTTCTTTCTTTTCTTTGATATGATCTTTCATCACACTTTTGGCAAGTTCGAGTGTGATTTCTTGTCCTAGTATGGTTGCATAAGCATTTAAACTTATGATGATGCCTTCGATTTCTCTTATATTATCCCCTAAAGAAGTAGCGATATAGTTTATGATATCATTAGAAAGATTGATATCGTTAAATTCACATTTTTTTCTTATGATGGCTATTTTTGTATCTAGTTGAGGTGGAGTTATATCAGCTATAATCCCATGTGCAAAACGACTTTTTAAGCGTTCGGTTATACCTTTTAGCATGTTGGGTGGATTGTCTGAAGTCATGATGATTTGTCCATCGTTATTTTTGATTTCATTAAATATAAAGAAAAATTCTTCTTGAATTTTATCGGTTTTTCCTAAAAACTGCACATCATCTATAAGTAAAACATCGCAGTTTCTATATTTTTCATGAAATTTATCTAAAGAGCCATTTTTTAAATTTGAAGTAAAATCATTGATAAAATTTTCACTTGTAGCGTAAATGACTTTTTTTCCCATTTCTAGGCTTGCATTTCCAACCGCTTGAAGTAAATGTGTTTTTCCAAGTCCTGTAGGTCCATAAACAAAGATAGGATTATAAAGTTTTCCAAGCTTGTCTTTATGTATTATAGCTTTACATGCTCCATAAGCGTATTTGTTAGAATCCCCTACAACAAAACTTTCAAAAGTAAAAGAAGGATTTAAAATCGTGCTTTGTGCCTTTATATGAGCTATGTCGATTTTTGTGCTTTTGTTACTTTGTTTAACACTTTGTGCTTGTATATTTATGATGGCTTTATTTCCGCTTTGCACTTCATAAAAATGTGCGATTTTTTTGCCGTATTTTGTTTGTATGAATTTAGCTATGAGTTCATTTGGAGCGTTAAAAACCAAAAGATCTGCTTTGCTTTGCTTTTCGTTGAATTTTAAATTTGATAGATAATTTTCGTATTCGTTTTCGCTTAATTCTTTTTTTAAATTTTCAAGTATTTGGCTTGGATTCATAATCTCTCTTTAAATTTTGCATAATGTATAAATTTTATCTTAAATTTCATAAAAAAAGGTTAAAATCCGCTTTTGTATTTTATTTTCAAAAGGTATGAATTTGAAAATTTTAGGTATAGATCCAGGTTCGAGAAATTGTGGTTATGCTATTATAGAAGCCAGCAAAGGAAAAAACATTCTCATAGAAGCAGGGCTTATAAAGATAAAGCCAAGCATCTTACAGTATCAAATCACAGAGCTTTGCGAGGGTTTGGATTTGATTTTTAAAAATCATTCTTTTGATGAGGTGGCTATAGAAGATATCTTTTTTGCTTACAATCCAAAAACCGTTTTAAAACTTGCACAATTTCGTGGAGCTCTATCTTTAAAAATTCTTCAAATTCATGGAGACTTTGCAGAATACACTCCCTTACAAGTGAAAAAAGCCGTCACAGGAAAAGCCAAAGCAACCAAAGAACAAGTTGCTTTTATGGTAAAAAGACTTTTAGGACTTAGTAAAGATATCAAGCCTTTAGATATCACAGATGCTATAGCAGTGGCTTTAACCCATGCGGCAAATTTAAGAGTTAGGGTGTGATTTTGGTAATTTTTATTACATAAAAGCCCAAAGTTCCATAAACTCCTAAAATACCTTTAAATTTTTTCTATAAATTTTTAAAAAATTCATAAAAAATTTCAAAAGTTGGAACAGAACTTGCTTGTAAAACTTCACATAAACGCAAAAGTTTTTTAAAGCCAAAGCGTTAAATTTTTAAAGCAATATTTTATAAAGGATTTAAGATGATGAGATCACTTTGGTCTGGCGTAAGCGGACTACAAGCACATCAAGTTGCGATGGATGTTGAAGGTAATAACATTTCAAATGTTAATACTACTGGTTTTAAATACTCTCGTGCAGATTTTGGAACTATGTTTAGCCAAACAGTAAAAATCGCTACTGCTCCAACTGATGGAAGAGGCGGACAAAACCCACTTCAAATCGGTCTTGGCGTTTCAGTAAGTTCTACTACAAGAATTCACTCTCAAGGTTCAGTTCAAACTACAGATAAAAACACTGACGTTGCTATCAATGGTGATGGTTTTTTCATGGTGAGTGATGATGGTGGTCTTACAAACTATCTTACAAGAAGCGGGGATTTTAAACTTGATGCTTATGGGAATTTCGTAAATAATGCCGGTTTTGTTGTGCAAGGTTGGAATATCAATTGGGACGATCAAACTATAGATAGTTCAAGAACTCCGCAAAATATCTTTATCGATCCAGGTATGCATATCCCTGCAGCAAAATCAACCGAAGTAGCTATCAAAGCAAATTTAAATAGTGGTTTAAATATAGGAACTTCAAGTAGAAATCTTTATGCACTTGATTCTGTTCATGGTTATAATAATAAAACCAACAGAGCAGAAGATGAAAATGATACAGGAACGACTCAGTTTTATACTACTTCTAAAAATGCTATAGAAGTAACAGAAAAAGGCGTGGATGCAGGATCGTTATTTAATGCAAAAGGGCAAGGCTTAAATTTAAGAGATGGACAAGGAATTTGGGTATCTTATGCGGATGCGAAATACTCTACAAATAAATTAGGTGTAAGCGCTTTTGATCCAAATTTACAAAGCAATCAAACTGCAGCTTTTTGGGGAACAGCAGATCAAAAAGTAACTTTAGATATAACTTTAAATGGTGTAAGAATTACAAATAGTGATATTCAAAGCATAGATGATGCTATAGCTTATATTAATACTTTCACTGCACCAACCGATACTAGAGATGGAACAGGGGTAAAAGCGGTTAAAAATAAAGATGGCAGTGGAATTGATTTTATCAATACAAATTCTGATGGCACTACAGATAATATGAAAAATATTAATCTTAGTGTTTTAACTACAAATACAGCAGGTGAGGTTTGGACAGCAAAATGGGATAATGCTACACAAAAACATACTTTTACACATAATAAACAAGATAAAACTTCTTTATGGACAGCAACAGGTGGAAATGCAGGTGCTTTAGAAGGTGATAGAAATCCAGTAAAAGTTATTACAGCTCATAAATATATTTATAGTTCAAATCCTGTGGATATAGGTCCTATGTATAATCCTGATGGTGGTCCTGGATTTAAAGGTGGAGCTGATCAAAATACACGACCAGCAGATCCTGCTTCAGCAGCCTATTATGATGCAGTTCATGGCAAGCTTTTAAATACAGATGCAAGAACTTTTAGAACGACTGAAGATTTAAGAGAGCTTTTACAAAGAGATGCTAGATATGGGGTGGATTATGATGGAAGTGGAACTTTTGCAGCAGCAGATATCAATCAAGCTGTAAAAGTAGTGGTAACAGAAAACGGAAATTTTGCTATATCTAATGCAAAAGAAGATTCTACTATTCCTCCAAATGCTATAGCGGGAACAACACAAACGACTAATCCAAAAAATATGAGCTTTAATATCACAGCTTATACTAACAAAGAAGGCACAGTCAGTAAAAATGATGCTTTTACAGCTATGTTTAAAGCTTTTGATGGTCCTTTGGTTGTAGGTGGATCGATCAAAGAAAGTGAGCAATTTAAACTTTCATCTTTTTCAGCCGCGCTTGATATCTATGATTCTTTAGGTTCAAAACACACTTTAGAAGTGCAATTTGTAAAACAAAGCACCACTCAAGATGGGGGTAATGAATGGCAAATGATCATCCGTGTGCCAGAACCTGCGGAAATCAATACCACAGGAGAAGGTCCAAACAATATCATCGTAGGGACTGCAAGATTTAATAATGATGGATCTTTGGCAAGCTATACACCAAAAACGATCAATTTCTCACCAAATAATGGTGCTGCGCCAAATCAACAAATCAAACTTTCCTTTGGAACAAGCGGAAGCAATGACGGCCTTGTAAGCTCAAATTCTGCTTCAACTCTAACAGGACAAGCAACCGATGGTTATACTTCAGGGAATTTAAAACCTGATGCAATCCGCGTTGATGATAAAGGAAATATCTTGGGCGAATTTACCAATGGTAAAACCTTTGCTGTAGCAAAAATCGCTATGGCTTCAGTGGCTAATAACTCAGGTCTTGAGGAAATCGGCGGAAACCTTTTCAAAGTTACTGCAAATAGTGGTAATATCGTAGTAGGTGAAGCAGGAACAGGGGGTCGTGGTGAGATGAAAACCTCAGCTCTTGAAATGTCAAATGTGGATTTGAGCCGTTCTTTAACAGAACTTATCATTATCCAAAGGGGTTATCAAGCAAACTCAAAAACCATTTCAACCAGTGATCAAATGCTTCAAACCTTGATCCAGCTTAAACAATAATTTAAGCTTAGTATTCTATAAAATATTGTTTTTTGCTCCCTTAAAGGGAGCAAGCCTTGCTTTACAAGCCTATCTTGGTAGTCTTGTAATACTAGGCTTAGGCTTGAACTGCCTTCAATTTATTGCTAACTCACTCTTGCTAGGGGTGAGTTGCAATAAAATTGCATTTTCTTATCTGTATCATAATCGTTTTAAAAACTTATTTTGTTATAATTTTTGCTCGAAATTTAAATTTTTAAGGAAAATCTATGCGTTATGGTGAAAAAGAAATCAAAGAATTTGATGTAGAAAATATGGAAATTTGGCCAAATGATGCGAAAAATGACTATATCATTAAAATTACTTTGCCTGAATTTATGTGTTGTTGTCCGCGTTCGGGTTATCCTGACTTTGCGACGATTTATCTTGAATATATGCCTGATAAATTTGTGGTTGAGCTTAAGGCGATAAAGCTTTATATCAATACTTTTATGTATAGAAATGTTTCACATGAAGCAAGTATCAATGAAATTTATAATACTTTAAAAGATAAATTAAAACCAAAATGGATTAAAGTTGTGGGGGATTTTAACCCGCGTGGAAATGTGCATACGGTAATAGAATGTCGTAGTGATATAGTTGTTCCAAAATAATATTTGAGTAAAATATTCACATATTTTTATGTAAAGATTAAATATTTTATAAAAAATTCTTATTTAATCTTTGAAGAATATATAATATAAAAAGATCTAAAATTTTTAGATCGAATTTTATTATAAGGAGTTAGGTTATGAATAAAAAATTCTTAAGCATTGTCGCAAGTGCTACTTTGTTTTCAAATTTGGCTTTAGCAGATGAGAATTCCGGTTTTTTTATAGGTGCTGATGCAGCTTGGATGCATGCTCAAGTAAAAAGTGAGTTAAAACATAAGAATACAAAGCAAAATTTTAATGGAGATATTTCAGGTAATATACCATCATTTGGTCTAAAACTTGGATATCGTTTAAATGAAAATCATAGAATTTATGCTGGTTATAATTATTCTGATGAATTTAGTGATTTTATCAAAACTCCTAGAATTCAAATCGAAGGTGATTTTACTACACATAAATTTTTAACAGGTTATGATTTTACTCCTAAGCTTTTTGAAAAAACCAGAGCTGTTTTAGGTGTGTATGGAGGATATGCAAGAACAGATCTTACCTTAAAAACAAGCTTTTTATCTTTGTCGCAAAATTTTGACGGTTATTTTTATGGAGCGAAAATAGGTGCTTTATATGATTTGACACCACATAATGAAATAGAATTAGGCTTTAAAGCAGAGCAAATTCATTATAATTCTAGAAATTTTTATCAAAATAAAGTGGGCTCAAACTTTTACGATCCTAAACAAACAAATTATGGTGTATATTTAGGATATAATTATAAATTTTAATCTAATGCAAGTTTTTATAACTTGCATTAATGAAATCAACCTCCACCGATAAAGTATTTTTCTACATCATCAAGTAATTTTTCACAAATTTGAGAATCTGTATTTTTTTCTACTATAAGATTTATATAAGTTTTAGTATCTCTAAAGCTTCCTGCTGATTTTGAATTTTCGCGAGTGAGTTTTTGAGTGTCTCTAGTGTATTCTATATTGATGTTAAATTTTAGCGCAGCGCTTGCTTCTCCTAAATTTGTTTTTACTACTACATTCATTTTAGAAGCTTTAGCGAGTGTGGCTTGGGTTTTATTTATGATTTCTTTAAAGCGTTGGCAAGATCGTATGAGTGTAGCGATAAATTTGTTATCAAGTCCCTCATAAGCTACTTTGAGTTTGTTTTTGATATCTTTTGTACTTTCCTTTTCAGGGGCGACAAAAACCATGTAAAAACCGTTTTTTATAGCTACATTGTCTGTTTTTACATCGCGTCCACTTGACATAACTTTAACATAAATGGCATTATCAAGATAAACACGATCTACCATAGGGCCATAAATTTCGTATTCTTTTTTTCGGACTATGACTTCACGGGCTAGCATATTTAATTTTACATTGGCTTCGTGAATAACAGGTTCCATTTCTTTTTTAATCTCTAAGAGTTCTTTTAACATCAACATCCTTTTTGTTACTTAAAATTACAATTATATCAATAATTTTCTTAATTTAAGAATTTTACAAATACATTTACTAAAAATATGATACATCAAGGATTAGTTTTAACAAAGGAGGAAAAGATGAAGCAAATTTGTAAATTTCAAATTCAGTCCAACAAAAAAGTAAAGACAATACTTTTAATCTGCTACTGCAACTCTCACTCTAAAACTCAATTTTATTTTTAATCATTTTTTACATTTTTAATTTTTTATCATTGTTGTTAAGTTTTTGAAATTTTATTCATTTAGTCTATTTGGTTTTAAAGGATTAAATCATGAAAGATAATAAAATCATAATCTTTGATACCACTTTGCGTGATGTGGAAAATGCGATTTAGAAGAAGTGGTTATGGCGATAAAAACTTGCCTTGAAAATTTAGACTACGATGAAAATATTTATAATTTAGATGATGTTTATGTTTGGTGAGTTTTGAAAATTTTTGTAGCGGCTCTTCAAGAAAGCATGCGCCTTGGGCTTTGGTTGATTATGGTATTAGAGTTATTATCGCACCTTCTTTTGCAGATATTTTTAAAAACAATGCCTTAGGAAATGGTTTGCTTACCATAGAACTTACTAAAGATGAGGTTTTGGAAATAGTTGATGAGTTAAAAAAATCCCAAGATAAAATATAGAAATTTCTTTGTTGGAAAAAAAGAGTATTTTTTAAAGATAAGATTTTTTCTTTTGATTTAGATGATTTTCACAGAATTTGTCTTTTGGAAGGACTTGATAATATAGCTTTGACTTTAAAACATGAAGCACAAATCAAAGCCTATGAGAAAAACTCAAAAAGCTTTTTGGTTTAGAATTTTTTCATAAGCTAAAAAAGGATCTTGGTAATTAGGTATGTTAAAATTTCCACAAAAATTAAAATCGAGCTTTTTAAAAAGCGAATTCATAGGAAAATTTTTACTATGAGTATCTGCTCTTAAACTTGCCTTGTGATTTTCCAAGGCAAAATTTTCGCAAAAATTTAAAAGTTTTTGTGCTACGCCTTTGCCCTTTGCCTTTTGTTTGACGGCTAAACGGTGTAGATAAAAGGCTTTATCATCATAATTTTTGTTAAAAATAACTTGTTTATAAAATTCAGGTTCAAATTTTTCATTGATACAGATAAAGCCTAAAATTTCATCATTTTCTTTAAACACATAAAGTTCTTGTGCTTGTATATCTTCTTGAAAAACTATTTCATTGGGATAATTCTCATCCCATTGGTGAAAATTCATAGCTTTCATAGCATTTAAAGCATCTTTTGTGATTTCAAGTATAGAATTTAAATCTTTATGGATGGCTTTTTGTATGATAGTGTTTTGCATGATAATCCTTTGTATAAGGAAGGGTGATGGTGGCTCCGATTGGACTTGAACCAACGGCCACTACCATGTCAAGGTAGTGCTCTACCAGCTGAGCTACGGAACCATATGGTGGAGCATAGCGGGTTCGAACCGCTGACCCCAACGCTGCCAGCGTTGTGCTCTCCCAGCTGAGCTAATGCCCCTTTGTAAGTCCGAGATTTTATCGTAATATTACTTGTTTTTGGCTGAAAACTAAAATCAAATTTTTAATTTATGATGTAATATACTACTTTATTAAAAGATTTAAATCAAGTTTCTAAGTATGTTAAAGATGAAAAAATTAAAAAACTTTTAATAGAAAAAGATAAAGATAAAAAAGGCGAAAATGGCGGAATAGGAACTCCAGCAACAAGAAGTAATCACATAGAAACTTTAATAAACAGAGGCTATATTGTAGTTTCAAAGGATAAAAAGGAAGTTGTTAATGCTACAGAACTTGGAATTAATTTAATCCAAAATTTAGATCCTATATTGACAAATCCAGACATGACAGCTTTATGGTTTGAATCTCAAAAAGAAATACAAGAAGGAAAACTAAAAAGAAGCGATTTTTTAAATTCAATTAATGATTTTATTTTAAAAATAATTGATAATGAAAAGAGTTTAAACAAAAAAATTGTTTCTAATGAAGAAAAAGAAAAAATAACTTGTCCTAAATGTCAAAAAGGTTTTTTAAGAGAAATAAATGGAAAATTTGGAAAATTCTTTTCTTGTTCTGAATATTCTAATGGTTGTGATTTTAAGGCAAAATCTGTTAATGGAAAACCTGAATTAGAAAATAAAAGCACTAATTTAAATACATCTTTTAAATGTCCTCAATGTAATCAAGGAAACTTAATAAAAAGAGAAAGTAAAAATGAAAAAAACAAATTTTGGTATGGTTGTTCTGAATGGAAAAATGGTTGTAAATTTATGTGTCCTGAATTAAATGGCGAACCTAATTTAAATGCTAAAAATAATTTTCAAAACAATTATAAGCAAAAGGTTAAATACAAATGAAAAAAATAATTTTATTTTTATTGCTGTTTAATTTCTTATTTGCAGAAGGAACAAATAATGGGCAAGGAGTTATTTCTGAAACTACTAAAGAAGAAATGCAAAAAATATTTTCTAATAGAAATGATGACATAGAAACTAATGATGGATGTAGTTGGGAGTGTAGAAAGGTTAATAGCGGATATGGAACTCAAATCATAGGATTTGATTTTAAAAATGGGACAACTTTTTGTAGAGTTTATAAAAATGAAAATTTTGATTTAGATTTAAAATTTAATGCTTCAAAAACTAATTTATCTTGTGCTAAACAAGTGTATACAGGACTTGATACTGAATTAAAAAATTATGAAAATATAGATAGAAAAATTAATTTAGAAAGTATAATTAAATGGACGCCAAGCGATACTAAAATTAATTTTGCAAAATATTTAGTTGCTTTAGCAACTTTAAATCCAAATATTATTGATAGAGAAAAAACTTATAATTTAGGAGAATTAACCTTAAAAGATGGTATAGATAATTTTAGCATTAAAACTATACAAAAAAATCAAAGTTTTATGGATTTTTTGATAGCTCCAAATTCTGTTTTAAATCAAAATAAAGGATTTTCTACTTCAAGTATAAGTTTGCAAGAAGCTTCAGCTGTAGATGGTTTTAATAAAAACAATATGGCGTATTTTTCAAATCTATTTTTAACCAATGAAAAAATTTATCAACATTTACAAATTCTAATTCTTGTTTTAGTTGGCGGATTTTTTCTTACTTCAATTAGTGCAGAAAAAATTCAAGCTTACTTAGAAAATAAGGGTGAAAGCGAAGGAAAACAAAAATTTTTACATAAATTTTATATTCCAATGATTATGATAGGAACATTTTTTATGCCTATACCTGAAGGAAATGGTTTAGCTCGCTCAACAATTATGCAAAACGTCATTAGATATTTTGCATTAAAATCAACAGATATTGCAGATATGGCTAGTGCAATTGGTGGAAAAACCTATATGGATAAAATTTATAAAAGTATAGGTGGAGTAAATATTCAAGGTATTAAAGCCTTATTAGAAAAAAAGAAAGAAAATGAGTTTCTTATAAGTTAAGGAGATGAAATTTATAAAAAAACTTGTTCTTTAAGATATAAAAACCAACTATCTGCTATTAGAGAAAGCTATATCACTTCTTTAACAGATGAAGATAAAGAAAAAATAAAACGATTTTTAGCTGAAGATAGTAATGATATGGCAAGAAAAAATGGCGATATTTCCTTGGAAGCTTGTATAGCTTTAGAAGCTGATATTTTAAAAGCAAGAAATGAAATAACTAAAATAAATTCTCAAATGGAAAAAATTGATAAATTAAGAGATAACACTCAAAAAATCAATGAAATGAAAAATCTTGATGCTTATTTTGCAGTAAGAGAAATGCAACTTGGATGGATAAATTCTTTATTTACGCCAAGTAGTGCAATTTTAGCAGAAGTAACTATGTTTAAAGAAGAGCAAGGTGATGAAGATGAACAAAAAGAAAGGATGATTAAAGCAACTAAAAAAAATATTCAAAACACTAAAGAAAATATAAATAAAGGAGATATTGAAATTAGTAAAGATGATATTACAGATAGCTCTTTAGGATGGATAGCAGGTAAATTAGTATGGATGATGTTACCAGGAGCTTCAACTATAAAAGATTTTGTAATGGAAAATACTGGAAAATTCATGGCTGTAATTCAAGCAGCAGCAGCTTCTACTGTGCCAATCATAGGAACAGTAGGTGGAGCTATCGTTGGATACATAACAGGAACAGTTGCCTCAACAATTACAGGATATGCTATAGCTATAATGTTAATAGAATGGACTTTTCAAAAAATACCATTATTGGTTTGCACTACAGCTTCTATTATAATATTTGTATCTTATTTAGTTTCTTTGATAAAATATTTTTATATTTCACCATTCGTTGTAGCTTTCTCCTTAGCAACTAAAAGAATGGATAAAATTATTGAATTCTTAATTAATGGTATGGCTATATTTTTAAAACCCGTATTAATTATTCTCTTTATATATTTATCATTATTTATAAATGTTTTAGTAGACGAATTTTTCTTATTTGTTTCTGTAGAACAATTTACAGGAATTAAAACTAGCGTATATAATTTTCACACTAACTTTATTATAGGTGCAATCACAGGCTTATTAACTATATTTGCAAAAATTGCTTCAGCGGTAATTATGTGGAATTTAATTATTAAAGGGTCTTCATGGGCTTTATCATTAGTAGGTATTGATGGAAAACAAAGTGAAATGATTTCTCAAGGTATGGAAAACACTTTAAACAAGAGAGCAAATATTGTTTAAAGAAATCTCAACTAAACCAAATATATACAAAGGAATAAAATGGAAAATAAAATGAAAAAAATATATAGAACTTGAAAGAAAAGAAGGACAAATCAATGACATTCCATATGTTATTTTGAAAGTTGAATATCCTAATCTAAAAGAATTAAAAGATAAGGATTTATTAATGCAAAATGACAAAGGACAATGGCTTTGTGGCTATATTGGCTTAAAACACGAACAAGAATTAGATTTTAATAAGTTGGAAAATGAAGTTTGTATAGCCCCTATTTATTTAGAAAAATTTGACACTGATTTATTTGAAAAAGACGAGAATGTTACTAAAATCATATTTTTTGATCAAAATCATTCTTGGAATAAAAGTAGGATAAATACTCAGTTAGATGAAGATTTATGCTTAAAAGATATTGAAAAAGTAGTAAATCACATTATTAATTTTAACAAAAATAATATAAAAGAAGAAAATTCCAATAAAGAATATAAATTTCAAAGGAGAAGAAAATGAGCAATTTAATGATGGAACTTGCAATGATGGACAAGAAAGACTATTATAAAGAGTTTATAGAAAACGATGTAATAAGAGTTATATTTGGTTATAAAAATGAAAAGAAATATGATAGCGATGATTATTTTGAAATGTCGCTTAGAGTGTGGGTAGGAAAAGAATATTTTGATGAATTTCTTAATAATCCAAAAGTGGAAAACAATATGGAAGTTGTGAAATTATTTATGGAAACCCCATTTTTCAAAGAATTAGCAGAACAAACTATCAAGATTGATTTTAAAAATTGGGATTTTATAATCCCCGATTTTTTTAAAAAGCATAATATAAAAATAATTCCTTATTTTCAATTAGGCAATAATGAAAATTTAAGCCCAAAACAATTTTTATGTTTCTAAAAGAACTAAAAGTTAAAGAATTAAAATATATAACCACCATTCTTTGCAGTAAATCAATTGAAGATGAGTATAAACTTTTGCATAAAAAATTTTAGTTAGCAAGAAAAAAGGAGTTAAAATGCTATTAGAGAATATACAAGAAAATAATCAGTATTTTTTTCATTCCTTACAAAATGATATTGATGATATTGCAAAAAATTATATGGATAAATTTTTTGCAATTTTAACCCTAGCAAGAAATGAAAATACAAAGTTTGTAAATTTAAAGCATTTCCATAATTTAAAAAATGCTGAAATGGAAATATTTTTTGATAATGTATTTAGAAACAATGAATTTAAAAAAATATAAAAGATAAATTAAAATTATTTGATAAAGATAGGAAGCATTCAATAAAAAAAAGAAGTTACCTTGTGCTTATTTGTTTTTTAAATGAGTTATATAAAAATCTTATCATTGATGACAAACAATTTGAAAATTTGTTAGTTTCAACAACAAAAGAATATTTCATAAGAATAATTGATAAAAAAAGAAAAGGAATGATTAACATATATTTCCAAAAAGATAAAGAAAATGTATGGGTAGATAGATTTAAAATTGTAACAGATGGTTTTGGAGGCAATGATTATGATGAAAAAATGCTTTATTATGGATTAGAAAAAGCAAATTATATAAAAATAAATGAAAAATTTATAGAAGAAGAACTTGAAAAATTAAATTTATTTAAATTTATTTAAATACAAGGATTTAAAATGAAAAAAACAGATTATTATGATTTTGTAGCATAGAGAAATGTTTTAAAAATTTTTAGGAACTGATTATAGGAAGTAGAAAAAATCATCTTGATATCATGATTACAAATCCAAATGCAAAAGAAAAAGATATAGAAAAGGATAAAAAGAAAATGGTAGAAGAGAAAGAAAGTAAGGGGAGCAATCTTATACAATTAAGAATTAGCGATAAGACGAAAGAATACCTTCAAGAGAGAGCTGACAGTTTAGGTTTTCCATATTTATCATCTTATTATGAAAGATATGGAAACTTTTAATCGAAAGTGATTAAAAGTTTTTTCGAAAAATGCTAAACTCAAAGAAACACTAGATAAAAAAGCTGAAGAGTTAGGCATTAACACAACTCAACCCATAAAAACATTTTAATTATTAGAAATATCACAAAATTTCCTTCGCAAATTGCACTCAACGCTAAGTATACTATAATGATCATTATAATTTATAATCATTATATCAGCATATTGATATCTTCCATTTTCAATTTCTTTTTTAGATTCTTTTTGTGAATTTAAAAGAAAATTATAATCTCTTTCTTTAAGTGTTTTAATATTTTTTATTTCGTTTAAATCAATTAAAGAATACTTTCCACGTGTTTTATACTCTTCATCAATTTTTTTAAGTGCAAATTCATATCCTTCTTTACTTCCTTGCTCTGAATTATAAGTATATTCTTTAAGTTTTAGGTTCTCCACAACCTATAAAAATTAAAGATAATCCAAAAATAATTAAATGCAAACTTTTTTCTTTTTTCATTTTAGTTCCTTCTTATTTTATCTTTTAAATTTTCTTGATATTCATTTTTTTCATTTTTTAGAGCGAAATGTTTTCTTTTTTCTAGTTCATTTTTAACTTCTTTTATTACTATTGTGTCAAATTTTTCAAAGTTTTTATAATAACAAGCTTCTTCCAAAGCTTGAAAGTATTCTTCTTTTGAAGAATACTTAATATTGATAGGTGGATAATTATTTTTAACAAGCTCATAATTCATTAAAAGCCTTGACATTCTTCCATTACCATCAATAAATGGGTGTATTCTAACAAAGTCAATATGTATTCTTGAAGCTCTAATAATAGGGTGTAAATTTTGTGCTTCATTCTCATACCAATTTAAAAAGTTTTTCATTTCAAAATCAATACTCAAATAATCAGGTGGAATATGTTTTGCACCGCTAATCACTACATTAGCCTTTCTATATACTCCAGCATTCTTTATATCAATTGTTTGTAAAATAATTTGATGTAAAGATTTAATATCAAATTCATTTAAAGTTGTATTAGCATTTGCAAGTTCTAACATAAAATCAATAGCATGTGAATGGTTTATGGTTTCTAAGTGTTCTTTTACACTTTTTCCTGCAATAGTCATACCTTCAAGCACTGCTTTTGTTTCAAATAAGGTAAGTGTATTTCCTTCGATTGCATTAGAATCATTTGTATATCTTAATTTAAAATCTTCTTCTAGTGATTTTTTAGTTTCAAAAGCTAGTTTGTGTTCTTTCAAAAAATCTTTTAGAATATCAATTTCCTTTAGAACATCTTTTAAATTCATTTTATTTTCCTATTTTTTATAATGATAGAATATTTTTTTTTATTTTATCAATTTTTCTATTAATTTAACCATCCCAATACAAAAAACAGATATTTCTCCATATAAGACAGAAATTCCCTAACTTTTCTTTTGTTATTCATTTTTTTCTCCTTTTATTCCAAAGATAATCAATATTATATTATATAGTATTATATTATAAAATTTTCACTCCTTAACTTCTAATAACTCCTTGTTTTCATGGATATTGCCTACGATTTCAAAATTATAATAATATTTTTCATAATAAGTTATTTCTCCACCTTGTTCCGCATCTTCATCTATATTCGATGTAAGCACAAAACCATTTTTCCCAAATTTAACAATACCCATATATTTTTGCCAAAAATGATAAGCTGTGATAAATGTATAAAAAGATTTATTTTTTATGAAAAATTAGAGAATTAATGAGAGTAATTTTACTATTTGATTAATTCTAAAATATCTCTTTTTTTGTTAAGTTCAAGTTGTCTGGAATAATAAAAATATTTGGTCAAAACCAAAATTCCTATATGGAATTCTTTTTTCTTATCTAAAAATTTCTTAATATATTGATGAGCATTATTCATAATTTCCAATGCATCTTTTGGGCGACTTTTAAAATATTCAATTACTGCTGACAAATTCTCATTATCAATCAAAGCAAAGTGATAATTTGGTTTTAGAGTTCCTTCCATAAACCAAGTTTCGCAAGTTATTTTTGGAGCTAAAACTAAAGAATTAGAATTCATAGCCCATTTTAAGTTGCTTGCTACATCGTTACCCTCTAAAGAAATTATAAATTTATACTTCATTTGTTCTTTTTTATTTAAAAAGTTTTTTTCCATTGGCTAGATTGTTTTGAAGTATCTCCTATATCGCAAAAAGTTCTACCAAAATAAGAATCAAAAAATTCTTTTCTATGTTTTTGAAATACCGCTCCTCTAAATATCGCTATATCCTTTTTATTTTCATAGTTTATGTTATCTTTTAAAAAGCAAAAATGCCTATTTTTATCAAGTTTTAATAAAATATTATTTATATTATTTTCCAAAGATCTCGATTTGCAAATAGTTGCTTCTTTAAAAGTATGTCTTACATCGCCAAATTCTTTATTCCATAAAAATTCATCTTTAAAGTATTTACTGATTTCATAAGCATCAAAAGCATAAGAGGTGTCTTTAAAAGGAAATTTTCCTATTTTTTCCTTTGCTGTAGGTGTAAAAAATTCATTTATTTGATTATAATATTTAACTCGAGTTTGTATTTCTTCTAAGTCTTTAATATTGTATTTTAAAATATCATTAAAAATTTTATCTAAATTTATTTGAAAAAAATATCTTGGTATAAAAGATATTCCTATTCCTTTTAAATTCATCAAAAGTCTTGATTGTAGCATTATAAAAAACCTAATAAATAAAATTTTTAATATTTTATCAAAAATTTAAGAATTTGTAAACAATAAAATAACTTTTGACAAAACAATAATTTTTAAATATTAAAAATAAGAATGGCAGACAGGAAGGGATTCGAACCCTCGAAAGCTTGCACTTTACACGCGTTCCAGGCGTGCTCCTTCAACCGCTCGGACACCTGTCTATGAAATAAAGTGTTCATTATATCTAATAAAAGCTTTAAAAATAAAGAAATTTTGTAAATATTGAAAATAAAATTATTTTTTAAAAAAATCAGAAAATTTTTAGTAAAAAGTAGTATAATTATATTTTTATTTTAGTCAGGGTAGCTCAGCTGGTTAGAGCGCTGGTCTCATAAGCCGGAGGTCGGGAGTTCAAGTCTCCCCCTTGACACCATTAAGTGTAAGAATTATTTTTTTTCTTTTGTTACTACAAAAACAATTCCACCAAAACCTATAATTACAACAGCTGTTATAAAAATGATTTCGAAAATATCTAGCATTGTCATTGTTCTTTCGCCCTTTCTTTAAGCTGTCCACAAGCAGCTGAGATATCAAGTCCTTTACTTTCTCTTATAGTACAAGTTACACCTTTATTGCTGAGTAAATCTTGAAATTTAATCGCGTTTTCTAAACTAGGGCGTTTATATAAACTTCCTTCATGTGGATTAAAGAGTATTAAATTCACTTTAGCTTTAATGCCGTTTAAAAGCTTGACTAATTCTTTAGCGTGTTCAAGCTTATCATTGATACCATCAATTAAAAGATATTCAAACATCACTCTTTTTCTTTGATCTATAGGAAATTCACGCACCGCATCCATAATCGTAGCGATATTATAAGCTTTATTGATAGGCATAAGTTCGGTTCGAAGCGCGTCATTAACCGCGTGTAATGATATAGCAAGTAAAACACCTAAATTCATTTGACCTAATTCTTTGATTTGTTTTGCCAAACCGCTAGTACTGATGGTTTGACGGCGAGGACTTATGGCAAGCCCATCATTTTGTGCTAAAATTTTTACCGCTTTAGAAACATTTTTAAGATTATCCAAAGGCTCGCCCATACCCATATATACTATATTTACACGGCGTTCATAAGGGATATTATTTTGTTTTTTGATCCATAAAATTTGTCCGACTATCTCCCCTGCACTTAAATTTCTTTTCAAACCACCCTTGGCAGTAAGACAAAAACTACATCCACTTTTACAACCCACTTGAGAAGAAACACAGATAGTGTATCTTGCATAAGAAATTCTTTTGCCTTCTGCGTCTATTTTTTCTTCTTTCATAGGCAAAAGCACACTTTCTACCCTTAAACCATCAACGAGTTCAAAAAGATATTTTATACTTCCATCTTTACTTTGCTCATTTTTAACACATTTTACAGGAGAGAAATGAAAATTTTGCGTAAGTTCTAAACGTAGATCTTTTGGTAAACTTGACATATCGGAAAAATTATTGGCGTATTTTTGATAAATCCATTGATAAATTTGTTTCACGCGAAACATCGGTTTGATTTTTTCTCCTAATTCTTCAGGTAAAAAATCTAAAATATTAACAAGCTCTTTCAAAATTATTTTCCTTTTTTGAATTTTTAAATATAATGATATTTTTTTAAGTATTCTTCTAATTTTTCTTTTGCCTTTTGATGATTTTTTATAAAATCTTCGTGAGCGTTTTCATTGCAAAAATTTGTTGCACACAAAATACACTCTGCATCAATATTTAAATTTTTAGCTACGCTCAAAACAGAAAAGGCTTCCATATTTTCTGCAAAAAAACCTAATTTTGAAAATTCTTTTGCTGCTTTTGAATTTTGACAAATATAATTTGAAGAATTGATTTTTATTGTTTCACGAGAAACATTTTCTTTTTCTAAGCAAATTTCATATTTTGCAGGAGTATAAAATGCATGTGAAATTTTAGAAAATTCTACATTAAAAGCGTGCAAACTTCTATAAATTTCTAAAATCTCTCCCTTATCATAAAGCCCACAAGTTCCTATAAATATAAGTTTTGATGGTTTTTCTTTGAAACAAAGTTGACTCAAATGAAAAGCTGATTCAACCAAACCTATGCCTATAGCTTTTGCAAAAGAAAAATTTTCATTTCCACCCGCACAAACAATCATTTTGATCCTTATAAAATTTTACAAAAATAATTCTACCTAAAAAGACTTAATTAAGAATTTTTAGATAAAATTATTTCTTATGGTTAAAGCAAAAAAACAATACGGACAAAATTTTTTAATCAATAAAAGCGTATTAGTAAAAATCATCCAAGCCATACCCAAAGAGATGAACAATATCATCGAGATTGGGCCTGGCTTAGGTGATTTAACGCAAGAACTTTTAAAAATTTCTCAAGTAAAAGCTTATGAAATCGATAATGATCTCATACCTATTTTAAAAAAGAAATTTCATAAAGAACTTGAATGTGGAAAATTTAACTTGATTCATCAAGACGCAAGCGAAGCTTTTAATCCTAGTCTTGATGAAAAAGCATATTTTTTGGTTGCAAATTTGCCTTATTATGTTGCAAGTCACATTATATTAAAAGCTTTAGAAGATAAAAATTGTCTAGGGCTTATTGTAATGGTGCAAAAAGAAATGGCTGAAAAATTCTGCGCTAAAGAAGGAAATAGTGAGTTTTCTTCCTTAGGTGTTTTAAGTGCAATGATTTGCAAAAGAAAAATACTTTTTGATGTTGATCCACAATGTTTTAATCCACCGCCAAAAGTTATGTCAGCGGTGATGAGTTTAATTAAAACTAAGGATTTTGATGAACTTTGCGAAATAGAAAATTTCAAAAATTTTCTAAAAGACTGTTTTAAAGCTCCTAGAAAACAACTCTTAGGAAATTTAAAAACATACAAAGCAAAAGTTTTAGAAGTTTTAAGCACTCTTGGCTTAAAAGAAAACATCAGACCACATGAAATTTGCGTTGATTCATACCTTAAAATTTATGACAAATTAAAGGATGAATATGGACGAAAACAAAGAGATAAATAAAAACGAACAAAATCCGAACTCAAATTCAAAAAACAATAAACGCTATAAATATAAAAATCGCAGAAAAAAATTAGCCGATTCTTTGCAAAATGAAAACGATACTTCAAAAATCGATCAAAATTCTAACAAGGAAATTTCTGAAAACTCAGAGAATAAAACTGAGAAAAAAAAGAAAAAAAATCGCAATCTTCCTTCAAAACTCACAGGCAATGAAGATTGGCAAATCGCTCTTGCAGAATGTATAGAAGCTAACCGTGTTTCACATGAAAACCGCTTACACCCCTTAAAATATAATAATTCTAGCGAACATAAAATCCGCATCACTCCTTTAGGAGGCTTAGGGGAAATTGGTGGAAATATCAGTGTTTTTGAAACCAATAAAGACGCAATTATAGTAGATATAGGTATGAGTTTTCCTGATGGAACTATGCATGGGGTAGATATTATCATCCCTGATTTTGACTATGTAAGAAAAATTAAAGATAAAATTCGCGGTATAGTGATCACTCATGCACACGAAGATCATATCGGTGCGGTGCCTTATTTCTTTAAAGAATTTCAATTTCCTATCTACGCTACACCTTTGGCTTTAGGAATGATTTCAAACAAATTTGAAGAACATGGCTTAAAAGCAGAACGCAAATGGTTTCGTCCTGTAGAAAAACGTAAAGTTTATGAAATAGGTGAATTTGATATAGAGTGGATCCACATCACGCATTCTATCATTGATGCTTCAGCACTTGCGATCAAAACAAAAGCAGGAACGATTATCCACACAGGTGATTTTAAAATTGATCAAACTCCAATCGATGGCTATCCAACAGACTTAGGGCGTTTGGCACATTATGGAGAAGAAGGGGTTTTATGTCTTTTAAGCGATAGTACAAATTCGTACAAAGAAGGTTATACAAAAAGTGAAAGCTCCGTAGGGCCAACTTTTGATCAAATCTTTGCACGTACCAAAGGCAGGGTGATCATGAGTACTTTTAGTTCTAATATCCACCGCGTTTATCAAGCTATCACTTATGGTTTAAAATACGGTAGAAAAGTTTGTGTGATCGGTCGTTCTATGGAAAGAAATCTTTATACTACTATGGAATTAGGCTATATCAAACTTGATAGAAAAATTTTCATCGATGCTGATGAAGTAAGCAAATACAAAGACAATGAAGTGCTTATCGTAACTACAGGAAGTCAAGGTGAAACTATGAGTGCGCTTTATAGAATGGCAACAGATGAGCATAAATTTATAAAAATCAAACCTACAGATCAAGTAATCATTTCAGCTAAAGCTATACCAGGAAATGAAGCAAGCGTTTCTGCAGTGCTTGACTATCTTTTAAAAGCAGGAGCTAAAGTAGCGTATCAAGAATTTAGTGAAATTCATGTAAGCGGACACGCTAGTATAGAAGAGCAAAAGCTTATGCTAACTCTTACTAAACCTAAATTTTTCTTACCGGTTCATGGGGAATACAACCATATCACCAAACACAAAGAAACAGCAATGAAGTGCGGTATCCCTGAAAGAAATATTTATCTTATGAGTGATGGCGATCAAGTAGAACTTTGCCAAAAATATGTCAAACGCATAAAAACCGTAAAAACAGGTAAAGTTTTTGTAGATAATCAAATCAACAAACAAATCGCCGATGATGTAGTTATAGATCGCCAAAAACTTGCAGATAGTGGTATAGTAGTTATTATCGCACAAATTGACAAAGCTACAAAAACACTGATCAACAAACCAAGAGTATTTAGCTATGGGCTAGTAGCTGACAAACACGATCATGCTTTTAGCAAAGATATGGCTGAAGTTTTAGGACAATTTTTCATCAATGTTAAAGATGAAGTACTCAATGATCCAAGATTTTTAGAAAATCAAATCCGCCAAGTTTTAAGAAAACACATCTTTAGAAAGATTAAAAAATACCCAACCATAGTTCCAACTATTTTTGTAATGTAAAAAAGGGCAAAAACGCCCTTTTTAAGGAAGATCAAATGAGAATTAATAAATTTATATCCCATAACACCCGCTATTCACGCCGTGAAGCCGATGAACTTATCAAACAAGGCTTAGTAAAAATAAACAACAAAATTGCCCTTTTAAGCGATGAAGTTAAATTTGATGATAAAGTTTTTGTTAAAGGTAAAAGAGTACAAAAAAGAACGCAATTTAGCGTGATAATCTACCATAAACAAAAAGGTGAAATTGTCAGTAAAAAAGACGATCGTGGAAGAAAAACTATATATGATACCTTGCCAAGACAATTTAGTACTTGGCTTAGCGTAGGCAGGCTGGATTATGCAAGTGAAGGCTTACTTTTGCTTACAGATTCTCCTGTGATTGCCGATGCTTTAATGCATAGCGATTTAGAAAGAGAATACTACCTTAAAGTTAAAGGCACGGTGAGCAAACAAGTCATCGAAGCCATGCAAAATGGACTTGAGATTAAAAATGAAAAAAAAGGCGCGCATGCAAAAACTAAAATTACCTCTATGAGTTTTGCTCCTTTTATAGACTTTGAAATTTTTGGATCAAGTGGAGGCTATACTAAGCTTAGAGTGGTTATAAATGAAGGTAAAAATAGAGAGCTTAGACGCTTTTTTGGACATTTTGATCTTGAGGTTATGGATCTTAAGCGTGTTGCTTTTGGGGCTTTAGATCTTGGTATGTTAAAGGCGGGAAAACACCGTTATTTAGAAAATGGCGAATATGAAAAATTAAGAGATTTTTTGAAATTTAATGAAATAAGATATTGATCATTATATACAAAAATTTAAAAAATAATGATAATTTTTAAATTCTAAAAATTCTATTATTATTATCCTTTTTAAAAGGAAAATAATAGAAAAATTTCATCAAATTCCTTGACTTTGAAAACAAGATTTTATATACTCTCATTTCAATTTTTATAAATTGGTTAGTTTTTAACTAACGAGTTCTTTTTAAAGGAAATATTATGGAAAGAATTAGGCTTAAGCTAAAAGCTTATGACCATCGAGTACTAGACAGAACAGTTGCAGCAATCGTAGAAGCTGTTAAAAGAACAGGTGCGGATATCAGAGGTCCGATACCAATGCCTACTAAAATCAAACGCTATACAGTTTTAAAATCTCCACACATTAACAAAGATTCTCGTGAGCAGTTTGAGATAAGAATTCACGCGCGTATGCTAGATATAGTAGCAGCGACTCCAGATACAGTTGATTCTTTAACTAAGCTTGATTTAGCGCCAGAAGTAAGCGTTGAAGTAAGAGCTATGGGTAAGTAAGGATAAGATATGGAATATATTGTAGAAAAAATCGGAATGAGCAGAACAATTACTAATCCAAGTATCGCTGTAACTTTACTAAGAGTTGTAAATGCAAAAGTATGTGAAGTTGAAGGCGGAAAGGCTTTAGTAGCATATCCAAAAGGTAAAGCAAGTAATAAATGTGTCGCAGGACAACAAAAAAAGTATAATCTTTCTGCAGAATACAATAGATTTGCGACTTTAGAAGTAGCAAATACTGAAGCAGGAGATTTAGATGAAACTCCATTAAATGAAGCAAAAATTTTAAAAGTAAGCTTTAACACCAAAGGTAGAGGTTATAGCGGTGTTATGAAAAGACATAACTTTGCAGGGGGTCCAGCAAGTCACGGTTCGAGATTTCATAGACGCCACGGATCTATTGGTAATAGAGAATGGCCAGGTCGTGTTCAACCAGGTATGAAAATGGCAGGACACTATGGAAATACTAAAGTAACCGTTAAAAACGAAGTTGTATCTTATGATTCTGAAAACAAAATTTTAGTAGTTAAGGGTGCAGTACCAGGTTATAATGGTGCTATGGGTAAAATAAGGATTGCAAAATGAGTAAAGTAGTTGTTTTAAATGATAAATTAGAAAAAGCAGGTGAACTTGATTTACCTTCAAAATATGCGGAAGTAAATCCACACAATCTTTACTTATATGTAAAATCTTACCTTGCAAGTTTAAGAGCAAATACAGCTCATACTAAAGGTAGAAGTGATGTAAGCGGTGGTGGTAAAAAACCTTGGAGACAAAAAGGTCGTGGCGGTGCTAGAGCGGGTTCAACAAGAACTAACGTTTGGGTAGGCGGTGCGGTTGCTTTTGGTCCAACAAATGAAAGAAACTACTTTCAAAAAGTAAATAAAAAACAAAAAAGATTGGCGCTTGAAAGAGCTTTAGCAGATAAAGCAGCTAAAGGTACGTTATTTACTGCTGATTCTTTGGCTATTGAAAGTGGTAAAACAAAAGATGCAAACGCTGTGATTAAAAAACTTGGCGTCAAAGATGCTTTAATCGTTAAAGATTTACTAGATGAAAAAACACTTTTAGCTTACAGAAATTTAGCAAATTGCTATGTAGTTGATGTAACTGAAGTAAATGCTTATTTAGTATCTGTATTTAATGCTGTTATCATAGAAAAATCAGCGTTAGAATCTATTACAAAAGAGGGATAATTATGGCAGATATTACTGATATAAAGACTATACTTTACACAGAAAAAAGTTTGAATTTGCAAGAGCAAGGTGTCGTAGTTATTCAAACTTCACCAAAGATGACTAAAACAGGCTTAAAAGCGGTTTTAAAAGAGTATTTTGGTGTAACTCCAAAAAGCATCAATTCATTAAGAATGGATGGAAAAGTTAAGCGTTTTAGAGGTCGTTTAGGTCAAAGAAACGATTACAAAAAATTCTATGTTAAGCTACCTGAAGGTGTTAGCTTAGAAAATACGGAGGCTTAAGATGGCAATTAAAACTTATAAACCATATACTCCAAGTAGAAGATATATCACAGGTTTAAGCTCTGAAGATATTACAGCTAAACCAAGTGTACGCTCACTACTTGTTAAACTTCCAGCACACGCAGGTCGCAACAGCTATGGAAGAATTACAAGTCGTCATAAAGAAGCGGGTGCTAAAAAACTTTACAGAATTATTGATTTTAAACGTCGTAAATTCGGTATAGAAGGCAAAGTAGAAGCGATCGAGTATGATCCATACAGAAATTGTAGAATTGCTTTGATTGCTTATAAAGATGGGGAAAAAAGATATATTCTTCAACCACGTGGATTAAGTGTTGGAGATATCGTTGCAGCTGCTGAAAGCGGACTTGATATTAAACCAGGTAATGCAATGAAGCTTAAAAACATTCCTGTGGGTACTATTGTTCATAATGTTGAGTTAAAACCAGGTAAAGGCGGTCAAATGATCCGTTCTGCAGGTGCTTATGCGCAACTTATGGGTAAAGAAGAAAAATATGTTATCTTAAGACTTGCAAGTGGCGAAATGAGACAAGTTTTAGCTGAATGTATGGCAAGTATCGGCGAAGTTGGAAATGAAGAATGGGCTAATGTAACTATCGGTAAAGCAGGTAGAAATCGCCATAGAGGTATCCGTCCACAAACTCGTGGTTCTGCTATGAACCCAGTAGATCACCCGCACGGTGGGGGTGAAGGTAAGAAAAATTCAGGCCGTCATCCAGTAACTCCATGGGGTAAACCAACTAAAGGTGCGAAAACT
Source organism: Campylobacter sp. BCW_6465 (assembly GCF_001762815.1). Classification (NCBI taxonomy): domain Bacteria; kingdom Pseudomonadati; phylum Campylobacterota; class Epsilonproteobacteria; order Campylobacterales; family Campylobacteraceae; genus Campylobacter; species Campylobacter sp. BCW_6465. The sequence continues at coordinate 67,152 of NZ_MJXN01000088.1, forward strand.
CGTCGTAAAAAAGCTAGCGATAAGCTAATAATTTCAAGAAGAAAAGGAAAGTAAGATGGCTAGATCACTAAAAAAAGGTCCTTTTGTTGATGATCATGTAATGAAAAAAGTCATCGCTGCTAAAAAGGCTAATGATAATAAACCAATTAAAACTTGGTCAAGAAGAAGCACAATTACTCCTGATATGATAGGACTTACATTTAATGTTCATAATGGTAAAAGCTTTATTCCAGTTTATATTACTGAAAATCATATCGGTTATAAGCTTGGTGAATTTGCTCCAACACGCACATTTAAAGGGCATAAAGGCTCTGTGCAAAAGAAAATTGGTAAGTAAGGGATAAGATATGAGTAAAGCATTAATTAAATTCATAAGATTATCTCCAACTAAAGCAAGATTGATTGCTAGGGAAGTTCAGGGGATGAATGCAGAATTAGCTATGGCTAGTTTAAAATTTATGCCAAATAAAGGTGCAAAATATATCGCAAACGCAATTTCAAGTGCAGTAGCAAATGGTGGCTTTGAAGCAAACGAAGTGATTGTAAAAAGTTGTCGCGTGGATGCAGCTGCGGTGTTAAAAAGATTTAGACCAAGAGCTAGAGGAAGTGCAAGTCGTATTAGAAAACCAACTTCACATATTTTAGTAGAAGTGGCAAAAGCAGAAGTGAAAGCTGAAGAGAAAAAAACAGTAGCTAAAAAAACTACTACAACAAAAGCTCCAGCTAAAAAAACAACAAGCACTAAAAAAGCAACAGTGAAAAAGGAAAGCTAATGGGACAAAAAGTTAATCCAATTGGTCTAAGACTAGGAATCAATAGAAACTGGGAATCAAGATGGTTTCCAACTAAAGCAAATTTAGTAGAAAATATCGGTGAAGATTACAAAATCAGAGCTTTCTTAAAAAGAAAACTTTATTACGCAGGAATTAGCCAAATTTTAGTAGAAAGAACTGCTAAAAAACTTCGCGTTACTGTAGTTGCTGCAAGACCAGGTATCATCATCGGTAAAAAAGGTAGTGATGTTGATAATTTAAGAAAAGAATTGCAAGATTTAATCGGTAAAGATGTAAATATCAATATCAAAGAAGAAAGAAAAGCAGGAGCTTCAGCTCAACTTGCTGCTGAAAGTGTTGCAACTCAACTTGAAAAAAGAATTGCTTTTAGAAGAGCAATGAAAAAAGTAATTCAAGGCGCGCAAAAAGCAGGTGCTAAAGGGATTAAAGTTTCAGTTTCTGGTCGTTTAGGCGGTGCTGAAATGGCAAGAACAGAATGGTATCTTGAAGGACGCGTTCCACTTCATACTTTAAGAGCAAAAATCGATTATGGTTTTGCAGAAGCTAGAACTACTTATGGAAACATAGGGGTTAAAGTATGGATCTTTAAAGGTGAGGTATTACACAAAGGTATGCAACCTGAAAAAACTGAAGAAAGTGCTCCAGCTAAAAAGCCAAGACGCACAAGAAGGGGTAAATAATCATGTTAATGCCAAAAAGAACTAAATATCGCAAAATGATGAAAGGGCGTAACAGAGGTTATGCTAATCGTGGAACAGAATTTACTTTTGGTGAATTTGCATTAAAAGCAACTGAAGCAGGACGTATTAACTCACGCCAAATCGAAGCAGCGCGTATTGCTTTAACTCGTTTTGTTAAAAGACAAGGAAAAACTTGGATTAGAGTTTTCCCAGATAAGCCTTTGACAAAAAAACCTTTAGAAACTCGTATGGGTAAAGGTAAAGGTGCTGTTGAGGAGTGGGTAATGAATATCAAGCCAGGCCGTATCATTTATGAAATGGCAGGAGTAAGCGAAGAAATGGCAAGAGAAGCATTGACTTTAGCTATGCATAAACTTCCATTTAAAACTAAGTTTGTTACAAGAGAGAGCCAAAATGAAATATACTGAGATTAAAGATAAAACAGCAGCTGAGCTTGCAACAATGCTAAAAGAAAAAAAGGTGCTTTTATTCACTTTAAAACAAAAGCTAAAAACAATGCAACTTACTAATCCAAAAGAGATTAGCCAAGTAAAAAAAGACATTGCTAGAATAAATACAGCAATTAACGCTTTAAGATAAGGATAGAGAAAATGGCATTTAAAAGAGAAATTCAAGGCGTTGTTGTTAAAATCGCTGGTGAAAAAACCGCAAGTGTTTTGGTTGAAAGAAAAGTGGTTCATCCAAGATATAGAAAAATTGTTAAACGCTTTAAAAAATATCTAATTCATGATGAGAGAAATGAAGTTAAAGTGGGTGATACTGTTGTTGCAGTAGAATGCAGACCACTTTCAAAAAGAAAATCATTTCGCTTAAAATCTGTATTAGCTACAGGAGTTGAGTAATGATTCAAAGTTTTACAAGACTTGCAGTTGCTGATAATAGCGGTGCAAAAGAATTAATGTGTATCAAGGTTTTAGGGGGTAGCAAAAGAAGATACGCTACCGTAGGTGATGTAATCGTTGCATCTGTTAAAAAAGCTTTACCAAATGGAAAAGTTAAAAAAGGTCAAGTGGTAAAAGCGGTTATCGTTAGAACTAAAAAAGAAATTCATAGAGATAATGGTTCTTTGATTCGTTTTGATGAAAATGCTGCGGTTATTCTTGACAACAAAAGAGAGCCTATCGGAACTCGTATCTTTGGGCCAGTGGGCAGAGAAGTTAGATATGGTGGCTTTATGAAAATCGTTTCACTAGCACCGGAGGTATTATAATGGCGGTTAAATTAAAAATCAAAAAAGGTGATAGCGTTAAGGTTATCACAGGCGATGATAAAGGTAAAACAGGTAAAGTTTTAGCGGTATATCCAAAAACACTTAAAGTGGTAGTTGAAGGATGTAAAATCGCTAAAAAAGCTATTAAGCCGAGTGAGAAAAACCCAAATGGTGGTTTTATCAATAAAGAAATGCCAATGGATATTTCCAATGTGGCAAAAGTTCAGGAGTAAGCGATGATGAGATTAAAAGAAAAATATAATCAAAGCATTAAACCTGCATTGGTTAAAGAATTTGATATTAAAAATCCTATGCTTATCCCTGTGATCGAAAAAGTAGTTATCAGCGTAGGTGCTGGTGAGTTGGCTAAAGATCAAAAAGTATTGCAAAATGTTGCAGATACTATTTCTTTAATTGCAGGACAAAAGGCTGTAATTACTAAAGCTAAAAAATCAGTTGCAGGATTTAAAGTTCGCGAAGGTTTTCCTGTGGGTGTAATGGTAACTTTAAGAAAAGAAAATATGTATGCTTTTCTTGATAAATTAATTTCTATTGCTTTGCCAAGAGTGAAAGACTTTAGAGGTTTAAGTAGAGATGGTTTTGATGGACGCGGAAACTATAACTTCGGTCTTGATGAGCAGTTGATGTTCCCAGAAGTGGAGTATGATAAAATTTTAAGAACTCATGGTATGAATATTTCTGTAGTTACAACAGCACAAAATGACAAACAGGCACAAAAGTTATTAGAACTTATCGGTGTGCCATTTACAAAAGGAAAGTAAGATGGCTAAAAAATCAATGATTGCAAAAGCGGCACGCAAGCCTAAATTTAAGGTTAGAGCTTATACGAGATGCCAAATTTGTGGGCGTCCGCATTCGGTTTATAGAGATTTTGGAATTTGCAGAGTTTGCTTAAGAAAAATGGGCAATGAAGGTTTGATTCCAGGTCTTAAGAAAGCAAGTTGGTAAGGATAAAATATGATAAATGATATTATTTCAGATTCACTCACTCGTATCAGAAATGCAGGAATGAGAAAGCTTGAAACAACCAAGCTTTTACATTCTAAAGTTGTAGAAGCTTTAGTTGGAATTTTTCAAGCTAAGGGCTATATTGAGAGTTTTAACGTTATTGAAGAAGATAAAAAGAAATTTATCAATGTAGTTTTAAAATACGATGAAAAAGGTAAGAGTGTTATCAATGAGCTTAAAAGAATTTCTAAGCCCGGTCGTCGTGTTTATAAAGGTAAAGATGAAATCAAGCGTTTTAAAAATGGTTATGGTACTATTGTAGTTAGCACAAGTCGTGGCGTTTTGGCTAATGATGAAGCTTATAAAGCAGGTGTTGGCGGCGAAATTTTATGTACTATTTGGTAAAAAATCTGCTTTTTATGGCATTGGGTATCCATTCTTTTAAAAAAGTAGAAATATCCTAGACAAATAAAAAGGAAAAATATGTCTCGTATAGGTAAACAACCGATTGCTATTCCAGCAGGAGTAGAAGTAAAATTAGAAGGAAATTTGCTTAAATTTAAAAAAGGAAATTTGGCAAAAGAACTTGATACTAAAGCAAATGTAAATGTTGAGATTAAAGATAATAATATTCTTTTTTCTCCAAAAGGTGAAGATAGACAAAGTAGAGCTTATTGGGGAACTTACAGAGCTTTAGCTTACAATATCGTTGTAGGTTTAACTCAAGGTTTTTCAAAAACTCTTGAAATCAATGGAGTTGGTTATAAAGCAGCTTTAAAAGGTAAAGTTTTAGAACTAAGCCTTGGTTTTTCTCATCCTATTAATTATGATATTCCAGAAGGAATTGAAATTGTAGTGGATAAAAATACTATTGCAGTTAAAGGAAGTGATAAACAAGTTGTAGGTCAAGTTGCTGCTCAAATTCGTGAATTTAGACCACCAGAGCCATATAAAGGAAAAGGCGTTAAGTATTCTGATGAACGCATTATCCGCAAAGCTGGTAAGACATCTAAGAAGTAAGGGTAGAATATGAGAGCAAATGTATTAAAAAGAAAACTAACTTTAAGAATCAAAAGAAAAAAAAGAATTAGAGCGAAAATTTCAGGTTGTGAAAATTTTCCAAGAATTTCTGTATTTAAATCGAACAGAACTCTATATATCCAAGCGATTGATGATGCAAAAGCTGTAACTTTAGCAGCAGTTGATGGACGCAAACTTGGCGTTAAAGCAAATAAAGAAGGCGCTAAAAAAATCGCTGCTGAATTTGCTAAAACTTTAAAAGCTAAAAAGATAGAACAAGCTGTTTTTGATAGAAATGGTTATGTATATCATGGTGTTATTGCAGTTTTGGCTGAATCTTTAAGAGAAAATGGCATTAGGCTATAAGGGGTAAATCGATGGAAAAATATAATAGAGAAGAATTTGAAGAAGTAATCGTCGATATCGGCAGAGTTACTAAGGTTGTTAAAGGTGGTAGAAGATTTAGATTTACTGCTTTAGTTATCGTTGGAAACCGCAAAGGTTTAGTAGGTGTTGGTTATGGTAAGGCTAAGGAAGTTCCAGATGCTATCCGTAAAGCTGTTGACGATGCGTTTAAAAATATCGTTGAAGTTAAAACTAAAGGCTCAACTATCGCTCACGATGTAGAGGTAAAATATAATGCAAGTAGAATTTTACTTAAACCAGCTAGTGAAGGTACAGGAGTTATCGCAGGTGGTTCTACACGCCCTATCGTGGAACTTGCAGGTATTAAAGACATCTTAACCAAGTCTTTGGGTTCAAATAATTCAGCTAATGTGGTTCGTGCTACAATCAAAGCTTTAACAATGTTAAAAGGATAAGAAGATGAATTTAACAAAAGCAGCGGGTTCAACGCATAAAACTAAAAGAATTGGCCGTGGTCAAGGTTCTGGCATGGGTAAGACTGCTACTAAAGGGGGTAAAGGTCAAACTGCTAGAAAAGGTTATAATGAAAAAAGAGGTTTTGAAGGGGGTCAACAACCGCTTCAAAGAAGACTACCAAAAGTAGGTTTTACTTCTAAAATTCAAAAACCTTATGTGATCAATGTTGAAAAAATCACAGCTGTAAAAGAGCTTAGTGAAATTACATTTGAGAGTATTAAAAGTGTTCACAAAATTTCAAAATCTGTGAATAAAATCAAATTAATTGGTGCAAGTGCAAAAGATTTAGTATCAAAAATCAAAGACGAGAATATTAGCGTCACCGGATCAAAATAATGAATAGAGCATTGACGAATAAGATTTTAATCACCTTAGCATTTTTGTTTGCTTATAGGGTTCTGGCTTATGTGCCAGTTCCTGGCGTCAATGCTGATGTGATTGCGGAATTTTTTAATAACAATCAAAACAATGCTTTGGGTTTATTTAATGTTTTTAGTGGTGGAGCGGCTGAACGCTTTTCTATCATTTCTTTAGGTATTATGCCTTATATTACTGCTTCTATTATTATGGAGCTTCTTGCAGCAACTTTTCCAAATATTGGTAAGATGAAAAAAGAGCGTGATAGTATGCAAAAATATATGCAAATTATCCGTTATGCGACTATTGTGATTACTTTGGTTCAAAGTATAGGCGTTGCTATAGGTTTGCAAAGCTTACATGGTCGTGGTGGCGCAGGGGCTATAATGGTGGAAGATTTAAATATGTTTATCGCACTTTGTGCTATTTCTATGCTTGCAGGAACTATGCTTTTAATGTGGCTTGGCGAACAAATTACACAAAGAGGTATAGGAAATGGTATTTCTTTAATCATTTTTGCAGGTATTGTTTCAGGTATTCCAAGAGCGATTTCAGGAACTGTAGGACAAATTAATTCAGGTGAGATGAATTTCTTAACCGCTTTTGCAATTTTTGCTTTGATTTTAATCACTATAGGCGTGATTATTTATGTAGAACTTGGAGAAAGAAGAATTCCTATTTCTTATTCTCGTAAAGTTGTAATGCAAAATCAAAACAAACGCATTATGAATTATATTCCTATTAAACTCAATCTTAGTGGAGTTATTCCACCGATTTTTGCTAGTGCGATTTTGATGTTTCCAACAACGATTTTACAAACTAGTACAAATCCTTATCTACAAGCCATTAATGACTTTTTAAATCCAAATGGTTATTTGTTTCATGTTTTAACTTTCTTGTTTGTAATTTTCTTTGCTTATTTTTATGCTTCTATTGTATTTAACGCTAAAGACATAGCAGAAAATTTGAAAAAGCAAGGCGGTTTTATCCCTGGAATTCGTCCAGGTGAAGGAACTTCAAATTATCTTAATGAAGTGGCTTCTCGTTTAACTTTATCAGGTTCTATTTATTTAGGGCTTGTTGCAACCTTGCCTTGGGTTTTGGTGAAATTTATGGGTGTGCCTTTTCATTTTGGCGGTACTTCTGTACTTATTGTAGTTCAAGTAGCGCTTGATACAATGAGAAAAATTGAAGCTCAAATTTATATGAGTAAATACCAAACTTTAAGTGCAGTAGGTTTGTAATAAATAAAATTAGCAAGATTTTTCTTGCTAATTTATCCTAGGTTTTTGCTTTAAAAATAAAAACACAATGCACACTATAAAAATTACTATTGACCATATTAAAAAAGCATCTACAAGACCCATTTGCCTAACGATAGGTTGAGAGATAATAGGACTTAAAAATTGTCCTAAAAATATACAACTTGCTAAAATTCCATAAGCCCTAGCGCGAGCATTTTCGGGACAGATTGAAAAAAGATAAGCCGTATTATTTACAAGCATAATACCTCCGCCCATTCCAAGCAAAGCTAAGGCGATTAAAACTGTGAAAAAGCTATCTACTAAAAAAAGCAGCAAAAAAGAACAAGATACGATAAAAAGAGTTAAAACATAGATAGTTTTAATACTTAAGAATTTTATAATATATCTATAGCTTAGAGAGAAAAAACCATAACATAGTGCAGATACAGACATCGAAATACCTATATATTTAGGGTCCAATCTTAAATGTTCTTCTATATAGTAAGGAAGTTGAGTTGGCGAAATATAATAAACTACCATGATAAAAAAACCTATAAAATAGATAGGGAAAAATTGCCAATAATTTGTTTTTGCTTCTATTTTTGTATGATTATAGAATTTAAATTTTCTAGGTTCAAAAAGATAAATGATAGCCATTAAGGTAATTAAAATTCCAAGTCCATACACCAAAAAAGGATAACGCCAAGAATAACTTGAAACAAATCCCGCAATAGAAATAAAAATAGCACCCCCTACCGCACAAAAAAATCCTTGAAGACTTAAAGCATTTTCTCTGCGATTAAAGCCACCGCGACTATAATAATCTCCAAGTAAAGCCGAAGCGCCTGTCATTATAAAAGCAGTTGCCATACCAAAAATAGCTCTTGAAGTCAGTATAGCGTAAATATCATTTAAGAAAAAGCCACTTACCCCAGAAATAGTCCAAACCACCATAGCCGGAAGAATGAATTTTAATTTGCCAAATTTATCCATTAAAATACCAGCAAATGGAGATAAAATGACAACAAAAATAGCAGGAATGGTTAAAACTAAGCGAACAAGTATATCAAGATGAGCTAATGTGAAACTTGAAGCAAGAGTAGCACCACTTTGGGTTAAAAGTTCTTCAAAATGTCTGTTGATAGCAGGTAGAGCAGATGAAATGACTACACTTCCTAGCATAGTCATAGCGGCCATAGAAAACACAGCTGCTTTAAATCCGGATTTTTCGGTAATTTGAATTATTTTTTTATCCATTTTTGTATCATTTGGATGAAATTTATAAGTTTTGCCATTCATAATTTTGCCTTTTTTATTTTATTATACTCCAAAAATTATGATTTGTATTTAAAATTACTTAAAATTATATTTTATTTATTTTGTTATGATAGTTTTGTTTTTAAAATATATTTTATAAGTAGAATTTTAAATAATTTTAGCTAAATTCAGCTTTTTATTTAACAAGGGTGTAAAATGAAGAAAAATTTAATCATAGTAGAATCTCCTGCAAAAGCTAAAACCATAGGAAATTTTTTGGGAAAAGATTATGAAGTGATTGCTTCTAAAGGACATATTAGAGATTTACCTAAATCAAGCTTTGGGATTAAAATAGAAGATGATGAATTTATCCCTGAGTATAGAATCACAAGCGATCATAGCGCCTTAGTTAAAGAACTTAAAAGCAAAGCCAAAGATGCCAAAGAAGTCTATCTTGCAACGGATGAGGATAGAGAAGGAGAAGCCATAGCTTATCATATTGCAAAAGCTATAGGAAAAGATGAAAACACCTTGCCACGCATCGTTTTCCATGAAATTACTAAAAGTGCTATAGAAAATGCTTTAAAAAATCCAAGAAAATTAGATATGCACTCTGTAAATGCCCAACAAACTAGACGCCTTTTAGATCGCATTGTAGGATATAAACTCAGCCCCTTATTGGGGCAAAAAATTCAAAGAGGACTTAGCGCAGGGCGTGTTCAAAGTGCGGCTTTAAAGATCATAGTCGATCGTGAAAAAGAAATTCGTGCCTTTGTACCACTGGAATATTTTAGCATAGATATGATTTTTCAAAAAGATTTGGATGCAGAACTAGTTGAGTTTGACAAAGCTAAGATAGAAAAACTTACCATTATCAACAAAGATCGTGCCAAACTTGTACTGGAAGCTTGCAAAAATGAAGCTTATACTATAAGTGACATTGAAAGCAAAGAAAGAAAAATCGCTCCACCACCTCCTTTTATGACTTCAACTTTACAGCAAAGTGCTAGCAATCGCCTTGGTTTTAACCCTAAAAAAACCATGATGATAGCTCAAAAACTCTATGAAGGAGTAAATACTCACGAGGGCGTGATGGGGGTTATTACCTACATGAGAACTGATAGTTTAAATTTGGCCAAAGAAGCTATAGAAAATGCAAGAAAATTCATACAAGCAAATTTTGGCCAAGATTATCTTCCAAGCAAAGCAAATGTATATACTACAAAGGCCAAAGGTGCTCAAGAAGCCCATGAAGCTATACGCCCTACAAATTTAAGTTTTACCCCAGAAATTGCGGCTAAATTTTTAGACAAAGATGAGTTAAAACTTTACACACTTATTTACAATCGCTTTTTAGCCTGTCAGATGAATCCTGCTATTTCTCAAACTCAAAATGTGTTTGTAAAAAATGATAGAGCAGTTTTTAAAATAAGCGGTAGAAAAATCCTTTTTGATGGATATTATAAAGTTTATGGCGATATGGATAAGGATAAAATTTTACCAAATCTTAAAATAGGTGAAAATTTAAAAATACAAAATTTAGAAATGAGCTCACATTTTACCGAACCGCCTTCAAGGTATTCAGAAGCAGGCCTTGTAAAAAAACTTGAAAGTTTGGGTATAGGTCGCCCTTCTACTTATGCGCCAACTATTTCTATACTTACAAGCCGTGATTATGTAAAAATAGACAAAAAACAACTCATTCCTAGTGAAATCGCTTTTAATGTAACCGAAGTGCTTGAGAAAAATTTTAGCGATATAGTAGATAGTAAATTTACTTCAAACCTTGAAAACACCTTAGATGAAATCGCTGAAGATAAGGCAGATTGGCAAGAAATTTTAAAAGAATTTTACTATCCTTTTATGAGAAAAATCGAAGAAGGAAAAACAAAAATTGCTAGTCAAAAAACTGTCACAAAACTAGGTGAAAGTTGTCCTGATTGTGGCGGGGAACTTGCTATTAGAAAAGGGCGTTTTGGAGAATTTGTAGCGTGTTTAAATTTCCCAAAATGCAAGTATTCAAGAAATTTAAAAAGTGAAAGTAAAAATGAAAGCGAAAACACAGCCGCAAAAGCCAAAGCCAATGGTACAGGTATTACTTGTCCAAGTTGTCAAAAAGGTGAAATCGTAGAACGCTTTTCAAAACGCGGTAAATTTTATGGTTGTAGTGCTTATCCAAAATGCAATTTTATAAGCAAATACAAACCAAGTGAAGAAAAATGCGAAGAGTGTGGCGAAACTTTAGTGATAAAAGAGCTTAAAAAAGGTACATTCTTAGAATGCTTAAAGTGCAAAATCAAAAAAGAAATGAAGGATTAAAATGCAAATCATGCTTTGTGCTATTTCAAATATAGCGAGTGGAAATTGTTCAGAAGACTGTAAATACTGTACCCAAAGTGCCCATGTAAAAACAGATATTCAAAAATATCGTCGTAAAGAACTTTCACAAATCGTTTTAGAAGCAAAAATGGCAAAGAAAAATGAAGCCTTGGGTTTTTGTTTGGTTACAGCAGGACTTGGGATTGATGATGAAAAGCTTGAGTATGTTTGCGAAGCTGCTAAGGCTGTGCAAAAAGAAGTGCCTAACTTGCTTTTAATTGCCTGTAATGGCATGGCAAGCGTGGAGCAACTCAAAGAACTTAAAAAAGCAGGAATTTTTTCTTATAATCACAATCTTGAAACTTCTAAGGAATTTTTTCCACAAATTTGCACCACGCATACTTGGGAAAGTAGATTTCAAACCAATTTAAACGCTAAAGAAGCAGGGCTTATGCTTTGTTGTGGTGGAATCTATGGTATGGGTGAGAGTGAAGAAGATAGGCTAAGTTTTAGAAAATCTTTGCAAGAATTACAGCCTTTTTCAACGCCTATTAATTTTTTTATAGCAAATGAAAATTTAAAACTACAAGTTCCAAGACTTGGCGCTGATGAAGCTTTAAAAATCGTGCGTGATACCAAAGAGGCTTTACCGCAAAGCGTGGTAATGGTAGCAGGTGGGCGTGAAGTGGTATTACGAGAAAGACAATATGAAATTTTTCAAGCAGGTGCTGGGGCTATTGTTATAGGGGATTATTTAACCACTAAAGGTGAAGAACCAAGTCAAGATATAATAAAATTAAAAGAAATGGGATTTACTTTTGCATCAGAGTGTCATTGATCCGCAAGGTTTAATTGATCTAAAAATTCTTATTGTTATAGCTTTATGCTTACTTTTTTCTCCGCATATTGCAAAAATTTTACGCTTGCCTCTTTCGGCTACTGAAATTATTTTAGGGGCGATAATAGCGTATTTTGGTTTCATAGGAAAAAGTGAAAATTTTGCACTTTTAGCAAATGTAGGTTTTTATTATCTAATGTTTATAGCGGGTATGGAAGTCAATTTAAGAGCTTTTTTCAATATGGATAAAGAAGTTGTCAAAAAAAGCTTTTTTTATATTTTTTTACTTTATGCTTTATCTTCTTTTATAGTATGGATTTTTGGACTTTCTTTAGTATTTGTTATCATTATACCTGTGATGAGTGTAGGGCTTTTATCTTTACTTTTTAAGGATTTTGGAAAAGAGTGTTATTGGCTAAATATTGCTATGATAGTAGCTACTTTAGCTGAGGTGATTTCTATTGTGCTTTTGACTATAGCGGGAGCTTTTTTGCGCGAAGGAACAGGTATTATTGATGTAGTGCAAAGTATTTTATATCTTAATATCTTTTTGGGACTTTGTTTGCTTGGGTTTAAAATGCTTGGTGTGCTTTTTTGGTGGTATCCTCAGCTTAAAGTTGTGCTTATGCCATGGGAAGATAAAAATGAAAAAGATATAAGATTTTGTATGGCGATTTTTATACTGATCATTGTTGCTATGGTTATTACAAAACTTGAAATCGTTCTTGGTTCTTTTATAGCAGGTTCATTTATAGCTACTTTTTTTGATCATAAAAAAGATCTTGAGCACAAGCTTTCTACTTTTGGACACGGGTTTTTGATCCCTATTTTTTTTATCCATATAGGTTCAACCTTTGATCTTAAAATGATTTTAGATTATAAAATCGTTTTACAAGCATTTTTACTTATGTTTGTTATGGTGGGCTTAAGAATTTTATGTGCAAGTGTTTTTTTAAAAAGAATTGGTTTTAAAAATATGATTTTATTTGGTCTTAGTCATTCTATGCCTTTAACCTTGCTTATAGCAACAGCTACTCTGGGTTATTCGGGCAAGGTTATTGATGAGAAGCTTTATTCAGCACTTATTTTAACAGCGTTGTTTGAGGCTATTATTGTTATGAGTATGATTAAATTTCTTTCCAATTCTAAAAAATGAAAGTTACTTTTTTACTCAAAAAAGCAAACAAAATCTTAAAAATTTAATAATAAAAAAACTCATAATCGCCCTTTTTTGTTAGAATTAATAAAAGTAACAATAAAAGGAGCGAAAATGTCAAATTCCGTTACTATAACCGATAATAGAAATGGAAAAAGCTATGAATTTCCTATATATGATGGTACAACTGGCCCAAGCGTTGTGGATATGTCAAGTTTTTATAAACAAACAGGAATGTTTTCTTATGATGAGGGCTTGACTTCTACAGCTACTTGTAAATCAAAAATCACTTATATTGATGGAGAAAACGGAATTTTAATGCACCGTGGCTATCCTATAGAGTGGCTTGCTGAAAACAAACTTTATTTAGATGTGGTTCATCTTTTACTTTATAAAGAACTACCTGATGCTACGCGTCTTGAAGCGTTTCGTTATGAAATGAAAAAGCGTTCTTTTATCCATGAAGGTATGCATCGTCTTTTTGATTCTTTCCCTGATAATGCTCATCCTATGGCAGTTTTACAAGGTGCTGTTTCATCGCTTAGTGCTTTTTATCCTGATCATTTAAATATGAACGTAAAAGAAGAATATATGGAAATGGCAGCTAGAATAGTCGCTAAAATCCCTACTATAGTCGCCACCGCTTATAGATATAAACATGGCTTTCCTATGGCTTATCCAAATTTAGATCGTGGTTTTACAGAAAATTTCTTATATATGTTAAGAACTTATCCTTACGATCATGTAGAGCTTAAACCTATAGAAGTAAAAGCACTTGATACAGTTTTTATGCTTCATGCAGATCATGAGCAAAATGCTTCAACTTCAACGGTTCGTTCTGTGGGTTCAACTCATGCTCATCCTTATGCCTGTATAGCAGCAGGTATTGGTGCACTTTGGGGTCATGCACATGGTGGAGCTAATGAAGGTGTTATTAGAATGCTTGAGCAAATAGGTAGTGTTGATAGGGTAGATGAATTCATCAAAAGGGCTAAGGATAAAAACGATCCTTTCCGTTTGATGGGCTTTGGGCATAGGGTTTATAAAAATTTTGATCCTAGAGCAAAAGTACTTAAAAAACTTCGTGATCAACTTATTGATGAGTTGGGTATTGATACCAATCTTATTAAAGTAGCAACGCGTATAGAAGAGATTGCTTTAAATGATGATTATTTTGTTCAAAGAGGGCTATATCCGAATGTTGATTTTCATAGTGGACTTATTTTAAAAGCCTTAGGTATTCCAAATGAAATGTTTGCTACTTTATTTGTTATAGGACGCACCCCAGGATGGATAGCTCAGTGGATAGAACAAAAAGAGCAAGAAAGTCTTAAAATAGTCCGTCCAAGACAACTTTATTTGGGTGAAACTAGTAAAATTTAATTAAAAATTTTTGTGGAAATTAAAAATTCCACAAAATCTTCTTGTATAATTTTAAAAAATCTTATAGAAAGTCTTATAATCATGCTTAATCTTGATAAATTTTTAGAAATTGCTATAAATGCTAGCAATCAAGCTTCTAAAGCTATTTTAGAAGAGAGAAAAAATTTTAAAACTTGGGAAAAAGAAGATAAAAGCCCGCTTACATCAGCAGATCTTGCTTCTAATAAAATTCTAAATGATATTTTAGGTTCTACGGATATTAAAATTCTATCAGAAGAAAAATTACTCAGCAAAGAAGAGTGTGAAGAATTAAAAACTTTTTGGCTTATCGATCCTCTTGATGGAACAAGTGGTTTTTTAAAAGGCAGTGATGAATTTTGTGTTATGATAAGTTTGGTTCATGACAATCGCCCTGTTTTATCGCTTATACAAAATCCATCAAAAGGTGATATATTCTATGCTCATGCAAAAACCAAGGTTTATAAAAACGATAAACCTTTGCAAATTGACCAGCAAGAATACGAGAAAAATAAATATAAAGCCTTATTGAGTGTTAATCATCTTAGCAAAGAAGATGAAGACTTTGCAAAAGAGCATCAATTAGAAGCTATTAATATAGGCTCTGGATTAAAATTTTGTGCTATTTTAGAGGCTAAGGCAGGAGTTTATAAAAGATTTGAAAAGCTTAATATTTGGGATATTGTAGCAGGAGATTTTTTGATTAATCAAAATGGAGGATTTATGGGGGATTTTTCTAAAAAATACATTTTATATAACCCTTTAGATTATAAATCCAGTCCTTTTATTTGTGTTTCATCTATGAATTTTTTACAAGATTTTTTATAAAATAAAGAGTATAATTTTATATTTAAATAATTTACAAGGATGAAAATGAGGTATTGTTTCATTTTGTTTTTAAGTTTAGTTTTAAGTTCTAATCTTTTGGCAAATAATTTTTCTCAGAAAAAAGTTATTAAAATTGAAAAAAGCGCAGATAGTTTTGAGCTAATAGATCTAAATCAAAATGTTGCAAATCCAAATCTAAATCAACAAAAAGCATTGTTTGATAGTTCTACTTTGATTGAAAAAAAATCACAAATCACCAAAGATAAAGATATTGATTTTGCTATTGTATTAACTTTTAGGAAAAATTTTGGTTATTTTTTAGATGGTTTTAGAGTGAGTGATAAGGAGTTTTCTACATTATTTGCTAAAAATTTGATTCAAAGTTTAAAGCTTAATTGGGTTAATTCTGCTGCAAATGGTATTTATCAAAGTTCTAAAACTTTGTCACATTTTAGTCCTAAAGATGCAAAACTTATAAATGTAAGTCCTTTTTTAACACAAGAAAAAGACAAGGCTAAAATGTATGCTAAATTTACAGATTATGTTGTGGTGGTAAATTTGCAAGATTTTTATGTAAATATTACAAATTATTTTATCACAACTAGTAAAGAGGGTGTGGCTAATGTTAATTTTAAAATTATTTCTACAAGCAATGGAAAAATTCTTTCAGCTAAAAATGCAAAATTAAATTTGACATTAAAAGATCAAGATGCAAAGCAAAATTATCAAGATATTATAAACCAAATGCCAAAAATGCTAGCTGATGTTATCAAAAACCAAATTTTCCACCTAAAGCTCTTAAACTAAGCTTTAGTTTAAAATATCTTTAATCAGTTTTTGCAAATTCCTTTTTGTTTCTTCTTGTTCTTTTATGATAAAACATTTTGCTTTTGGCCAAAAATAACTTTTAGGATTTTCAAATTTTCCCCAACGCCAATCAAATCTAGGATGTAAAAGAACTATAGTAGGAATATCCATAGCTAAGCTTAAATGCGCTATAGCACTATCAATACTAAGCATACAGTCAATATCATATAAATAATTTAGAGTATCATTCCAATTTTTTATAAGCTTGCTTCTATCTTCTATTACCTTAGGCAATTCTTCTTTTAATTGCATTTGAAAAGAAATGATTTCATAATCTAAGTCTTTTAATATATCAAATAAAAATTCAAATTTTACATTTCTTAATAAATCAGAATTTTCAGCATTAGGAGTAGCATAAAAAATACCAAGTTTTTTTCTTTTATTATGCGGTTTTTTCTGTGGCAATATAGGTGTTTTTAATCGTGAAATCTCATCAAGCTTAATATCAATAAAAAAAGGCAAAGAACAAATAGGAATAGCATAATCAAAATTTGTAGGTAGATTTTTTAAAACCTTTACATTTTTAAAAATATCATCATTTTGATTTAAAAATTTGATTTGATTTTTAAACATTTCATACATGGCACTTTGAGGAGCAAATAAAACCTTTGAAGCGATTTTGCAAAGTTTTTCTAAGCATCTTGCATACATTATAGTATCGCCAAAGCCTTGCTCGCAAAATACTAAAACTTCTTTATTTTTAAAAGCATCAATGCCAAATTTATTAAAAGCTTTTATGCTTTCATTATAATGATAAGTAGAAAAAGTTTCATTATGAGCATAAAACAATCTACTTTCATAATACTTCTTACCCTCTTCAAAATTATCATCCACTCCCATACGCATCAAAAGATAAGCCAAATCAAATTGATAGGTTGCATGAGAATCCAAACTAAGACATTTTTTATAAGCATGATAAGCTTCTTGATAGTTTGAGTTAAATTCTAAGACCTTAGCATAGTTTTGCCAAAACTGTGCATGGTGTTGATTGGTTTCTTGTAGTGATTGAAAAAGTTCTAAAGAATCAGATATTCTAAAAAGCTTAAAAAGTAAGTATGCTTTTTGGGGTAAAATTTGATGAGTTAAAAAATCTTCTATTTTAGAAATAGTAAGGTTTTCTTTGGTTTTACTGTGAAGCCTATCTTCGAGTTTGACTAAATTAAGATTGGTTTGTTCAGCAATGATTCCTTTTTGCAGTTTATCAATCAAATCTTGCATAAAATGACACAAGTGTTCATGTGCATTTAATGCCTTAGTAAAATCATGTTTAAAATAAATTTCTGCATAATTTTTCCATAGATTAAGATTATACATATCTTTAGAAAGCAATTCTTTGAAAATTTGTTCAGATTCTTCTAGTTTGTTGCTCAGTTTATAAATAAAAGCCAATTCTAACTTAAGTTCATCCTCTAAATCATCTTTGCGAGTTAAAAGTGTTTGTAATAAATTCAAGGCTTCATCAAGTCTTAAATTTTCAATATAGCTTTTAGCAAGCATAAGACCATTAAAACTTGTAGGATTTAAAGAAAAAAGCTCTTGAGCATAATATAAAGCTTTTTGAAAAAGAGAAAGTTTATAAGAAGAAAGCGTAGCAAATTCTAAAGCAAATTTTGGACTTTCTTTTAAAAATTGCTCACTCAAGTTTAAACATTTTTCATAATTAGCATTAAAATAATAATAATGAATTTTATCAAACATATTTTTCCTTGATAGTTACATTAAAATCTAATATTATCTTATAAGTTGCATAAAAAGATAATTATATTTTTATAAAATTAAATAATAAAACAAAAATAAAAAAATATAACAACATCCATCCTAATAATTTTAAATTATCAGGATGAAATTTTTAACAAGTAGGAGAGTAAACTAATCAAACTAAGTATTATCTTTTGTGATATTACCAAAGA
>NZ_MJXN01000089.1:0-9332 GCF_001762815.1 Campylobacter sp. BCW_6465
GAAAATGAAAAATAACCCTTATTTTAAAGAAAGCGAATTTAAATGTAAATGCGGCAAATGTGAATTGCCTCAAAATGTACCAAGTGATGAGCTTATAGACATTCTTTGTGAAATCAGAGAACATTACAATGCTCCTGTTATTATAAATAGTGGATATCGCTGCAAAGAGCATAATGCAAATGTTGGTGGAGCCCCTAAAAGCCAACACACTATAGGAAGTGCAGCGGACTTTGTGGTTAAAGGAGTTAAAACAGAAGAAGTTCATCAATATGTTTTAAACACCTATGGCGAAAGAGGTTTAGGGATTGCCATAAAGCATAATTTTAATGATCCTTATGCTGGGTTTGTGCATTTAGACACTAGAGGCAAAAAAGCAAGATGGACTTATCCATAAGGAAAAGATTGTGTTTAGTTTTATTTTATCAAGGTTTTTAAGTCCTTCAAAAATAGCTTTTTTTGTTCTAATTGCTCTTTGTGGTTTTTTATATTTAAAAAACAATGCTTTAGCTTTAGAAAATGAAAATCTAAAACTTAAAGCTTTGCATTTTAGCAATGAAATCAATGTTTTTAAAGATAAATTAGCCCAGCAAAATAAAGCTATTGATAAATTAAAACTTGATTTAAAGCCCAAAGAGACTTTAAAAGAAGTTTTAAAAGTGGATAAGGTTTTTATTAAAGATAAAAGCTGTGAGAGTGAACTTAAAGCTTATAAAGAATTATTTAATATTTTAGGAGCAAAAAAGTGAATGATAAAATGAGAATTTTCCTATTAATTATACCTTTTGTTTTTTTAAGCGCTTGTGCTTCTAAAGATATTTTGATTAAAACTGAAATCAAAGAAGTTAAAGTTCCTATTAAATGCCCTTTAAAACTTCCTTTAAAGCCTTTAGACAAACAAGACTTAGAAAGTGCTAAAGAAATCTCTAAGTATTACTTAGAAGTTGAAAATATAGCCAAGCTTTGCACAGGAGAGAAAGATGAAAGAAAATAATAAAATGATAAATCAAAAAAGCATTGCAAAAGATCTTCTTATAGCTCTTTTATTTTCAAGCTTTGCTTTAGCTTTATTATATTTATTTGAAATTTTTACAAGGAACTAGCAATGAAATTAGAAGATATATTTGTATATATGGTTTTAATGATAGTAAGCTTTATAGCTGGACTTGTAGGAATTGTAACAAAAAATAAATTAAGCAAAGCTCTTAATTTAAAAGGTAAATTTACACTCTTTTTAAAAGGCATGCTAGGTTCTATGTTTGTAGCATATCTAGTTTTTGAAATTGTAAATTATCTTAATTTTGGCATAAAGCTTAGCGTTGCAGTGGGTGGTTTTGCAGCTTATATGGGGACAGATGCATTGCTTAAAATTGAGCAACTTGTAGAAAAGCTTATAAATAAAAAATTAGATAAATTGTAAGGCTTTATATTGACCCTTGTATTTTAAAAGGTTTTAAACGCAATTTAAAGCTTTTTAAAACTATATTTGAAAATAAAAAGAAAGCAAAAATGGATAAGTTAGAAATAAATGAAATTAAATCAAGGCTAAAGGCTTTAAAATTTAATCATAAAGAAGATAAAAATTTAAGAAGAGATAGGATTTTAAAACAAGGCTTTAAGGCTTTTGTTTTTGAATATTTTCCTCATCATATCAATTTTATCAAAAAAGAAAGCTCTAATTTTAGAAATTTTATCTATGATAATATTGATGAATTAGAAAAGAAAAATAATCATCTTTGTTTTAAAGCTTATCGTGGAAGTGCTAAAACAACGCTTTTAGTAAGACTTTTTACTCTTTACTCGCTTTTAAGTAATAAAAAGCAATATGCTTTAATTATATCTTCTACTTTAGACATTGCAAGTGAAAGTATAGCAAGTTTAAAAACAGAGCTTGAAGAAAATGCTAAATTAATTAATGATTTTGAAATAAAACTAGGCGATGAATGGACTAGTGAAGCCATAGTTTTTACAAGTTTTAAAATACATAAAAAAATTAAAGCTTTTGGTAGTGGTAAAAAGATAAGAGGAACGAATTATCTTGGCAAAAGACCTGATTTAATTATCTGTGATGATATAGAAAATGATGAAAATGTAGAAAGTAAAACGCAAAGGGATAAACTTTATAAATGGTTTAATAAAGCCATTTTAAAGTTAGTCGCAAGAACACAAGAAAATTATTTATACTTAGTCGTTGGAACTATTTTACATCAAGATAGTCTTTTAAATCGTTTAAATGATGATAAACGCTTTTTAATTTATGATTTTCCGCTCGTGCTAAGCTTTCCTGACAAACTTGATTTAATCGATAAAAACAATATTTTAAAAAGCGATTTAAAGGGTTTTAAATTAGATGATGAAAATTTAAACAAAATAGAAATTTTAAAAGAATATTTTGCTGATACTCAAAGTTTTTTTAGCGAATATCAAAACAAAGCATTAAGTACTGAAAATGCTATTTTTAGCGAGTATAAAATCATAGAAAAAGAACAAGATTTTGACCTTGTGGTTTTAGGGATTGACCCTGCACTTGGTAAGGCAAAAGGCGATTATTTTGCCATTGCTGAGCTTAAAAAAGTAGATAAAAATAAATTTCATTTAAAAGCAAGTGGCTATAAAATATCTCCTAGCAAGATGATAGATGTGATATTAAAGCTTTATATCAAATACTTAAGCTTAGGAAAAATAGTAAAAATAGCCATTGAAACAATAGCCTTTCAAGAGTTTTTCAAAGATAAGCTCAAAGAAGAGGCTTTAAAACTGGGAATTATTCTAAGTATTTGTGAGCTTAAAAATAAAGTCGCAAAAGAACTTCGCATCGATAGCTTAGCACCTTACATTAACGACGGCACGATTTTAATAGACAATAACTCAAATTTACTTATCGAAGAAATGCTAACCTATCCAAAAGCAGCACATGATGACTTGCTTGATGCAAGTGAGATGGCTTTTAGAATCGCTTGTAGTGCAGCAAATGCAGATTATAAAGCAATCAATAGAATACTTAGCAAAAGAAAGATTAAAAAAGGATTTTTATGAGAATATTAAATAAAACAGCAAGAAAAAGCGTAGCAAGTAGTGTTGATTTTGATAGCATAATCGCTGCTTTAAATAGTGAGAATTTTAGTGAACTTATAAGTATTTATGATTATTTTAAACGCTTTGATCCACAAATAGCAAGCGAAGTAATGAAAAGGCGTTTTAAAATGTGTTCTTTTCCTATGTTTATTACTTGTAAAGACGAGACTCAAAGAATATTTTTACAAAATTATATATCAAAAAGTGATTTTAGGAAATTCGTCTTTGAAATGAGTGCTGCAGTAGTTTATGGTTTTGCTGCTTTTTTACTTGAATGGAAGGTAAAAGATTTAAATGTTTTTCCAAAACTAAAATACATAAGTCCGAGATTTTTTTCGATGGATGATAAAGAAAGGCTATTTATTTATAGCGAAAGTAAAAAACTTTTTGTGGATGAGTGTGATGATATATTTTTGCACTTACATCCAAGCGATTCAGGTTCATTCATAGAACAATCCCTTTTTTATAATGTTGTAAGCATTGCGGTTTTAAAGCAACTTGCTATGAGTAAAAACATTTCTTATCTTGATAATTTAAGTGTGCCACCTATCATTGCAAAAACAACCAATGCAAACAGCGATAAAGAAATAGAAGAACTTTTAATGCAACTTAGTAATTTAAGAAGTGCAAGTGTGGGAATTTTTAACAAAGATGACATGGTCGAGCTTTTAAACTCAGGGCTTTCTACTTCTACTTTTACAGATTTTTTAAGGTATTGTGATGAAGCTATTTCAAAATTAATCAGCGGACAAGTTTTAGCAGGAAATGCAGTGCAAAATGGTACTCAAGCCTTAGGTAATGTACACGAAGAAGTGCGTCTTAATGTGGGTGAAATGGATACACTTTTTTTAAGCAAAAGCATACAAAAATTATTAGAGCAGATTTTAAAACTTAATTTTGCAAAGCCAGCTGAGTTTGAGTTTGTTTTTGATACAAACAAAGAAGTCGATGAGCAATACTTAGCAGGAGTTTATAGCACTATTTCTAGTATGGGTTATGAGATACCTGCTGAGTTTTTAGCAAAAACTTTTAGAATTGAAGGTTTAAAGAAAAAAGAAGTAAGCACTGAAAATTACGCATTTAACTCTTTAATGTTAGAAAAAAATAATCGTCTTAGCAAGGATAAAATAGAATTAAACTCAAGTGCAGAAGATGAGATAAGTGATGAAATTTATGAAAAAATCAAAGCCTTTTGGGAAGAATGTCAAAGCTATGAAGAATTAGAAGAAAGAATTTTTAAAGCATACCCAAATATCAGTTTTGAAAAATTAAAAGAAAGTCTGGATAAAAAAATCGCTCTTGCTTCCATGCAAGCTCTTTTGGATGCTGGCAATGAGTGAATAGGTAGGTCAAGGCAAAACGGGGCTTTTGCGTTAGCAAAAGGGTCGGGTAGCCTTTAGTTGCTTCTTAGGCGGAATTCACTTCCGCCGTTAAAGAAGGTTAAAAAAGGTAAAGAATGAGTAATATTTTTAACAAAAGCGTAGATGAAGCTTATAGCTATTTAGAAAATAAAGGCTTAAAAATAAGCTTTAAATATCACGAAATTAAAAAACAAGCACACGATCGCGCTTTTAGTGCAGCAGGCATTATGAAAACAGATGTATTAAATGATTTGCACGAAGAATTAAAAAAAGCTATGAAAGAAGGAAGAAATTTTAATGAGTTTAAAAACAATTTAAAAGAGCTTTTAACAAGTAAAGGTTGGTATGGTAAAAAAGAAATAACAAACCCAAAAACAGGAGAAAAACGCACTATAAATATCAATGCAAATCGCTTAAAAACAATTTATCATACCAATATGCAAAGTGCTTACGCAAAAGCAAGAGCAAAACAACTTAGCACTTATTCTTATAAAACTTACTGGGTATATAAATGTGCACTTTTAGAAGATTCAAGAAGTGAGCATAAAAAAATGCACAATTGTGCTATACACAGAGATGATCCATTTTGGAAAACATCCTTTCCGCCTAATGATTATAATTGTAAATGTAAAGTCATAGCAGTAAGCGAAAAAGAAGCAAGAGCTAAATATAAAATTTTAGAAAATCCAAAAAGCATTGCTTCTAAAAACTTTGCTTATGATAAAAGAGAGAATTCACAGATGCCAAAAGAAACGAGAATAAGCCTAGATGAAAGCTTAGAGAATTTACCAAAGGTACATGATTATGAAAATTTAAGTGATAAAGAATTAATAGATAAGGTTTATGAAGCTTTTAATGTAAAAAAAGGAGATTTGCTTGTTGATAAAATAGGAGATGTAATAAGCTTAGATGATGATTTTTTCTATGATAAGAAAAAACAAATTTCTAAGATAAAAAAGAATAATCGCCACTTTTATATCGACTATCTGCCAAAGCTTGTAAAAGATCCTGATGAGATTAGATTAAGTATGGATACTGACCCTTACTACAAAGGCTTTACCAAAAAAACTTATATTAAATACTTTTATGATAATGGAGTAAAAGCTCTTGTAATGGTATTAAATCAAAAAGGCAATCAAATCAATAATAAAACTATGTTTTTAAGCGAGAACGACAAGTATTTTAAAGAAGTATTAAGTCAAGGAAAAATTGTTTATAAAAAATAATAAATTTGCAAAAAAGAAGGTGGCTAAACTCTTATAGCCAATGACCCACTGCCACATCGTGATGATACTATAAGAGCATAACAACTTATTTGCTAAAATGATTATATAAGATTTTAAGTAACTTTGCAAGTTTTACATTTTAGCTATAATTTTTTCTTTCATTGTTTTAAATTCTTCTTCAGTAATAATACCTTTATCTTTAAGATTTGATATTCTCTCTAATTCTACGGTTAAATCACTATTAGTGGTAGATATATGATTATTTGCATCAGTATTTTGAGTACACTCTCTAACAAATTCAGCCATTTCTTTGGTTTCGTTTTTTTCCATATTTTTAATTTTAGCCTTATTACCCGAAGCATAAATAACTATCTCGCCAAACATCAAACCTGTACTATATTCAATAGATGAAATTTTATCATAAAGAAAAGTTTCCACCTTTAAGCTAAATATTCCCTTGTCAATAAAAATCAATCTTTTATCAGTAGCTACTAGCAGTCCTGTAGCAAGATTATAAGTGCCTTGTGCTGCTTTTTTTACCTTCTCATTCTCCCATAAAATATCTGGTAAAGCTTTAATTTCTTTTCTTGAGAAAATATTTTTAGCATTTGAAAAATCAGAAATTTGACTTTGTATTTCTTCTAAACTAGGCATTTATACTCCTTTAATAAAATGTCATAGTCTATTGAAGTTTATTTTAAAGTCTGCTTAAACAAAGTCCAAAGCATATCCTTAGTTTCTTCTTCCATTGCTC
Source organism: Campylobacter sp. BCW_6465 (assembly GCF_001762815.1). NCBI lineage: Bacteria > Pseudomonadati > Campylobacterota > Epsilonproteobacteria > Campylobacterales > Campylobacteraceae > Campylobacter > Campylobacter sp. BCW_6465. Next base: position 6,414 of record NZ_MJXN01000089.1, read on the forward strand.
TGGCTACTCTTTTGTTTATATTTAAATTTTCATCGATAGGTAAAAAAGGTCTTGCTATTACATTTTTAGAGCCAAATTGATGCACTCTGGCATACGCAAAGCCTTTATAGGTGGCATTAAGTGCTACAAAAGCTCTATCATTTTCCACTCCACTATGTAAAGAGCTTTGCATAGAGCCTGTTGCAAAAAGCTTTTTAGTATGCATGATCTTTTGTGCTTTTCTTGAATTTAATGTACTTTGCTTTAAAGGTGCCCATTTTTTAGCATTAGAGTCTTGTTCTTTTTCTAGATTTTCTTTGCTTTCTTTATAAAGTGTTTCAGCAATTATTTCTTTTAAAATAATCTGCTTTTGTTCGTTTTCTAGATTTTCACATTTTTTTAAAAAATTCTCAAGACCCTTTAATTCAAAGCGCTTCATCAAAAAGTCCTTTTTGAGTTTCTTTTATATAGTATTTTGCCCAATTATCTACTTTGATAAGTTCAATAGACATAAAAGTGTATCCGCACTTAAGACATCTTCTAAATCTTTCATTGGTGTCTGATTTTATAGTTTTTAACACTTTAGTTTTTTCATTTGCACATCTAGGGCAGATCAAAATAAATCCTTTAAAAAAAGCTTTTAAAGGATTATATCTATTTTTAATTATTTTATTTAGTTTTAGCAATCTTTTCTAAAACCACAAGCATTATAGTGCAGTCTTTTTTGCTAAGAGTTTCAAGAGAGTATATATCTTTTTTTAAAGTTTTTTTACAAAGTTTGTAAAAACTAAAAATAGGCATTTTTGTTTGTTTTAATAAAGCTTTTAAATAAAAAAATTGTTTATTAGAACTAGCTTTTTTAAGCATTAATCTACCCTTAAAATCAGGTACGAAGTTTATATCATCTTTAATTTTACCATCAAAAATATCAAGCAAGATTTTAAGCTCATCTATGCTTAAATCTTTTGAGCTTAAAACCTCAAATCTTAAAGCTAAAAAATCTTGCCAAGCATTATTTTCTTTATAATATAAATACTCTTTGTGCATGTGTATTTTAGCTAGAAGTTGTTTTCTAAGCATTGCTTGTTTAGGACTCATCTTTTTCCTTATAAAAATTTAATCAAGCCCACTAATTAGTGAGCTTTGTTAAATTCTATTTTTAAAAGTTTTTGATAAATGCTTTCTAAGGAATTTGCTATTAGAAATAATTCTTCGCTTTCTATAACAATTTCTTTGCTTAAAAAGCCAAGCCCGTTAACTAAATTCACTAAACCTTTTAACTCACTTTTGCTCTGATCTATAGTATCGATAATAAATATATCTTTCATTCAAAATCCTTTGAATATTTTCTAACGCTAGAAGTGCTTACATCTAATATTTGGCTTATTTTTGTAGTGCTTTCCCCTTTTGTCTTTAAAAACTTTATCTTATCTATGGTGTTAGATGAGAGTTTAAAAGGCTTTTCTTTTTTTAAATCTTTATTTTTATAAAAGCTTAAAAGCTCTCTTTGATTTTGTATAAGTTCATCTTTTAAACTTTCATTTTCATTTTTAAGTTTATCTTTGATACAATTAGCTTGTTTTAGATCGTTTAGTAAAGAGTAAAGCTCTTTGCTAAATTCTTTTTGCATATAATTGCCATTTTTTCTAATACTTGGTAGGACTTCTTTTGTTATCCAAAGTCTAAATTCTTTTGCTTTAGGTTTATCACTTCTCATTAAAATAAAATAAACTTCACTTTCATTTACAAATATAAAATTTTGCATACCACCATTTGTTTTCAAAGGGGTTAAGTTAAACTTACCTCCTTTGTCAAATTCCATATTTATAGCTTCTTTAACTACACTTATATTTGAAAGCTCTAAGGTATCGCATATATCTTTTAAACAAAATAAAGGCTCGTTATTCTCATCCTTTATCACTCTAACTTCTAAATCATCTTTTTTAAAGAGTTCCAAATTCATTTTTTCTCCTTTTTACTTCTTTCCGTAAGCTTCTTAAATATGCTTACAGAAAGAATTATAACTTATTTAAGAAATTAAGTCAATATATTTTTATATATTTTAGAAGTTTTTTAGTAGAATTTCACTTATTAAAGAAGTGATTATTTAGAAATATCCTTAATAATCTCTTTAAGTAAATTAAATTGCTTTAATTGCTTTTTGAGCTCAAGTGTTTCTAGGTATAAGTTAATGGCTACCTCTATTGATTTGCTTATTTCTCCAGTAGAAGCATTTTTGTTTAATGTAGCTTCACTATACCCGATCTTCTCCCCAAGTTGTTTATAAGTAAGCCCTAATTCTTTACAAGTTTTTTTGATGAGATTGTCATCATTTTTTGCCATTAATCATCCTTTTTCTTAACATTTTATTCTACTAAAAACTTGCTTAAAAGTCTATAAAATAGGCTTTTAAATAAGTTTTTAGAGTGGAAGCACCACTCTTAATTTTCAATCTCCAAACTTTCAATCTTTGGCTCTATTCTAAAATTATCCTTTACAACTCTTTTAAGTCCAAGCTTTACTAAAGTAGTATCATCAAGCTCTACAATGGCATCTTTATTAAGCTCTTCTTTGTAAATGATGCATTCATTAAGGTTGTAACTTTTAAAGGCTTTGATTAAGTTTTCTAGTTTTTCTTTCACACGTGGTAAAGATACACTTTTACTTAAGCGATAGCCAATCTTGCCAAAGGTAAATTCTTTAGATCTTTTTTCGGCAAATTCATGCTTGTTATTTTCACAAAAAGTAGTGATACATTGCTCTATGTATCCAAGTTCATCACTTAAAACCTTAATCTCTCCTGCACGAGCTTCTTTAATCTCATTACAAGCTAAAGTTACCTCGCCATTAATCTTTTCTATTTTTACACTAAGTTCTGCCACTTTTTTAAGTGCAAGATTTACATCTTCAAAACTATTTATTTGCATTTAAATCTCCTTT
>NZ_MJXN01000090.1:0-5444 GCF_001762815.1 Campylobacter sp. BCW_6465
CTTTTCTACAAGTTGCTCAATTTTAAGCAATGCATCTGTCCCCATATAAGCTGCAAAACCACCCACTGCAACGCTAAGCTTTATGCCAAAATTAAGATAATTTACAATTTCAAAAACTAGATATGCTACAAACATAGAACCTAGCATGCCTTTTAAAAAGAGTGTAAATTTACCTTTTAAATTAAGAGCTTTGCTTAATTTATTTTTTGTTACAATTCCTACAAGTCCAGCTATAAAGCTTACTATCATTAAAACCATATATACAAATATATCTTCTAATTTCATTGCTAGTTCCTTGTAAAAATTTCAAATAAATATAATAAAGCTAAAGCAAAGCTTGAAAATAAAAGAGCTATAAGAAGATCTTTTGCAATGCTTTTTTGATTTATCATTTTATTATTTTCTTTCATCTTTCTCTCCTGTGCAAAGCTTGGCTATATTTTCAACTTCTAAGTAATACTTAGAGATTTCTTTAGCACTTTCTAAGTCTTGTTTGTCTAAAGGCTTTAAAGGAAGTTTTAAAGGGCATTTAATAGGAACTTTAACTTCTTTGATTTCAGTTTTAATCAAAATATCTTTAGAAGCACAAGCGCTTAAAAAAACAAAAGGTATAATTAATAGGAAAATTCTCATTTTATCATTCACTTTTTTGCTCCTAAAATATTAAATAATTCTTTATAAGCTTTAAGTTCACTCTCACAGCTTTTATCTTTAATAAAAACCTTATCCACTTTTAAAACTTCTTTTAAAGTCTCTTTGGGCTTTAAATCAAGTTTTAATTTATCAATAGCTTTATTTTGCTGGGCTAATTTATCTTTAAAAACATTGATTTCATTGCTAAAATGCAAAGCTTTAAGTTTTAGATTTTCATTTTCTAAAGCTAAAGCATTGTTTTTTAAATATAAAAAACCACAAAGAGCAATTAGAACAAAAAAAGCTATTTTTGAAGGACTTAAAAACCTTGATAAAATAAAACTAAACACAATCTTTTCCTTATGGATAAGTCCATCTTGCTTTTTTGCCTCTAGTGTCTAAATGCACAAACCCAGCATAAGGATCATTAAAATTATGCTTTATGGCAATCCCTAAACCTCTTTCGCCATAGGTGTTTAAAACATATTGATGAACTTCTTCTGTTTTAACTCCTTTAACCACAAAGTCCGCTGCACTTCCTATAGTGTGTTGGCTTTTAGGGGCTCCACCAACATTTGCATTATGCTCTTTGCAGCGATATCCACTATTTATAATAACAGGAGCATTGTAATGTTCTCTGATTTCACAAAGAATGTCTATAAGCTCATCACTTGGTACATTTTGAGGCAATTCACATTTGCCGCATTTACATTTAAATTCGCTTTCTTTAAAATAAGGGTTATTTTTCATTTTCTTCTTCTCCTTCTGGTTTTGAAAAAATTTCTATATTAAATTTAAGCCTATAAGCAAATAAAGAACTGCTTATAAAACCACTTTCGATACTGCTTAAAAGCTTTTTGCTTGTATCAAATTCAAAAAGTTTTAGTCTTAATTCATCTATTTTTTTAATCAAAGAATCTTTATCTTTATTAAAAGTATGAGAACTAAAAATCAATGAAAAATTCACACTATCTTTATGATGATTAATACTTGTTAGGCTTTCAAGCATTAGATAAAGTCCGCCTTGTTTGACATCTTCGTAATTTGCTATGCCTATCGCATTAAAATGCTTTAATAAATCTTTGCTAACACTATCTAAAGTCAAAACCTGTCCTTTCTTTGCATAATTTTAAGTCTTAAAGAGCTTAAATTTCCTTCTTTATCAATCAAAGGTGCATTTTCAATTCGTTTTAAAGCATTATCTAGAAGGATTTTATCTTCATCATCTAAGACGATTTTAAGATAAATTTTTATGCGAATGTATGCAAAATCCTCCCAAATAAAATCAGCAATATCTTTATTTTTGCAAATATCATCTGCATCTTTTGCTGCTTTAGCTACTACTTCTCTTGTAATTTCATCGATATTTGCTAAGTTTTGTTGTGCTCTTTTCATCAGTGCTAACTCTTTTAAAGTAAGAGCTAGCATTTTAGGAGGAGAAAGCAAGGCTATCATTTATCTTGTTTTCCTTTTTTTGTTTCTTTGTTTTTTAAAGACTCATTTATTATAGTTTCTTCATTTTCTTCTAAAGTCTTTTGTTTTTCCTTTAAAAATAAAGCTTTTTCTTTTTCAAACTCTTGCTTTTCCTTTAAAAACAAAGCTTTTTGATCGTCATTTTCTTTTGGATTTAAAATTGCATTTTGATTTCTAAGTTTATTAGCTGAAACTATATTGTCCATTATTCTGCCTTTCCGCTTGATTTATAAGCTAATTGCCACAGTCCATAACCTGCATTGTCTTCGCTATCGATTCCATATTGGAAAGTCTTACGCATAAAAGCAGCTTCATCAGTAGGATTATCTTTAGCAACAAACTCAGCTCCTTTGTTGATTTGCAAAATTAAAGGTTTGATTGGTTTGGTATTGTCAATTAAATACCAAGCGTCTTGATCGCTTAAATTTGGACTTGTAAATACTTCTACAACGCCTTTAAAAACATTGCTTGAACCATTGATTAAATCGCTATTTACAATCTCGAGTGCTTTTGCTTCCAAGCTTAATGGTACAACCAAAAGAGCAGGATTGATATTTAAAGTGCGTCCGCTTTCATTAGTCAGTGCACGCATGTTTTTTCTAGCCTCCATAAGACTTGCAGCACTTAATTTTTTATCTCCAAGATTTGAAAAACTCACACCACCAATATCGTGATCATTTGCAAAAAATGCTTTTCCATCAAAGCAAGTTTGATTTTGCTCTAAAAGTGTAAAAATAAGATCATTATAATGATTTTGTACTTCGTAAGCTAACATTTCAATTTGTGGTCTTATTATTCCTAAATTATCGTAAGTTATTACATCTCGTGGTACTTCAATGGAACTTTCCCAATCTTTTTTAGTGATAGTATAACCTTGACCCTTAAGTTTGCTAAATTGACGATCGCCTATCCATTCACGCATTTTTGGTAAAGATGCTAAAAATTGATATTCTACAACCAAAGAATTTGCATTGGTTACCATTGCAAATTTTTCATAATCTTTATTTCCACCTTCAAGAGCATTATTAAAAATGGTTGAAAACCCCTTATTCACTGCTTGCATGTAAGCAGTGCTTAATTCTGTAAAAGCCATTATTTGCCTCCTTTGATTCCAAGTTGTTTAAAAACTTTTGCCTCATAAGCATTAAGTTCTTTTCTTTTGTTTGTAAAATTAAGTTCTTTTTTACCTAAAACAATATTTGCTTCTTTTTTGCAAACATCAAGATAATCTTCTAAAACCCTGCCTTTCATATTAAGAGCTTTTTGATAGCGATTTGGTAAAATAAGTCCATTTTGCAAAAGAGAATCAAGGCGTTTTTTATTAAGCTCAATCTCTGTTTCTTCATTTTTGTTTAAAGCAGTTTCAAGTTTTGCTTTAAGTTCTGCAATTTGTGCTTTTAACTCTTCATTTTCTTGTCTTAAAGTTTCTAACTCGCTGTCTGGATTTTCACCTTCACCTACACAATCTTCTGTCTCTTGTACGGATTCTTCTACATTTTCAGCTTGTTCTTCTACTTGCTCGGCTAATTTTTGTAATTCTTCTAATTCTTCTTCGTTCATTGTATTCCTTTCTTTTTTTAATTTCGCGGATGAACTAAAGTCATCCTTGCGAGTGGGAGTTTCACTCCCTGCACCCACCTGAAGACCACGCAAGGCCTTGCCTTTTCTAGCTTCTGTCCCACTTCGTGGGGTGCTTAACTTTGAATTTTTGGTGCTATTGATTAATGACCTAGCTTTATTTAAAGCCCTGTTTAAAAGATTGGGCTGATTTACAAGTCCCATGGCGTCTAAATGAATAACATTTTTATCATCATCCACATAATATTCAGGGCTTAAATATCTAAAAGCCTTATTTTCAACAAGTTCTTTCCCTTTGGGCGTTAACTCAAGACTTGCATAAATGCCATCTTCTCTTAACTCTAATGAATTTCTATCAAACCAGCCATAAGCTTCTCCTCCTTGATGATTAAGATTTAACGCTATATCAAGTCCATTTTTTTGTATATTATTGATTAATTTTTCCCCATCTATCTTAAATACTCTCCCATCAAGTCCTTTGGCTATTCCAATAGGAGAAATTTTTACTTTTTCATTTGTGAGTTTTGTATTAAGCTCTAATAATAAATCACGCATCAAAAGCCTTTATTTTTTCGCATAATCATAAGATAAAAAATGCTTTTAAACCACCTATTTAAAGTATATATAGACTGATTTTAAAAAAATAAAAAAATATAATTTCAAGCAATAATTCTAAAGGAAAAATATGAGCAAAAAAGAACTTGCTAAAAGTCTTTTTATACAAGGAAAAAGTATCAAAGATATATGTGTTTTAACAGGTCTTAGCAGACAGGGTATATACTGTATGAAAAAAGATGATTTTAGCAAGGGTATTGATTGGGAGAGTTTAAAATTAGCCGCTTTAAGAGATGAAAAAGATTTAGAAAATAAAGAAGCTATGTTTTTAAACGCATTGATTGGTGAGTTTGAGAGGTTTTTAGAAAGCGCTAGTAAAAATGAGCTTGATATTGATACTTTAGAAGCTTTAAATAAATACGCTAAAACTTATTGGACTATTAAAGCTCCACAAAAAGTAGATGTTAAGGCTTTAAATTTACAAACTTGTAAAAAAACTATTGATTCTATTATTGAGTTAGCAAGCACCAATGAAATAGTTTGTGAATGGCTTAGTGATAATAGTGATTTAATTATTTCAAAGGTTTTAAAATGAACGAACTTGGTATCATTTGCGACATTAAAGAAGGTAAAGCTAAGGTTGCTATTGGAGATATGGTAACGGATTTTTTAAGTGTTTTTCAAAGTCTAGCTAATTCTTATGCAGTGAGCTTTTCTCCTTTAAGAATAGGAGAGCAAGTATTAGTCATACCTGTGCGTGGGGATTTAAATAGTGGAGTTATTTTGCGTGGGCTTTACCAAGAAAAACATAGAGCAAAAAACACAGATGAAAATACTTTTAATATAGATTTTGAAGATGGAACACATTTAGAATACAACTCTAAGAGTAGCACTTTAAAACTTGATGTGGTTAAAGATATAAATATCACTTGTGTAGATAAAACCACCCATAACCAAAACAACACCTTAAATACTAAAAATCATACTACAAACGCTAATACCATAACGCTTAACGCTCCAAGTATTAATTTAAATGGTAATACTCAAATTGCAGGAGCAATTTCTACAAGTGGCGAAGGTGGGGCAAGTGGTACTTTTAGCATAAAAGGAAATTTAAACTTAATAGGTAATTTACAAGTTAGTGGAAATATAAGAGATAGCAAAGGTGATTTAACAAATCATACCCATTCTTGTACTTGTGGTGC
>NZ_MJXN01000091.1:0-6008 GCF_001762815.1 Campylobacter sp. BCW_6465
TAAAGTTTAGATATAATCTCACAAAACGCTTACTATGTCGTTTCATAGTTAGCCTTTAGGGTTATTTCCGCCAAGAGTTAAAACTCAAGGCGGATTTTTATGAAGGAAAGATTTAAAATGAGAAATTTAACTTTAGAAGAAAATATATTTTTAGCAAAAAGAAACCTTGTAGATATTATTTGGAAATCCGCGAATTTAGAAGGTGTAAATGTTACTTTTCCTGAAACTCAAATGATTATAGATGGCTTTAGTGTTCCTGATAAAACAATACAAGATTTAACAATAATTTTAAATCTCAAAAGAGCTTGGAATTATTTGTTTGATACCATTAATGAAAAAGTTAGTTTGAGTTTGATACAGGACTTTAATAGGATTGTAGGCAGAGATTTGGTTCATAAATCAGGATTTTTAAGAACAGCTGATGTTAAAATAAGTGGAACAAATTTTAAACCAAAATTACCTATTGATTATGAGGTTAGTGAAAATATAGAAACAATTTTAAAAAATGAAAATAAAAAAGAAGTAGCATTGGATTTGATGTTATATCTTATGAGAAGTCAATTATTTTTTGATGGAAATAAAAGAACTTCAATGCTAATTGCTAATAAAATTTTAATTGAAAATGGATTCGGTATTTTGGCAATTGCTAAGAATGATATGAATGAGTTTTTTACCCATCTTGTTAAATTCTATGAAACAAACAATAATTATGAAATAAAACAATTTTGTAAAGAAAATTGTATTGAAACAATGATTTTTCATAATGATGAAGAAAAAAACAAATTATAGGAAAGAATTGAGATAACACCCAAATTTTCATATAAAACATTAAAACTTATTCATTCAAAAATACTATAATTAAAGCGTATTAAGCATGGCTACTCTTTCGGTTATAAGAAAGAGGAATAATGAGTAGGATCATTGAGTTTTTAGTTCTTGTCTTAGAATTAATTAACGAGATAATCAAGCTTGTTGATTATCTCACTTAAAAAAACCGTTGAAAATTCTATAAAAACCACACTTAGTCTAAGCTTAATACAATTGTAACAAAAAACACTTAACCGAAAGAGGCGTGGCTTTCGGCTATTTGTTCTTGCAAAGTCTTTATCGTTAATATGTTCTATTATAAAACTTCTATAAAAATTTCTTTACTTTTTAGTTTCTCATAAAAATTTTTTCTTTTATTGGGGTCGTTTGTAGTTACAATGGTAAATCCTGCTTGTTGAATTTTCATGAGAATTTCTTTTGAAATATTCATACTATGGAATAATTTTTTAAAATGTTCAGGTGTCATTACTGCTGCTCTAATATAATGAAAAAATGGATTACCATTTTCTTTATTTTTATTATATTGCATAGTATTATTAAACACTATGTCACTGCTGTAACTAATGTTTTGGAAATTATCTTCTTTGATACGCTTTCTCATCTCATTATAAAATGAAGTTAATTTGTTATTCTCATCTTTAATAAGATTAAGTATAGGATCTGGAATTTTATCTAAATATTGATTTTTTTCATCGAAATTATCCACATTAAAAGAAGTAATATAGTAAGATTTATCCATTGCTAATATTATAGAAGTTGAAGGATAATTTTTATCATAACCATCAAAATATAAATTCACATTTATATCGTGATATTGATAACGAAGTTTAATACAGTTTCCGACTTTTTTATATTTAGCATTATTGTACTTCTCTAATAAAATACCTAAAATAATAGTATCACTCATTTGCACTCCTTTAAAACGAAAATCTAAATATTATGTTATTATACAATCAACATTTTAGAGCAATACTAAATATAAACTAAATTGACAATTTTTTTATTGTATGATATAATTTAAAATCATTATAAGGGCGGATCGAGATCGCCCATCTTAAATACTATTTTAAGTAGCTATTCAAATCTTTTTCAAAACTCTCTATTAAATCACTTAAAAAAGCATTGATTTTATTTGGCATAACGCCTATAAAGGTATTATGTGATTTTGTGGTGATTCTAGGAGCTAAAGCCTTTTGATTTGTTATTTTTGTTTTATATAAATTTTCCCAGTGAAAACTTCTATTTCTGATTGTGAGTAAAAGGTTAAGAACAATATTTGCTTTTTCTATATTGCTAAAACTATTTTTATATTTTTTATTATTTACATAGTGAAAGTAATATTCTTTGTTGTGTGCATAATATTTTTTAAAATTTATATTAGAAGAATTAATTATTTTTGCCTCTAAGTGTTCTAGCTTAATTATAAATATTACATCTCCTAAAGAAATTCTTGAAATGAGTTGATTGTTATCTAATATTTCTTTGTTTTGCAATTTAATTATTTTTTGTTTGATGTTTTCTTCGTTATAATTTCTTAACCATTCTAAATCTTTTTCTTTCATATGTTTATCTAGTAAATTTCTTAATACTAGTTCAAGTATTGCTATTTTTGTTGTTATGCTTGCAATCATTTTTAAATTATCAAAATGTTCGTAAATATTATTATAAGATTCTAATCTTTCTTTAGAAAACAAATATTCAAGATCGGTTTGTTCTGTTGGCATGAATTTCTCTAATATTGGATTAATATTCTTAAATCATATCAAATTTTTACAAAAAATATTATTATTCACACTTGTAAGTACTTTTTTCAAGCTTTCTTTCCATTTCTTTTTTTGGAAATAAAATTACATGATAAAATAGACTTATCTCAAAAGCCTATTTTATCAATGTTTTCACTTTCAAATGGTGTTTTTCACCCATTCTGATTCAACTATCGAAAGAACTCTTGCGGTTTTGTAAATATTATCATGCGGATTTAGTATAGTTCTCACAGCGTAATACTGTTCGTTTTTAACTTCCTCTTTTTCAACTACAACTATCGTATCAACTGATTCTTCTTGAAGTTTCAAAGGAATGTATAAAACTACCCTTTGCTTATAAGCTGCAGGAATAATCATCTTTTGAAGATTATAATTATCTTTGATGATTTTCAATTCACCATTAATAATGTGTCCTATGAACCTATCATTTAGTTTTTTCACAATTTCAGGTAATCGCTCTTTTCTCTCAAAAAGATGCAAATGATTTACTCTAAAATCCAATTTACTGTCAAAAATGATTTCATTTTTGAATGTATCATAATCGCTTAAAGATTTAGGTATTTCTAAATCATCTAAAACTCTATCTCCATTAGAACAAAATTTTCTAAAAATATATCCTCCATTTTCCTGCTTTTCAAAGCATGCAAATATTGGAAAAACACCTGTACTATACAAACCTGTATTGAAACATGCCTTTGTTTTGTCTTTATTATAAGTAATAATATCAGGATAGCTTTTATTTTCGTAAATGAACTCAAAATATTTAAACAAGTAGGAAAATAAAATACTATTTCCGTTTCCCCAAAATTCTTTTTGAGCTATATTGGAAAGCTCTTGGAGTGTATTTAGAAAATTTGGAAAATAGGCAAATTGAAACAACAAAGGTTTCTCTTCAACTTTGTTTTGAATTTGATCACGATTTGAAGTCTTGTTTCTTGTGGTAGCTTTTTTAACATAAACTAAAGAAGGTTCGTTTTCATCTTTTTCAAGATCAAAGCCTGCTTCTATTAATGCCTTACTACAATTGATTTTTAAATCATATTTTCTTTTCAAATATTGACTGATATGTCCTGTAGTAACATGGTCAAATTTAGTTTTACTATCTTCATAGGCTTCTAAAATTAATTTTTCTATGTTTTTTTCCACGCTAAAAACCTAATTGTCCTTTCTTATAATCTTCTAAACCTTTCAATAGTCCAAAAAGTATGTCAGAATCAACCGCTCCTTCAATAGGAGTGCCTATTACTTTTCCTGTTGGAGTTAAAATATAAGTTGTTGCGAGTTAATTACAAATCAACTAAATAAAATACATATATTACAAGTTGTTTTCAAGCAATATGTAATTTTATTTCAATATGTGATACACATTAATACAACTTTACTTCAAGTATAGTTTATGTTTATGTAATTTTTATTTCAACTTAACTACACTTTTACTACAACATAACTACAACTTGAGTGCAAAAAAACGCTACTTGATAAACTGCATTTTATTTTCAACTTAACTACAACTTAACTACAACATAATTACAACTTGAGTGCAACTTTATTACAATTATTTTCAACTTAACTACAACTTGAGTTCAACTTTATTACACTTTCACTACAAAAATGTGAAAATTTGCATGTTTTTTGAAGTAAAAGTGTAGTTAATATGTAGTTAATGTTATTTTTACTATAACTTGAGTGCAACTTTATTACAACTTAACTACAAAAAAGAGTTTATTTAAAATACTATTTTATAGGGTTTTTAATATTAATTTAATTTTTATTGTTGAAAAAAATATACTAAAAAGTGTAATAAAAAAAATAAAATATCAATATTTAGGGCTTATTATGCTAAAACCCTTATTTTTAGGTTCTTTTGCTTTTTTTGAAAAAAATGTAAAAAGTTGAGCCAATGGGCATAATGCAATAATATAGCCTAAATATAGGCGTTTAAATCTTATTGTTGTAGGCAAATTATGCTAATGTTTTACCGACATTTTGCGATTTGTAAAAAGCTTTTAAAATATCTATTTTGTAGGTTTTTAAGCATTATTGATAATCGAGTTATTGTGTAAGATTTTTGGCAAAAATAGACTTTAGAGCTAAAAACTACAAAATTTTCTTCATGGCGTGTATTTTTGATTGTGCTTGATTTATAGCGATAATATGAGAGCTAGGGCTTATTTTAGAAGTTCTTGCGAATTTTCAAAAATGCTTTGCAGTTTTGAAATGGGCTGTGGTTTTTGTTTTGTGTTGCGATTTTTGTAGGTTTTTTTGTGTTTTTTTGATTGCAAGTGGGTATCTTGAATGGATATAGGGTTTAAAATGACAGAATTAACCTTTAAAAGGCTAAAATGATTTTTTTAATGGTTTTTATCGTTTTAGGGTTATTTTTTTGATTTTTGGGCGTTTTTTGAAAGAATATCGATTAGTGTTTCAAAATCTTGGATTTCTGATTTGGTAATTTTGAATTTATCTTTGAGGGTTAGGAATTGATAGGCTGAAACTATATCAAGCTTTGGGTATTTGGCTTGTAAATCGATAATGCTCTCATGGTTTTTAACTCTTTTTAGTTTGGCAATAAAAGTGTTTTTTGTTTTTTTGATATAAGCCATAACAGCAGGTGCATTTTGCTTTTGTTTTCATCTGTTTTGCCATAGATTGAGAGTATGAATGCTAGACAGCTAGTTATATTGACAAATAATTTGTCGTTTTTCTCTTTGTGGATTATTTTGTTTAGGTATATTTTGGTAAATCAAGTTTCTATGGCTTTGTGCATTTTGTTTTTTCGCTTGGGCGTGTATTAGTTTTAGACATAAGTTTTCTTCTGTGGTTTTAGTGCTTTATGAAATTATACCGTATTTTTATTTAACTTGGGTATGAAATGAGTATTTTTATATATCAGGGAAAGTTTATGCTAGAAATATGTTTAAAAAATGGCAAAGATAGGGAGTAAATGAGAAAGAATGAGGCAATAAATAAGGCAATAAATGAGGTGATAAATGAGAGAAAGAATGAGTATAAAGGCTATAAGGATTTGTGTTAAGGATAGCGTTAAGATGAGATTTGAATGCGTAGAATGCAAGATAGGGAGGAATGGGAGATGGGGTATAAATGAGGGGATAAATGAGGGGATAAATGAGGAAAATTATTCAATGAAATGTAGCGGATAAAGAAGGGGGGATAAATGAGGTGATAAAGGGCGAGAAGAAGACTTTTCTATTTCAAGGGTGAAAAATACTTTAGGGTAGGTATAAAAATGGCAATATATTAACGAAGTTAATGTATGGTAGGTACAAAAATTTTTAGCACCCTTTTTTTGAGAAAAATAAATTTCATTCTAAAAACACTATAAATATCCAATTTATAGGCATTCTTTGCTTTAGGGTAGGTATAAAAATGCCCTTGCTTAAACCTAGACTTTTTAAT
>NZ_MJXN01000092.1:0-7447 GCF_001762815.1 Campylobacter sp. BCW_6465
TAGAATCTGAAGATTGGTATCAAAAACTAAGCAAAGATCAAAAAGAAACCTTTAATAAAACCTTTAACGAAAGTATTTCTAATGAAATTGGTAAAAATAGAGATGCAAGTGCTTCATTTAATAACCTTCTTAAAACAGGAAATGTTACAAATTCTGCTAGTATTAAAAGTTCTATGGATAGCTATAATGAAGCTAAAACGCTTAATAATTCAGTGGGTTATGATGGTGGCTCATCTATCGTTCAAGGCTATATCAATGAAAATTATGGTGGTGTAGTTAATAAAGAAAATGTGGCTTCTGCTGTGAATGCTGTTGAAAATATGGCTGCAAGAGGAGATATGCAAGGATTATCACACTATGCAGGAGTAAACTCTAATGTCAATTCAAATGGATTACACGAGCAAACAAAACATAATTATTATGATCCAAAAGGCACTATGACTGATCACAATAAAGCCATAGATGATTTAAATTCAAGACAAAAAGGCTTTATGGCAACAAGAAATGCTCCTACTAAAGTTGAATCAGAAGGATTAGCAGGTGAAATTCAAAAAGCAGCAAATGCAGCTGAGTATAAAGCAGGAACTGCTATAGAAGAAAGAAATAATAAGATTGATTATGCAAATATACAAAAAGATATTAAGAATGGAAAAGATAAAAGTAAAGAGTTTAAAGAATTTCTAAAAGGAGATAGGAATATGTGAAATCAAATTTAGCTTTTTAGCTAGATTTGATTTTTTAATCAATGTAATATATTTGTGATATATGGTTTATATTTAGGACTATGAAAATTTATTGTTGACAATTCATATCTCTAGTGGTTTGATTTTGTTTTTTAAATTCTTCTACAATATAATCTGCATTTTCTTTAATCTGTTTTCCAATATACACTGTATTAAAATCTACCCCAATAATCATACTTTTACCAATAAAATCTTTAATATTTGAATTTATATTATCTATATTATCAGGTGTTACTTTATTTATCTTATCTTTGAGTAAGTATAAAATACAACAAACTATTAAACCACTTACAATAAATGCAAGACTTACTAAATAAGTGATTAAGTGTGCTTTATCCATCTTTATTCCTTTCAATATTTTTTAAATAACTTACTATGACTACCTAGTTTTAAAATATTTAGCTCTAACTCATTATTATGTTTTTGATAAATTAATAACAAGTTAGACTTTATATGACATTCTCTAAAATCTTTTAATACACCTTTTAATTGATGATCTTTATATTTAGGTTCTAAATTCTCATCATTAGAAAGTTTTACAATAACTTCATCAGTTATTTTACGCTCTTCATCGCTTATTTTTTTGTAAGCTTTTATAAAATCTTTATGGTAATAAATTTTATATTTTGCCATTTTGATAAGATTTCACAAAGTCTTGATGCGAATTAAAGCTTAATGCAGTATTGACTTTTTTTTCTTTATCAAGTTCTTTGCTTGCATTTAATATCTTACTTTCAAAACTACTCAACTTAGGCTTAGAAATTTTACATTTGGCATTTATGCTTTTTGCTAAACCCTTGAATGCAGGTAAAAAATCTTCATTAACATTTTCAATAATAAGAGTCATAAGCAATTCCTTTCTCAATTTATATAACATAATTATACCATATTTTAATAATTTTTGCAAGTATTTATGCTATAGAATGCCTATTTTTAGGGGTTTTAAACGGATTTCTTTTATTTAACAAGGTTATTTTTGTAAATCGTAATTAAAAGTATTTTATCGTTTTTTAAATCTATATAATATGGAATGACATATTTCTTAAAGATAAAATCTCTTATGTTTTCATCATTAAAAAGAGTAGATTTTCGAAATTTATAAGGCATATTGTCAATGCACAAAATAGCATCTTTTAAAGATTTTGAAAAATAATTTTTTGCACTCACACTATCTTTAGCAATAAAGGCTAAAATATTATTAAGCTCTTTTTTAAATTTATCACTTTCCACAATTTTCATTCACAGCCATTCGCTACCTAATGGAGTTACTGATAATTTTCCTTGTTTATAGTGTAATAAAGTTTCTTCAGCTTCTTTTTTTATCTCATCTATGGTTCGATTATCTTCATAATTATCCAAAGTAGCTTCTAAATCATTTTTAGAAATTTTAAAAATAGCTCCTGCATTTTTTGACAAACATTCTAAACTTTTTATAAAATCAATATCATCACTTGTAATGGTTATAGTGTGCATTATAATTTCCTTTTTAAAGTTTATTAACATGATAATACCATTTTTTAATAATTTTTGCAAGTATTTATGCTATAAAATGCCTATTTTTTAGGGATTTGAAACGGATTTCTTTTTTTATTTGACTTGATTGTTTTATTTATTACTTAATGAAAATTAATTTGGGTATAATTAGCAAATTAATTTTTTTAGCTTCATATTGATTTGCTAATCAAATATAAATGTTAAAATAGTCTATACAGTATTTAGGATATTAATTGAAAGAATAAAGAGGGTAGTAAAATGAAAACCACAGAATATAATACGCAACAAAAAAATAATAAAGAATATTTAGCTGAGAGAGAAGCAGTTAAAAAAACTATGGCAAAAATGGAAAAAGAATTAGAAAAACCTGCTATAAATGCGGTGTTTCAAAGACTTAAAAATAAATGAAATATATAGAACTAAGCGAAGCTATTGCTATACACGAAAAGATTATTGAAAAAACAGGCGGATTAAGTGGTTATAATGAAACACAAATAGGATATTTGGCTAGCGCATTAGAGCATATAAAAAACGATGATTATTATCCTACAATAACTGATAAAATTACACATTTAATATTTTCCTGTGTAAAATTTCATCCATTTGCTGATGGAAATAAACGGACTTCGATATTTCTAGGTATGCACTTTTTAGATTTAGATGGTAAATATAATGATAAATTTGCTGAAGTTATGGAAGATATTGTTGTCGGTGTTGCAGATGATTCTATTGCAAAAGATGATTTAAATCAAATTTTACAAAATTTTATTGATAAAAATATAGAAGTTGAAGGATAATTTTCATCATAACCATCAAAATATAAATTCACATTTATATCGTGATATTGATAACGAAGTTTAATACAGTTTCCGACTTTTTTATATTTAGCATTATTGTACTTCTCTAATAAAATACCTAAAATAATAGTATCACTCATTTGCACTCCTTTAAAACGAAAATCTAAATATTATGTTATTATACAATCAACATTTTAGAGCAATACTAAATATAAACTAAATTGACAATTTTTTTATTGTATGATATAATTTAAAATCATTATAAGGGCGGATCGAGATCGCCCATCTTAAATACTATTTTAAGTAGCTATTCAAATCTTTTTCAAAACTCTCTATTAAATCACTTAAAAAAGCATTGATTTTATTTGGCATAACGCCTATAAAGGTATTATGTGATTTTGTGGTGATTCTAGGAGCTAAAGCCTTTTGATTTGTTATTTTTGTTTTATATAAATTTTCCCAGTGAAAACTTCTATTTCTGATTGTGAGTAAAAGGTTAAGAACAATATTTGCTTTTTCTATATTGCTAAAACTATTTTTATATTTTTTATTATTTACATAGTGAAAGTAATATTCTTTGTTGTGTGCATAATATTTTTTAAAATTTATATTAGAAGAATTAATTATTTTTGCCTCTAAGTGTTCTAGCTTAATTATAAATATTACATCTCCTAAAGAAATTCTTGAAATGAGTTGATTGTTATCTAATATTTCTTTGTTTTGCAATTTAATTATTTTTTGTTTGATGTTTTCTTCGTTATAATTTCTTAACCATTCTAAATCTTTTTCTTTCATATGTTTATCTAGTAAATTTCTTAATACTAGTTCAAGTATTGCTATTTTTGTTGTTATGCTTGCAATCATTTTTAAATTATCAAAATGTTCGTAAATATTATTATAAGATTCTAATCTTTCTTTAGAAAACAAATATTCAAGATCGGTTTGTTCTGTTGGCATGAATTTCTCTAATATTGGATTAATATTCTTAAATCATATCAAATTTTTACAAAAAATATTATTATTCACACTTGTAAGTACTTTTTTCAAGCTTTCTTTCCATTTCTTTTTTTGGAAATAAAATTACATGATAAAATAGACTTATCTCAAAAGCCTATTTTATCAATGTTTTCACTTTCAAATGGTGTTTTTCACCCATTCTGATTCAACTATCGAAAGAACTCTTGCGGTTTTGTAAATATTATCATGCGGATTTAGTATAGTTCTCACAGCGTAATACTGTTCGTTTTTAACTTCCTCTTTTTCAACTACAACTATCGTATCAACTGATTCTTCTTGAAGTTTCAAAGGAATGTATAAAACTACCCTTTGCTTATAAGCTGCAGGAATAATCATCTTTTGAAGATTATAATTATCTTTGATGATTTTCAATTCACCATTAATAATGTGTCCTATGAACCTATCATTTAGTTTTTTCACAATTTCAGGTAATCGCTCTTTTCTCTCAAAAAGATGCAAATGATTTACTCTAAAATCCAATTTACTGTCAAAAATGATTTCATTTTTGAATGTATCATAATCGCTTAAAGATTTAGGTATTTCTAAATCATCTAAAACTCTATCTCCATTAGAACAAAATTTTCTAAAAATATATCCTCCATTTTCCTGCTTTTCAAAGCATGCAAATATTGGAAAAACACCTGTACTATACAAACCTGTATTGAAACATGCCTTTGTTTTGTCTTTATTATAAGTAATAATATCAGGATAGCTTTTATTTTCGTAAATGAACTCAAAATATTTAAACAAGTAGGAAAATAAAATACTATTTCCGTTTCCCCAAAATTCTTTTTGAGCTATATTGGAAAGCTCTTGGAGTGTATTTAGAAAATTTGGAAAATAGGCAAATTGAAACAACAAAGGTTTCTCTTCAACTTTGTTTTGAATTTGATCACGATTTGAAGTCTTGTTTCTTGTGGTAGCTTTTTTAACATAAACTAAAGAAGGTTCGTTTTCATCTTTTTCAAGATCAAAGCCTGCTTCTATTAATGCCTTACTACAATTGATTTTTAAATCATATTTTCTTTTCAAATATTGACTGATATGTCCTGTAGTAACATGGTCAAATTTAGTTTTACTATCTTCATAGGCTTCTAAAATTAATTTTTCTATGTTTTTTTCCACGCTAAAAACCTAATTGTCCTTTCTTATAATCTTCTAAACCTTTCAATAGTCCAAAAAGTATGTCAGAATCAACCGCTCCTTCAATAGGAGTGCCTATTACTTTTCCTGTTGGAGTTAAAATATAAGTTGTTGCGAGTTAATTACAAATCAACTAAATAAAATACATATATTACAAGTTGTTTTCAAGCAATATGTAATTTTATTTCAATATGTGATACACATTAATACAACTTTACTTCAAGTATAGTTTATGTTTATGTAATTTTTATTTCAACTTAACTACACTTTTACTACAACATAACTACAACTTGAGTGCAAAAAAACGCTACTTGATAAACTGCATTTTATTTTCAACTTAACTACAACTTAACTACAACATAATTACAACTTGAGTGCAACTTTATTACAATTATTTTCAACTTAACTACAACTTGAGTTCAACTTTATTACACTTTCACTACAAAAATGTGAAAATTTGCATGTTTTTTGAAGTAAAAGTGTAGTTAATATGTAGTTAATGTTATTTTTACTATAACTTGAGTGCAACTTTATTACAACTTAACTACAAAAAAGAGTTTATTTAAAATACTATTTTATAGGGTTTTTAATATTAATTTAATTTTTATTGTTGAAAAAAATATACTAAAAAGTGTAATAAAAAAAATAAAATATCAATATTTAGGGCTTATTATGCTAAAACCCTTATTTTTAGGTTCTTTTGCTTTTTTTGAAAAAAATGTAAAAAGTTGAGCCAATGGGCATAATGCAATAATATAGCCTAAATATAGGCGTTTAAATCTTATTGTTGTAGGCAAATTATGCTAATGTTTTACCGACATTTTGCGATTTGTAAAAAGCTTTTAAAATATCTATTTTGTAGGTTTTTAAGCATTATTGATAATCGAGTTATTGTGTAAGATTTTTGGCAAAAATAGACTTTAGAGCTAAAAACTACAAAATTTTCTTCATGGCGTGTATTTTTGATTGTGCTTGATTTATAGCGATAATATGAGAGCTAGGGCTTATTTTAGAAGTTCTTGCGAATTTTCAAAAATGCTTTGCAGTTTTGAAATGGGCTGTGGTTTTTGTTTTGTGTTGCGATTTTTGTAGGTTTTTTTGTGTTTTTTTGATTGCAAGTGGGTATCTTGAATGGATATAGGGTTTAAAATGACAGAATTAACCTTTAAAAGGCTAAAATGATTTTTTTAATGGTTTTTATCGTTTTAGGGTTATTTTTTTGATTTTTGGGCGTTTTTTGAAAGAATATCGATTAGTGTTTCAAAATCTTGGATTTCTGATTTGGTAATTTTGAATTTATCTTTGAGGGTTAGGAATTGATAGGCTGAAACTATATCAAGCTTTGGGTATTTGGCTTGTAAATCGATAATGCTCTCATGGTTTTTAACTCTTTTTAGTTTGGCAATAAAAGTGTTTTTTGTTTTTTTGATATAAGCCATAACAGCAGGTGCATTTTGCTTTTGTTTTCATCTGTTTTGCCATAGATTGAGAGTATGAATGCTAGACAGCTAGTTATATTGACAAATAATTTGTCGTTTTTCTCTTTGTGGATTATTTTGTTTAGGTATATTTTGGTAAATCAAGTTTCTATGGCTTTGTGCATTTTGTTTTTTCGCTTGGGCGTGTATTAGTTTTAGACATAAGTTTTCTTCTGTGGTTTTAGTGCTTTATGAAATTATACCGTATTTTTATTTAACTTGGGTATGAAATGAGTATTTTTATATATCAGGGAAAGTTTATGCTAGAAATATGTTTAAAAAATGGCAAAGATAGGGAGTAAATGAGAAAGAATGAGGCAATAAATAAGGCAATAAATGAGGTGATAAATGAGAGAAAGAATGAGTATAAAGGCTATAAGGATTTGTGTTAAGGATAGCGTTAAGATGAGATTTGAATGCGTAGAATGCAAGATAGGGAGGAATGGGAGATGGGGTATAAATGAGGGGATAAATGAGGGGATAAATGAGGAAAATTATTCAATGAAATGTAGCGGATAAAGAAGGGGGGATAAATGAGGTGATAAAGGGCGAGAAGAAGACTTTTCTATTTCAAGGGTGAAAAATACTTTAGGGTAGGTATAAAAATGGCAATATATTAACGAAGTTAATGTATGGTAGGTACAAAAATTTTTAGCACCCTTTTTTTGAGAAAAATAAATTTCATTCTAAAAACACTATAAATATCCAATTTATAGGCATTCTTTGCTTTAGGGTAGGTATAAAAATGCCCTTGCTTAAACCTAGACTTTTTAAT
>NZ_MJXN01000093.1:0-2610 GCF_001762815.1 Campylobacter sp. BCW_6465
TCTTGAATTTAAATCATCTATGGCTTTATTGTGATCAGTCATAGTGCCTTTTGGATCATAATAATTATGTTTTGTTTGCTCGTGTAATCCATTTGAATTGACATTAGAGTTTACTCCTGCATAGTGTGATAATCCTTGCATATCTCCTCTTGCAGCCATATTTTCAACAGCATTCACAGCAGAAGCCACATTTTCTTTATTAACTACACCACCATAATTTTCATTGATATAGCCTTGAACGATAGATGAGCCACCATCATAACCCACTGAATTATTAAGCGTTTTAGCTTCATTATAGCTATCCATAGAACTTTTAATACTAGCAGAATTTGTAACATTTCCTGTTTTAAGAAGGTTATTAAATGAAGCACTTGCATCTCTATTTTTACCAATTTCATTAGAAATACTTTCGTTAAAGGTTTTATTAAAGGTTTCTTTTTGATCTTTGCTTAGTTTTTGATACCAATCTTCAGATTCTATTGAATTTGTAGATGCGCTACCTCCTGCATCAACATTTATTCTAACTCCTTTTATTTCTTTGCTAAAGCCAATACCACCGCCAATTTTTCCACTCATCATATCTTGATAAGCTTGTTTTACATCCACACCTGTTGCTTTAGAATAAGCATTAGCTAAAGCATGTTGTGTTGCATTAGCAATAGCACTTCTATCGTTTTCTGATAAGGCTAAGCTATCTCCTTTTCCACTAGCAACTTCTAAAGCTCTTTGAGATAGGTTAGAATTTTGAATCGCATCACTTAGAGCGTGCGCTCTTGTTTCTAAATTGCTTGCAGTCATACCAGCATTTAATCCTTTAATAGAAGCATTACCTATAGAACCATTAGCATTGATTACAGCGGAACTTCCAGTCATATTATCTTTAACTAATTCGCCACCATGTTGCATATCTCTTGTTCCCATAAAACTTCTACCACCTGCACCAAACGAAGATTGAAGAGTATTATAACCTGCACCCACAGCCCAAACTTCATCTCCTCTAGGAGCAGCTATACTTGTTTGCGTAGATAGAGCTTGCTGATTTGCAAAGCTTCCAGCAGCTCTTGAAGCACCTGTTAGAGCTTGAGATAATCCAGAAGCAAAAGTTATAAATCCTTGCTCACTTGCTTTAGCAATTGCATAAGCTAAAACAGGAGTACTCATTACAAGATAATTCATGAAATTTGATCTACTTGCTACTTCTTTGAATATAAGCATGTTATCTCCTAAGCTTAAAGCTGCTTTTCCACCTGTTATTACTTGTGCAACATTCATAAGATTAAAATCATTTATAAAATTAATAATACAAAGTATAGGAGTCCAAAGCACTATCCAAATACATAAAGTAAAAAACATCTTAATATGTGCGTAAGAGCCAAATACAATAGAAAGCAAAGCAACAAGCCAAGATAAACCTATGATAATAGCTGTTAAATAAGCTTTAGCTAAAGGCAAATAAGTTTGTGCCAAGTGTCCTTGTGCTTGCATACTTGCGTAAAATTGCTGATCCGCATAAGCAGTATTTGCAGCCACAGAAGCAGGATTTAATCCTACTGATTTAGCGGTATTAATGATTGCATCTTGAGAAGCAAGCATTATCATGGATTGCTGTAAATAAGATCTAGCACTTACAGCTTGTTCGTTATAGATTTGTGCAGCGCCTAAGAACTTTTGCTCATAATTTGTCATATCATCTACCATACCAAGCAAAGCAGCATGAATCTTCATAGCTTCATCTGTATCGTTTTGAATCATTTCAACGATTTGAGGACCTGCATCAGAACAAGGTACAACACTTTGTTCTTCAACATTATTGTTATTTGTGAACAAAGGAGTAAGCTGAGAGCCATTGCCTATGTTTGTGAAAAGATCTTGCATCAAATTATCAGAATTTTGAAAAAGATTTCTACCTTGTTGATTAAGTAAGATACCTACTGAAACACAGTTTCTAAAGTAAAAATCAATATTTTTTTGTAAAGTTGCATCAATAGCCGAAAGCTTTACGCTTGGTAAAGTACTCATCACTTGAAGCGAAAAACCTAAACCTGCGTTAGAGAAATTTGTAGATTGTGGAGTTGAAAAATGTTTTTCCATAGCTTCTAGGATAACCTTCTCAAATTGTGTCATTAATGCAAAGCTTTTTCCTATGCCTATAGGAATTTGAGAAATGACATAATCTTTACTTGTTACTTCATCGTGAATCATGAAGCGGTGACTATTGTCATTTGGCGCCCTTAAAAACATCTGCCACACTACAGCAAAAAGTATAAACATTTTTCCAAATTCAAACACAGGATTTGTTTGTCCATCCATTGCTTTTTTGATACTAAAAAGCAATAATGAGATAGCTAAGGCTGCATTAACGATATAACTTGTTTCAGTGGTTATACCTTTAACAGCTTGCATGATTTCATTCATCACATCGCCATAACCCCAAGTATAAATTAAATTGCTATTAGCTATTTCAGTTGCACCAAATAAAAATGAAGGTGCAAAAAACAAAGTGCTAAGGAATAAAAAGTAAAATCTTTTCATGGATTATATTAAAGAAGTTAAAGAGTTTGTTTGGTATAATTATAAAAGGTAGATGCCAAAGGCGGCTACCTTTGGCAT
>NZ_MJXN01000094.1:0-2661 GCF_001762815.1 Campylobacter sp. BCW_6465
TCTTGAATTTAAATCATCTATGGCTTTATTGTGATCAGTCATAGTGCCTTTTGGATCATAATAATTATGTTTTGTTTGCTCGTGTAATCCATTTGAATTGACATTAGAGTTTACTCCTGCATAGTGTGATAATCCTTGCATATCTCCTCTTGCAGCCATATTTTCAACAGCATTCACAGCAGAAGCCACATTTTCTTTATTAACTACACCACCATAATTTTCATTGATATAGCCTTGAACGATAGATGAGCCACCATCATAACCCACTGAATTATTAAGCGTTTTAGCTTCATTATAGCTATCCATAGAACTTTTAATACTAGCAGAATTTGTAACATTTCCTGTTTTAAGAAGGTTATTAAATGAAGCACTTGCATCTCTATTTTTACCAATTTCATTAGAAATACTTTCGTTAAAGGTTTTATTAAAGGTTTCTTTTTGATCTTTGCTTAGTTTTTGATACCAATCTTCAGATTCTACTGAATTTGTAGTTAAACTACCTCCTATTTGACCACTTGCTTGAGCATTTGCTTGATTTCCCCCTTTATCACCGCCTTTATCACCGCCTTTGCCACCAAAGCCAAGATTAAAACCACCACTAAGATTACCGCCAATACTTCCACTCATCATATCTTGATAAGCTTGTTTTACATCCACACCTGTTGCTTTAGAATAAGCATTAGCTAAAGCATGTTGTGTTGCATTAGCAATAGCACTTCTATCGTTTTCTGATAAGGCTAAGCTATCTCCTTTTCCACTAGCAACTTCTAAAGCTCTTTGAGATAGGTTAGAATTTTGAATCGCATCACTTAGAGCGTGCGCTCTTGTTTCTAAATTGCTTGCAGTCATACCAGCATTTAATCCTTTAATAGAAGCATTACCTATAGAACCATTAGCATTGATTACAGCGGAACTTCCAGTCATATTATCTTTAACTAATTCGCCACCATGTTGCATATCTCTTGTTCCCATAAAACTTCTACCACCTGCACCAAACGAAGATTGAAGAGTATTATAACCTGCACCCACAGCCCAAACTTCATCTCCTCTAGGAGCAGCTATACTTGTTTGCGTAGATAGAGCTTGCTGATTTGCAAAGCTTCCAGCAGCTCTTGAAGCACCTGTTAGAGCTTGAGATAATCCAGAAGCAAAAGTTATAAATCCTTGCTCACTTGCTTTAGCAATTGCATAAGCTAAAACAGGAGTACTCATTACAAGATAATTCATGAAATTTGATCTACTTGCTACTTCTTTGAATATAAGCATGTTATCTCCTAAGCTTAAAGCTGCTTTTCCACCTGTTATTACTTGTGCAACATTCATAAGATTAAAATCATTTATAAAATTAATAATACAAAGTATAGGAGTCCAAAGCACTATCCAAATACATAAAGTAAAAAACATCTTAATATGTGCGTAAGAGCCAAATACAATAGAAAGCAAAGCAACAAGCCAAGATAAACCTATGATAATAGCTGTTAAATAAGCTTTAGCTAAAGGCAAATAAGTTTGTGCCAAGTGTCCTTGTGCTTGCATACTTGCGTAAAATTGCTGATCCGCATAAGCAGTATTTGCAGCCACAGAAGCAGGATTTAATCCTACTGATTTAGCGGTATTAATGATTGCATCTTGAGAAGCAAGCATTATCATGGATTGCTGTAAATAAGATCTAGCACTTACAGCTTGTTCGTTATAGATTTGTGCAGCGCCTAAGAACTTTTGCTCATAATTTGTCATATCATCTACCATACCAAGCAAAGCAGCATGAATCTTCATAGCTTCATCTGTATCGTTTTGAATCATTTCAACGATTTGAGGACCTGCATCAGAACAAGGTACAACACTTTGTTCTTCAACATTATTGTTATTTGTGAACAAAGGAGTAAGCTGAGAGCCATTGCCTATGTTTGTGAAAAGATCTTGCATCAAATTATCAGAATTTTGAAAAAGATTTCTACCTTGTTGATTAAGTAAGATACCTACTGAAACACAGTTTCTAAAGTAAAAATCAATATTTTTTTGTAAAGTTGCATCAATAGCCGAAAGCTTTACGCTTGGTAAAGTACTCATCACTTGAAGCGAAAAACCTAAACCTGCGTTAGAGAAATTTGTAGATTGTGGAGTTGAAAAATGTTTTTCCATAGCTTCTAGGATAACCTTCTCAAATTGTGTCATTAATGCAAAGCTTTTTCCTATGCCTATAGGAATTTGAGAAATGACATAATCTTTACTTGTTACTTCATCGTGAATCATGAAGCGGTGACTATTGTCATTTGGCGCCCTTAAAAACATCTGCCACACTACAGCAAAAAGTATAAACATTTTTCCAAATTCAAACACAGGATTTGTTTGTCCATCCATTGCTTTTTTGATACTAAAAAGCAATAATGAGATAGCTAAGGCTGCATTAACGATATAACTTGTTTCAGTGGTTATACCTTTAACAGCTTGCATGATTTCATTCATCACATCGCCATAACCCCAAGTATAAATTAAATTGCTATTAGCTATTTCAGTTGCACCAAATAAAAATGAAGGTGCAAAAAACAAAGTGCTAAGGAATAAAAAGTAAAATCTTTTCATGGATTATATTAAAGAAGTTAAAGAGTTTGTTTGGTATAATTATAAAAGGTAGATGCCAAAGGCGGCTACCTTTGGCAT
>NZ_MJXN01000095.1:0-3277 GCF_001762815.1 Campylobacter sp. BCW_6465
TAGGTATCTTACAAACTGCAGATAAGGCTATGGATGAGCAACTTAAAATCTTAGATACAATCAAGACTAAGGCAACTCAAGCGGCTCAAGATGGACAAAGCTTAAAAACAAGAACCATGCTTCAAGCAGATATTAACCGCTTGATGGAAGAACTTGATAATATCGCTAATACTACTTCATTTAATGGTAAACAACTTTTAAGTGGTAATTTTATCAATCAAGAATTTCAAATCGGTGCAAGTTCAAATCAAACTGTAAAGGCTACCATAGGAGCAACTCAATCTTCTAAAATCGGTTTAACACGCTTTGAAACCGGAGGAAGAATTTCTGAAAGTGGTGAAGTGCAATTTACTTTGAAAAACTACAACGGTATAGATGATTTTAAATTCCAAAAAGTTGTGATTTCAACTTCAGTAGGAACAGGACTTGGGGCTTTAGCTGAAGAGATCAATAAAAGCGCTGATCAAACCGGTGTTAGAGCTACCTTTACAGTAGAGACTAGGGGTATATCAGCAGTTAGAGCAAGTACCACTTCAGATGATTTTGCTATTAATGGGGTAAAAATCGGCCAAGTAGAATATAAAGATGGCGATGCTAATGGAGCCTTAGTTGCTGCGATTAACTCTGTAAAAGACACTACAGGGGTTGAAGCTTCAATTGATGCTAATGGACAGCTTTTGCTTACCTCAAGAGAGGGTAGAGGGATTAAAATTGATGGTGATATTGGTAGAGGTGCTTTTATCAATCCAAATATGAAAGAAAATTACGGTCGCTTATCTTTGGTTAAAAACGATGGTAAAGATATTCTAATCAGTGGTTCTGGACTTTCTTTTGCAGGTTTTGGTGCGAGCAATTTTATCTCTCAAGCTTCTGTTTCTTTAAGGGAATCAAAAGGAAGATTTGATGCCAATGTTGCTGATGCTATGGGATTTGGTTCTGCAAATAAGGGAGTTATGTTAGGTGGTTATTCTTCTGTTAGTGCTTATATGAGTAGTGCAGGAAGTGGATTTTCTTCAGGTTCAGGTTATTCTGTAGGTAGTGGTAAAAACTATTCTACAGGTTTTGCAAATGCTATAGCTATTTCAGGTGCTTCTCAACTTTCTGCAGTATATAATGTTTCTGCAGGTTCAGGTTTTTCAAGTCAAAGCGGACTTTCTCAGTTTGCAACTATGAAGACAACTGCTTTTGGGGTAAAAGATGAAACTGCAGGTGTAACTACACTTAAAGGTGCTATGGCAGTGATGGATATAGCAGAAACTGCTATAACAAATCTTGATCAAATCAGAGCAGACATTGGTTCAGTGCAAAATCAAGTTACATCAACTATAAATAACATTACCGTAACTCAAGTCAATGTCAAAGCAGCAGAATCAACCATAAGAGATGTAGACTTTGCTAGTGAGAGTGCAAACTACTCTAAAGCAAATATATTAGCTCAAAGTGGTTCTTATGCTATGGCGCAAGCAAATTCAACACAACAAAATGTTTTAAGATTGCTTCAATAGTAAACTAAATAATTTTTACAAGAATTGCTGCAATATATACAAATCCAAGCCTAGTTTAAATACTAGGCTTTTTTATTTACAAGCTTTAAATTTTTGATTAACTAAAACTTGGAACACTTCTTGCTTTAATCTTTTCGATGCAATATTTTGAAAGGATTTAAAATGGGTTTTAGGATAAACACCAACATCGGCGCATTAAATGCGCACGCAAATTCAGTTGTTAATTCTAACGAGCTTGATAAGTCTTTAAGTAGACTTAGTTCAGGTCTTAGAATCAACTCAGCCGCAGATGATGCTTCTGGTATGGCGATAGCAGATTCTTTGCGTTCACAAGCAGCCACTTTAGGCCAAGCCATAAACAATGGTAATGATGCCATAGGTATCTTACAAACTGCAGATAAGGCTATGGATGAGCAACTTAAAATCTTAGATACAATCAAGACTAAGGCAACTCAAGCGGCTCAAGATGGACAAAGCTTAAAAACAAGAACCATGCTTCAAGCAGATATTAACCGCTTGATGGAAGAACTTGATAATATCGCTAATACTACTTCATTTAATGGTAAACAACTTTTAAGTGGTAATTTTATCAATCAAGAATTTCAAATCGGTGCAAGTTCAAATCAAACTGTAAAGGCTACCATAGGAGCAACTCAATCTTCTAAAATCGGTTTAACACGCTTTGAAACCGGAGGAAGAATTTCTGAAAGTGGTGAAGTGCAATTTACTTTGAAAAACTACAACGGTATAGATGATTTTAAATTCCAAAAAGTTGTGATTTCAACTTCAGTAGGAACAGGACTTGGGGCTTTAGCTGAAGAGATCAATAAAAGCGCTGATCAAACCGGTGTTAGAGCTACCTTTACAGTAGAGACTAGGGGTATATCAGCAGTTAGAGCAAGTACCACTTCAGATGATTTTGCTATTAATGGGGTAAAAATCGGCCAAGTAGAATATAAAGATGGCGATGCTAATGGAGCCTTAGTTGCTGCGATTAACTCTGTAAAAGACACTACAGGGGTTGAAGCTTCAATTGATGCTAATGGACAGCTTTTGCTTACCTCAAGAGAGGGTAGAGGGATTAAAATTGATGGTGATATTGGTAGAGGTGCTTTTATCAATCCAAATATGAAAGAAAATTACGGTCGCTTATCTTTGGTTAAAAACGATGGTAAAGATATTCTAATCAGTGGTTCTGGACTTTCTTTTGCAGGTTTTGGTGCGAGCAATTTTATCTCTCAAGCTTCTGTTTCTTTAAGGGAATCAAAAGGAAGATTTGATGCCAATGTTGCTGATGCTATGGGATTTGGTTCTGCAAATAAGGGAGTTATGTTAGGTGGTTATTCTTCTGTTAGTGCTTATATGAGTAGTGCAGGAAGTGGATTTTCTTCAGGTTCAGGTTATTCTGTAGGTAGTGGTAAAAACTATTCTACAGGTTTTGCAAATGCTATAGCTATTTCAGGTGCTTCTCAACTTTCTGCAGTATATAATGTTTCTGCAGGTTCAGGTTTTTCAAGTCAAAGCGGACTTTCTCAGTTTGCAACTATGAAGACAACTGCTTTTGGGGTAAAAGATGAAACTGCAGGTGTAACTACACTTAAAGGTGCTATGGCAGTGATGGATATAGCAGAAACTGCTATAACAAATCTTGATCAAATCAGAGCAGACATTGGTTCAGTGCAAAATCAAGTTACATCAACTATAAATAACATTACCGTAACTCAAGTCAATGTCAAAGCAGCAGAATCAACCATAAGAGATGTAGACTTTGC
>NZ_MJXN01000096.1:0-1727 GCF_001762815.1 Campylobacter sp. BCW_6465
GTAGTTATCCCAATCTATAATGTAGAAAAATATTTAAGAGAATGTTTAGATAGTGTTGTTAATCAAACTTATAAAAATTTACAAGTTGTACTTGTAAATGATGGTAGCACAGATGAAAACTCACTCAATATAGCCAAAGAATATACTTTAAAAGATGAAAGATTTATACTTTTTGATAAGGAAAATGGGGGTTTATCTTCAGCTCGTAATGTAGGCATAGAATTCTTTAGTAAAGAATATGATTTTAAAAATATTACCCAAGAATTAAAAGAAAACTCCTTAGTAGAATTTAAACTAGACAATGAAGATAATCCTTATAATATTTATAAAATATATAAAAGTTCAAATTTCTTTAAAAATAAAGATGAACTTTTAAATTTTAAAGCTCCTGATATTGATTATATTATCTTTTTAGATTCTGATGATTATTGGGAATTAAATTGCATAGAAGAATGTGTTCCTAGAATGGATGGGGTTGAAGTGGTTTGGTTTGATCATTATTTTTATTATGATGATATAGAAAATCCAAAAAAACAAACAAAAACCATTCTAGAAAATTATCAATTTAAAAAATCTGAAACTATTACCTCAAAACAATGGTTAGAAAAAACACTAGAAAATAATTTTACAGCTTTTTGGCTTGGTCAAATGTGCATGATAAATTTTATACAATTTTTAAATCATATAAAATTAAAATTTATCAATGGTATTATACATGAAGATCACCACTTTGGAATGTTACTTTGTCTTCAAGCTAATAAAATATACATTAACTTAAATAAACTATATATATATAGAGTTAGACCAAATAGTATTATGAATTATAATGATAATGGTAAAAACATAAACAAATCACTAAAAAATTTCTGCAATTTACTTAATTTAAATGTTATAGATGGAAAAAAATATTATAAAATATTAAGTTATGGAATTAATGCTTTTTTAGCTTTAAATTTTTCTAATAATTTTCATAATAAAGATTTAATAAAGTTATTTAACAAAGCTTTTAAAAATGAATGTGAAAATTGGATATATGATATTATAGCACAATACCCAACAAATAATCTTAGAAGTTTATTTATAGAAATTTTTAGAATTATGAAAAATTATGAAACAAACTATGAAAATCTAATTTTAGATTTTATTGCAATGATAATAAATAATAATAAAATAACTATAGTAAAACAATCAAATGAAATCCAAAATAATCAAAATACCATAAAAATTTATTGCGAGAAAATAAATTCCCAAAATAATATAATCTTACAACAAACTAATCAAATTCATAATTTAAATGAAACATTAAATTCCCAAAATAATATAATCTTACAACAAACTAATCAAATTCATAATTTAAATACAACCTTGGAAAATCAAAATCAATTATTAATTGCAAAACAAAACCTGCTAAAATTCCAAAATAATTATGGAAAAGCCAAAATAAGAATTCAAAACCAACTTTCTTATAAACTAGGACAAGCTTTGATTTTAAATTCTAAAAGTGTATTCGGTTGTTTATCTTTGCCTTTTATAATATTAAGCATTGTTATTTCACATAAACAAGAACAAAAGGCTTATAAATTTAAAGTAAAGAAAAATCCAAATTTAGCTTTACCTCCTTTAGAAACTTATCCTGATTATAATGAAGCTTTAAAAGAAAAAGAATGTTTTACTTATAAATTAGGAGAAGAATTTATTAAGGCTAGTAAAAATTGGTATGGGGGTGG
>NZ_MJXN01000097.1:0-1453 GCF_001762815.1 Campylobacter sp. BCW_6465
GTAGTTATCCCAATCTATAATGTAGAAAAATATTTAAGAGAATGTTTAGATAGTGTTGTTAATCAAACTTATAAAAATTTACAAGTTGTACTTGTAAATGATGGTAGCACAGATGAAAACTCACTCAATATAGCCAAAGAATATACTTTAAAAGATGAAAGATTTATACTTTTTGATAAGGAAAATGGGGGTTTATCTTCAGCTCGTAATGTAGGCATAGAATTCTTTAGTAAAGAATATGATTTTAAAAATATTACCCAAGAATTAAAAGAAAACTCCTTAGTAGAATTTAAACTAGACAATGAAGATAATCCTTATAATATTTATAAAATATATAAAAGTTCAAATTTCTTTAAAAATAAAGATGAACTTTTAAATTTTAAAGCTCCTGATATTGATTATATTATCTTTTTAGATTCTGATGATTATTGGGAATTAAATTGCATAGAAGAATGTGTTCCTAGAATGGATGGGGTTGAAGTGGTTTGGTTTGATAATAAAGCGTTTGATTATGAAATTAAAACAATTTATCCAACTTCTAAAACATTTATGGAATATTTTAACTATAATATTAAAAATAAGCAAATTGATGGAAATACATGGTTTGATGAATGCCGTAAAAATAATATAACTTCCATTTGGATAGCTGTTATGGAAATGATTGATTTTGCTTATTTAAAAACATTAAAACTCAAATTTCTTGATGGAGTTTTATATGAAGATAATTTATTTGGAACCTTATTGTTTTTAAATGCTAAAAAATTATATGTTCTTGATAAAAAGCTTTATAATAATAGAATAAGAGCTAATAGTATAATGTGTCATGATAATAATTTAAGTTTTGAAAATTTGGCACCATTTTTTAGGATTTTATCCAATGATTTTTTAGATCCATATGATGCAAGAGAATATATAAAGTTGTATAGCTGGACATGTATGACATTTGTATTGTTGTTAATGTATGTAAATAAATTTAAAAATAAGGAAAATTTAGAAAAAATTCGTTTCTTTTTATTCTCTTATAAGAATATTTTATTTGAGAATATAAAGTTAAATCAAGATCCTTGGGCTATAAAAGATAAGATAGATATTATTAATTTTTTTGTAAATAATAAATTTGAAGATAATAAATATCAGTTTAACACCAATTTATACGGCACAGCTAAACAAAGAATTCAAAATCAGCTTTGTTATAAATTAGGTCAAACTATGATTATTAATTCTAAAAGTATTATTGGTATTCTATTCATGCCAATATATTTGTTATCAGTATTTTTAAATTACAAACAAGATCAAAAAATATATTATCAAAAAATAAAAAAAGATCCAACTTTAAAACTACCCCCTTTAGAAAATTATCCAGATTACCAAGAAGCTTTAAAGTATAAAGAACACTTATCTTATAAACTAGGAAAAATTTTATTAGAATCTTTTAAAACTTGGCATAAAGGTG
>NZ_MJXN01000098.1:0-1294 GCF_001762815.1 Campylobacter sp. BCW_6465
TTTTAAAAAGTTTGGTAAAAAATTTAAAAGATATTAAAACAAAACAACAAAGCTCTAAATTAAATAATGATTATTCTTCTATTAGTATTAAAGATTTTGAAAGCATTGTTAATAATATACCCTTAATCAAATCCACGAGATTGATCAATATTTTAGCCCTTAGCCTAATCGCAAAAGAATTATATACTCCCATCTTTGAAGAAATGGAAGAAAATATGTTTATTAAATATCTTGAAGCTGCCATACAAAACAATATCAAAGAAGATAAGATTCTTTTTGAAAATCTTACCATCAAAGCATTGGAAAAGTATATTAAAGATTTTGAGTGATTTTTACTCTTTGATATTATGCTCTTTAGCATAAGCTAGTATTTTAGCTCGAAGTTCTTGCGGAAAATTATATCTATAAATAGCAGGAATTCTTGGATCAAGGAGTCTATCAAGTTTGTGTCTTTTATAATACCATTCTAGATTTTCAGGTGTAAAATAATAAGGGGCATTAGGATAGCCTTGAGGAGGAGTTAGGGCTGCTAGTTTGGCATGTAGTATTAAAGTATCATTAAAAAGTTGTGCTTCTTCTTCACTCCAATCATTAGGTGTATCTGTTCCATAGCCTTGCAGCATGCCATTTTTATACCCTCCCCTATGACGATCAAATTCCCTTCTGCTTTCATAAGTAGAATCTATATCCCTTGGATCTTTTATTTTACCCTCAACTATATCACTTCTTAAGGCTTTATACATACTTCCAAATTCATCACTAGCAATTCTATATTTATTATAATCAATTACCCAATCTACTCCCATAATCTCATCTATAAAAGGAAGCATACCAAATTCATCAGGTTTTAAAGTCTTAGCTAAGGTTTTAATTTCTTGTTCTCTTAAAGGATTTTTATGCACTCCTACTAAACCACTTCCTACTGCAATATCTGCATAACCATAAATAGCACCTAATAAATTAGGTTTATCTAATATACTACTTCCTCCACTTAATTGTATATAAAGTATAGTAGCTTGGATAAATCTTGCATTAAAACCATTTTGAGACATATCATTAGCTAGGTATTTATAATCACCTAATATTCCTGCTGCCATACCCCATTCATTATGAAATAAACTTGATCTTAGATTATGTTTATTATCATCTACTGTTCTATATAATTCTTCATATTTAGGATCTACATTTCCTTTTTCATCTACAGCTCCTATAGATTCATAAGGTATATCTATAACAACACTTCTTATACCACTTCTTATAACTAAATATTTATATCTTTCTTTTTTAGTTTTTA
>NZ_MJXN01000099.1:0-524 GCF_001762815.1 Campylobacter sp. BCW_6465
AGTCTAGAAATTTAGTGATTAAGTCTAATTTAGCTTCTTGTGTTTTAATGTTTTTGCTCATTTGTTATTCCAAAAATCTAAATCTCAAATTATCTTTCTAATTTTTTATCTAGTATCTTCACAATACAGTCTTTTATGATATCTAAAATATAATCCAGCACCCTCATCACCTCCCAAAAATATACCATAATCATTATAAATATAAGATAAGTGTGTTGAATAATGAATACCATCATAATAATCTTCAAATGTAACTTCTGTTAAAGTAAATTTATTTTTTTGCAACACATTAATGCTTTCTGATTTTTTAAAATCAAAATATATTTTTTTATTTATTTTTTGATTAAAAAAGAATTCTCCTTTTTCATCATGCATTGTATTTCCTTTTTCTCTATTGCTGAATATTTCCCAATAAGCTTTATTGTAAATTATTACTTTATTATCTATATCTTTACACAACTTCTTAAACTCATAATACTGCGGATCCATATATTTATAAGAACATCCTCCTACTAAGAATAATA
>NZ_MJXN01000099.1:574-1376 GCF_001762815.1 Campylobacter sp. BCW_6465
AGTCTAGAAATTTAGTGATTAAGTCTAATTTAGCTTCTTGTGTTTTAATGTTTTTGCTCATTTATATCCTTACTTAAAATTATCAAAATAGCTACAAGTGAATACTTCTTCATATGTAAAATATAATCCAGAGCCCTCATCGCCTCTTAAGAATACACCATCATTTTCATATTTATATCTTATATATGTAGCAAAAGGCTTGGGCATTTTTTTATATTTTTTATCATATACTATGGTTATAATATTGCCATTTCGTTTCTCGGATTTTATCGTATCTTTTATATCATAATAAGTAAATGTTTCATTAAGTTTTTCATAATAAAAATATTCATAACCATCATCCTTAACTCGTTTTTCTATAGAAGGCTTTTTTTTTGTAAAATCGCTATACAATTCCCAATAAGCTTTATTGTAAATTATTACTTTATTATCTATATCTTTACACAAGCTCTTAAACTCATAATACTGCGGATCCATATATTTATAAGAACATCCTCCTACTAAGAATAATAAAAGATATGCAGGTAAAAGAAACAAAGTAAATTTTTTAAATATTGTTTTAAAATTTATAGTTTTTGTTTTATTTTTTAATTTACAAAAAATTTTAAAGATAAAATATAAAATAATAGAAAATATAAAAACAAAAAAGAAAAATATAAGAATAAATATTAAAAGATTAACAAAGAATTCTAGCATTTATTAACTCCTCTTAATTTTCTCTGTTTTTTCATAAGACAATTTGTAGTGTTGGGCTGATGTTTTAAAAGTTTAAATCTATTTACAAAATCAATAGTTCTTTTAC
>NZ_MJXN01000099.1:1426-3524 GCF_001762815.1 Campylobacter sp. BCW_6465
AACAAAGTAAATTTTTTAAATATTGTTTTAAAATTTATAGTTTTTGTTTTATTTTTTAATTTATAAAAAATTTTAAAGATAAAACGAAAAGAATATATGAGAAGATATTATGATAGTGAAACTTTAAAATCTATTCTCGGACAAAAGACTAGTTTAGAATATAGCGATGATTTAGAATGTCTTTCTAAGAATACTATATATAAAATTATTTTATCTGAGAAACAATATAATTTTCCTTATGTAAATATTTTTGAAGATAAAATAGAAAATAATTTTACAGCTAGTTTTATAAAAAATGAAGATAGAAAAAAGCTAAAGAACATTTAAAAGCCATATTTTTAAATGCAAATCATTTGTTTGTTTATGATAAATTTATAAATAAAAATCAGAAGCAATTTATAAAATTTGCTGAAGAATGCTTTCCGAGAAAAAAATTAAACATTTTTTATCCTATTGAAAATATAATGAAATTTCCCAAAAATTTATGTTCCAACTTGAAAAATATATATAAAGAATGGTTGGTTGTAGAGAATAAAGATGCTGAAATTAACGAAAAATATGATTATTTGCACGATAGATATATAATTGTAGATAAGAAAATTCAAATTATCTTAACTAGCAGCATTGATAATTTAATGAATATTAAAAAAGATTTTACATATATAATAAGAGAATTATAAAATAGTAATTAATGTATAATATTAATTACTAAAAATAACTATTATATATTAAAAATTAGTAATATATAATAGTATTTACTTTCAAACAATCTTATTATTTGTGACTATTTGTCTTATAGCATCAACAATTTGTTGTATGCTTTCGCCTAGAGTTTGAAAAAGATCTAAATTCATTTGTTGTTCTTAAAAAAATCTTTAGCACTTGATAATGGCTTTTGAAATGACTTAGAATAGTTTGCTTTATAAGCATTTGCACATTCTGTGTCAGTTTGTGCAGAATTAGCATTTTTATCGCATTCTTTGATTTTAGCTTCTAATTCTGTAGCATTTTTTGGATCTTCGTAATATTGCACTGTTTTTGGCTCTGAAGAGCAAGCAGAAAAAACACAAGCAGTAACTATACTTAATAAACTTAGTTTAATTAAATTTTGCATAAAAGTTCTTTTTTCTATAATTTTATATATATTTATAGTAACTATAATATACTAATATTTATTAATATATAATAAAATTAATTTTAAATAATAATATTATTATATAATATTTCACAAAATAATTATAAGAAATAATTATTTTTTATTTTAATATGATGAATTATCTTGTTATATCTTTTTGAGATATTGTTTTTGTAGGATTTTCAAAGGTATTAAGTTTATTATGAAAATCAATGAAATTTAATTGTTTTTTGACTTCATGCTACCTACACATTTAGAAGATTATTTAGAATATAAAACAAAACTATCACTAAAAAATCAAAGAAACAAAAATAAATATTATTTATTTTTATTATTTATTAATAAATAATAATATATAATATTATACAAAAATATAAAAAAGGTTTTTTAATGATAATATCTGTTATAAATAAAAAAGGTGGTGTTGGAAAGACTCCTTTTGCTTTTTCAATTGCTAAAGATTTAGAATATTTTTTACAAAGCAATGATAATTCTATTATAGAAAAAATTTATCCTGAAAAAGCAAAAATTTTACCAACTCCAAAAAAAATAGATAATTGCGTTTATGATTTTGGTGGGTTTGTAGAAAAAGGAGTATTGGATATTATTAAAGAAAGCAATAAGATTATTGTTCCTTGCACGAGTAATTATAATTCTTTACTTAGAACATTAGAAACTTTAAACGAAATAGGTAATGATGGTAAAGTTTGTATTTTAGTTACAGACTATAGAGATGAGAAAGAAAAAAAGCAAATTTGTGAAACTCTTGAAAGCAATTTTACAGATTTAAATCTTTTTTTCTTTAAATTTTCAAAGATAATTGAAAATTCTATGAGTAGTGGAGCTTCTTTTACTGAACTTTATAATGAAAACAATCTTTCAAGATTAAGCTATACAAACTTTTTCAATGAATATCAAAGACTTTTAGATTTTATTAGAAAGGATAAATAATAATGGAAAAAA
>NZ_MJXN01000100.1:0-287 GCF_001762815.1 Campylobacter sp. BCW_6465
TTAACTTGGGAAAAGTCACCAAAATCTTCATCGATTTAATTGTATTTTCACGCTACTTTGTTCGCATTACTTTTAAGCATTAAACAATCAGAAGCCACGCACTTCCGATCATTTATTTTTGTAAAGTTTAAAAGTTTTTTTGTTTGTATTAAGCTAAGACTAAGCGTGGATCTTATAAAATAGTTGTAAGAAAGTTATTTTAAAAGATAGTCGATTAAATCGATTATCTTATTTACTGTCTCCAAAAAGAGAATCGTAAATTCGATTATTTCTCTAATCATAGCTAC
>NZ_MJXN01000100.1:337-2725 GCF_001762815.1 Campylobacter sp. BCW_6465
ACCCCCTTTCTAAACAATCGGAAGATTAGCCTTATTAGTACTTAAATAC
Source organism: Campylobacter sp. BCW_6465 (assembly GCF_001762815.1). Classification (NCBI taxonomy): domain Bacteria; kingdom Pseudomonadati; phylum Campylobacterota; class Epsilonproteobacteria; order Campylobacterales; family Campylobacteraceae; genus Campylobacter; species Campylobacter sp. BCW_6465. Next base: position 387 of record NZ_MJXN01000100.1, read on the forward strand.
AAGCTATATTATAGCAAATTTCATTAAAAAAGCCAAGTTTTTTTGCTATAAAATACCTATTTTTTAGTGGTTTTAACGAGGTTCTTTTTTTTATTTAACTTGGGAAAAGTCACCAAAATCTTCATCGATTTAATTGTATTTTCACGCTACTTTGTTCACATTGCTTTTAAGCATAGCTTCTATACTTAAATGACAGTCTAATTTTTCCCATTCGATGCCTGTATTATCACAGATAAAATGCCATTTTTCTAAATCTTCTGAATTTGCATTTTCAAGTTCTTTATACCATTTTAAAGGAGTTTGGATTATGCGTTCATCCTCTAATAAAACAATAAGATAATCTTTATCGAATTTTACATTCTTTGCCTTAACTAAAGTATTCATTCCATCTCCTTTCAAATTCGAGTCTGTGTTTTTTAACAGTTTCAAGAATAAAAGACAAATCTTTATTTTTAAAATTGCTAAATTGAACTTGTAAATTTTCTAAATTAATTTTCGCAAATTCATTACCTTTCATAATATGAATATGCTTTGGTTCATGTTCGTTTGAATAAAAGAAAAACTTAAAGCCATTGATTTTTAAAAGAGTGGGCATAATTTTCCTTACTTTATTCATATTTTTAATAATTATACTATATTTTCGTGAATTTTGTTAAGTATTTTTGCTGTAAAATACCTATTTTTAGGCTTTTAATAGGATTTTTTTTATTTGACTTGGGAAAATGAATGTAAATTAGTAGCTTTATACACACTCTAACAAAGGCAAGGGGCTTTTCTGTCCTGCGGTTTTGCTAAAAATACTTCCATTTTAAACTTAAAAAACCTAAAGTTTAGATATAATCTCACAAAACGCTTACTATGTCGTTTCATAGTTAGCCTTTAGGGTTATTTCCGCCAAGAGTTAAAACTCAAGGCGGATTTTTATGAAGGAAAGATTTAAAATGAGAAATTTAACTTTAGAAGAAAATATATTTTTAGCAAAAAGAAACCTTGTAGATATTATTTGGAAATCCGCGAATTTAGAAGGTGTAAATGTTACTTTTCCTGAAACTCAAATGATTATAGATGGCTTTAGTGTTCCTGATAAAACAATACAAGATTTAACAATAATTTTAAATCTCAAAAGAGCTTGGAATTATTTGTTTGATACCATTAATGAAAAAGTTAGTTTGAGTTTGATACAGGACTTTAATAGGATTGTAGGCAGAGATTTGGTTCATAAATCAGGATTTTTAAGAACAGCTGATGTTAAAATAAGTGGAACAAATTTTAAACCAAAATTACCTATTGATTATGAGGTTAGTGAAAATATAGAAACAATTTTAAAAAATGAAAATAAAAAAGAAGTAGCATTGGATTTGATGTTATATCTTATGAGAAGTCAATTATTTTTTGATGGAAATAAAAGAACTTCAATGCTAATTGCTAATAAAATTTTAATTGAAAATGGATTCGGTATTTTGGCAATTGCTAAGAATGATATGAATGAGTTTTTTACCCATCTTGTTAAATTCTATGAAACAAACAATAATTATGAAATAAAACAATTTTGTAAAGAAAATTGTATTGAAACAATGATTTTTCATAATGATGAAGAAAAAAACAAATTATAGGAAAGAATTGAGATAACACCCAAATTTTCATATAAAACATTAAAACTTATTCATTCAAAAATACTATAATTAAAGCGTATTAAGCATGGCTACTCTTTCGGTTATAAGAAAGAGGAATAATGAGTAGGATCATTGAGTTTTTAGTTCTTGTCTTAGAATTAATTAACGAGATAATCAAGCTTGTTGATTATCTCACTTAAAAAAACCGTTGAAAATTCTATAAAAACCACACTTAGTCTAAGCTTAATACAATTGTAACAAAAAACACTTAACCGAAAGAGGCGTGGCTTTCGGCTATTTGTTCTTGCAAAGTCTTTATCGTTAATATGTTCTATTATAAAACTTCTATAAAAATTTCTTTACTTTTTAGTTTCTCATAAAAATTTTTTCTTTTATTGGGGTCGTTTGTAGTTACAATGGTAAATCCTGCTTGTTGAATTTTCATGAGAATTTCTTTTGAAATATTCATACTATGGAATAATTTTTTAAAATGTTCAGGTGTCATTACTGCTGCTCTAATATAATGAAAAAATGGATTACCATTTTCTTTATTTTTATTATATTGCATAGTATTATTAAACACTATGTCACTGCTGTAACTAATGTTTTGGAAATTATCTTCTTTGATACGCTTTCTCATCTCATTATAAAATGAAGTTAATTTGTTATTCTCATCTTTAATAAGATTAAGTATAGGATCTGGAATTTTATCTAAATATTGATTTT
>NZ_MJXN01000101.1:0-114394 GCF_001762815.1 Campylobacter sp. BCW_6465
TTTTTACTCTTACATAAATTCTGCCAATTTGAAACACTTTTGATTTCAAGACATTGTTTTAAACTTTCTTTTTCAGCTTGTATATTTTGCATTCTTTCATAAGTTAAAGCTTGGATATATAAAGCTCTTGCTCTATCTTCATCTGAAAGTTTTAATTTAAGCAAATCTGCTAAAACAGCTAAACTTTCTTCATTTTTATTGATTTTAGCCAAAGCATCAAGATACATAAATTCTAAATTAGGACTAAAAAGATTTATACCTTTAAAATTTTGATAGTCAATGGCCTTAGGTGCGTAAGTTAAAATAGTTGTTTGCATATTATGATCATTAGCATAAGAAAGTAAAGCATCATAAGCTTCTACCATACTAAAATTCATTGGAAAACTTTCTAAAATTTGCAAAATTTTAATGGCTTGATTGTAGTCATTTAAACGCAACAAAGACAAAAATTGCAAATAATAAGCCTTAAAATTCTCATCATCGCTTTTTAAAATTCTAGAATTAGCTATATCTTTAGAAATTTTAATCACCTGAGGATATTGTTTATTATCAAAAAGAATAGATGCTTTTTGAAGACCATAAAATATAGAATCTTCGCTATAATTTTTATCTATATAATCAAGTGCTTGTTCAACATTAGAAGTTCTGATAAGACAAGCTAACATTTGTTTTTTATTCTCAATTTTCTGACCTATATCATAAGCGCTAAAACGCATAAAAATATTTGCAGCATTGATACAATTATCAGCTTTTATCGCATTTTTTAAATCATTAACAGCTGCTTTCTCTAAAAATTGAATAGCATTTGGAATTTTTTTACTTTCTATAAGATCTTTATAAGCTAAAATCGCACTAAAATTTCCCTCTTTATAATAAAGTGCAACATCTTCATCTAAAGCTTTATTTGCAATATTCTCATCTTTATTTGCATATTGCTTCATTAAATCTGTATAACGCTGATGCAAAAAGCTTGCATTATTATCACCTAAAGCAAAGAATACCTCATCACTTGCTTTTTTGATTTCATCTAAATACCTACCATCTAAATAATCATCCATATACAAATCAAGGTATTTTTTAGCATCACTAGATCTATTAGTATGTGATAAAACTAAGGCTAAATCTTTTAAAGTTTCTTCATAACTTGGATCAAGTTTGGACATTTTAGCAAAGGCGTCTTCATAAATACTTGCACTTATATCAAATTGTCCTTTTTGATTAAATAATTTAGCAAGTTCTAAAGATCTTGGAATATCTTTTCCAAAATATTCAGGATTGGCTTTTAAAATAGTGTTAATATACTCTATAGCTTTATTTACTTGCCCATTTGAAAGCAAATTCTTTGCCAAACTCATAGCTGCTCTTGCAGCTAAATCTAAATTTTTTGTATTAAAATAAGTATTTTCATAAATATTTACAGCTTTTTCTTTTTCATTTAAATTATAAATATAGTCTGCATAATCAAGTTTTGATAACTGAGTAAAATAATTATTAGGTTGTTCATTATCCAAAATCGACATTGTATATTCTACATCAGCACGCTGGGCTAAAGCGATATAAGTTCTTAACATTATATGTAAAACTTCTGAAAAATTTTTATCACTTGTAAAAGTACGCGTCCAATTTTTAGCATCATCAATCATCTTTTCTAAAATTTGTTGATCACGCATGCTTGGATCTTGGGTGTAAAGTTTATTTTGAGCTCTTAATTTATATAGTATAAATTCACTAATAAAAATACTACCACGATATCTATTGATAGCATTTTGCGCATCAATAGCAACCTGACTATAATTAGCCTTATCGTATTCTTTTTTGATGCGTAAATAAGTATTGATATCTGCACTTTGAGGGATGACAACAGGATCAGAATTTAAATCCAAAGCTCCAACATAAGGCAAGCTCTCGTGTGGAAAATTGATATTAAAATCAAGTCCATCATAGTCTTTAATAGGTGCTAGCTCTGGTGCAAAAATAAAAGTAAAAGCTTTACTTTTATACGAGCTTGATGAACTAAGTTCTTTATCTATATAAATATTTTGAGAAGTGTCAAACATTCTTGCTTGTATTTTTGGCAAAATGATCATTTTAATTTTTTGAGCTTCTTGTATAAATTTTAAATCAAAAGCAGAAAAACTCTGATCTTTTAATTTATTATCAACCATACCTGCAATATCACATTCAAAATGAACTTTTGATTCGGTAATAAATTTTTGACATGTAAATTCTAAATCATTACTCGCATGTAAAACTGCAAAAGCTTGATTATTTTCGCGACCCGTGTTTAAAACAAGCTCAAAAGCAAAAGCATTTAAAAAACTTAATAAAATTAAAAATAATATTCTCATAAAATAATTATAGCAAAACTCTTATAACATTAACAATATAGCAAAAGTGCTTATACAAACACAAAAAGCTAAAATAAAATTTTGTATAAAACTAAACTTAATATTATGAACCCTATCATTTTTCATAAATAAAGCATGAATTAAAATCTTTAAATACGCATAAAGCATAATAACAGAAGATAAAGCCACAAAAAGTGCCAAATACCAATATCCATTTAAAATTGCTGTATTTAAAATCATAAATTTACCCCAAAATACTCCAAAAGGCGGGACACCTGCTAAAGAAAGCACACTAATGCTCAAACAAAAAGCAATTAAAGGTTTTTTAACCAAAAGTCCATTTAAACTCTCATAAGAATTATTCTCATAATTGCTTAAAATCATAAATACAGCATAATTTGCAAAAGCAAATAAAGTCCAATATCCAAAAATAGCAAGCAAAATTCCATCAAAATTTTGTTCTTTTAATAAAGGAATACAAGCCACCAAAACCAAAGAAGAATGCACTACAGAACTATAAGCAAACATTTTTTTGATATTGTTTTGACTTAGAGCCGCAAAAGCACCTATAAGCATAGAAAAAATCGCTAGAACTATTATGATATATTCAAAACCTGTATTATTTAAAAAATCAAACAAACGAATAACCACAACCAACATGGCAACTTTTGGCACAACTGAAATAAAAGCAACCAAATTTGTATGTGCTGCATAATACACGTCTTTAAGCCAAAAATGAAAAGGCGCCAAAGAAAGCTTAATTGCACAAAGAACGAAAATCATCACTCCAGCACCCAAAAGCATGGGATCTTTTTGAAACTCATTTTTTAACGCTAAATTAGCAGATAAATCTAAAGTTCCTATTTTTAAATAAATAAAAGCTACAGCCATAACAAAAAACCCAGCTCCTACAGCCGCTACACTAAAGTATTTTATCGCACTTGAAATAGCATTATCACTTCCACGCATTGCTATTAAAGTATAAAGTGCTAAAGAAGAACTTTCAAGTCCTATAAAAATAAGTACTAAATTTGAGCTTGAAACCATCAAAAGCAAAGATGCAATCACAAATAAAAATAAAGCATAAAATTCACCCTGATTTTCTTCTTTTTGCATTAAAAGATATAAAAATGAAAAACACAAAATCACCAAAGAAGCATAAAATGAAACAATATCATTATTTAAAGTAGCCAAAAAAGCTTTTGCTTCTAAACCTTGAGCATTTGCATTATTTAAAATCAAAAAAGCACTTACAATTAAAGATAAAGAACTTATGCCAATATAAAACGATCGATGAAATTTCCAAAAACCAGAGCAAAGCAAAAGAACTATTGCGGTTGTAATTAAAAATAAAAATGGATAAGATAAGCTTATATTTAAAAGTTCTAAATTTAAAAAATTATTTAACATTTGCCTCTCCTATTTTAGATAAAAAATCTAAAGTATTTTGCTCCACAGCTCTAATATTCATTGTTTTTATAAGATTATCCACATCTTTTTGTATCGGCTTTAAAAGTATATTTGGCATAAGCCCTAGTCCAAAAATCATTACTACAATACACACAAGCGCTACTATTTCTCTAAAGCGTAAAGAAAAACCCTCTATAAAGCTTTGTTTTTGCATGAAAAATATTTTTCTAAATACTGCGAACATATAAATCGCTCCTAAAATAATCACCAAACCTGCCAACAAAGCGTAAAATAAATTAATCTTTGCTATACCTAAAAGAATTAAAAACTCTCCCACAAAAGAAACAGTTAAAGGCAAAGAAACACTCGCAAGTAAAATTAGCATAAAGAAAATTGAAAATAAAGGTGCTTTTTTGGCCAAAGAATGGTAAAAAGAAATATCATAAGTATGATATCTTTGATATAAAAGTTCAACCATTAAAAATAAAGATCCTGTTACAATACCGTGTGCAAACATATAAAAAACCGCACCACTAATACCTAAAGCATTTAAAGAAAAAATTCCCAAAATCATCACACCAAGATGTGAAATAGAACTATAAGCGATCAATTCTTTAATATTTTCTGCTCTATAAGCAATTAAAGCATTATAAACGATACTCACTATACATAAAGCTACAATTAAAGGCATAAAATACACACTCGCATCTGGAAAAAGTGGTAAACAAAAAAGTAAAAATCCAAAAGGAGCCATTTTAAAAACTACAAGCATTACAGAAACAAGCACAGGCGAATTTGCATAAACCTTAGGTGCCCAAGTATGAAGTGGAAATAAAGGAGCTTTGATAGCAAAAGCGATAAAAAATGCTCCAAAAAGTAAAAGTTGCTCTGTGAAATTTACTGCTGAGGCATTATTTTTCCAAATTTCCAAGTCAAAAGTGAAGATGTTTAAAAGTTGATAATTTAAATAAGCTTGATAAATCAATGCTACAAGCATTAAAATTGAACCCGCAAAAGCACAGATAAAAAATTTCACCCCTGCTCTAAAATCTTTACCATAAACTCCCATAATATAAAGCAAAGGCAAAAGAGAAAATTCCCAAAAAACATAAAATAACAAACCATCTTTTGCGCTAAAAAGTCCCATAATAGCAAATTCTAAAAAGAATATACAAGATACAAGCGCTTTTTGTTCCAGCTTTAAAAATAAAAAGCTTAAAAATATCATCAAAGAACTTAAAAGCATCAATATAATTGCGATACTGTCTACTCCTACATGAAAGCTAAAAAATTTCAAAATTTTAAAAGAGAGATTATAATCAAAGCTTGCCCCTTGTAAAAAATCCGCAAAAATATCCAAATTTAAAGCCAAAATCATAAAACTTACAACAACGCTAAAAACCTTAACGCCTCCACGATTTAAAAGCAAAACCACAAAAGCAGAAATTAAAGGAAAAAATATCAAATAATTTAGCATTTTACACCATCCATACCAAAATCAACAAAATCACAAAAGCTGTCACCAAAAATCTAAGCATTAAGTTTAAGCTGTTTGGCATAATCATTTTTTGTGAAATATTTTGAGAATAAAAAGCAATTTTTTCAACTATTCTATCAAAAATATAAAGATCACAATGTTTTAAAATCGCACATAAGCTTTCATATTTTGAAACAATAAATTGATGATAGAATCTAGGAATAAAATAATCATTACTTAAAAGTTTGTGAATTTTATTTTCTTCAATACTTTCTTTAAACCAAGAATTTTTATAAGCAAAAATAGCCAAAATTACACCCAAAATAGCTGCTACACTCGCACAAATCATTACAATTTGATTTTGTGCATCAATAAAAACTAATTTTGTGCTTAAATATTCAAAAAAACTATGTTCAAAAAATCCTGCAACAATAGCTAAAACCATCAAAGGACTCATAGCCAAAAGTGCGATTTTACTTGCTTCATGTGGATGTTCATCATGCCTTGCAGGGGTAAAAAATACCAACATTAAAAGTCTAAAGCTATAAAATGCTGTTAAAAAAGCTGCGATTAAAAGCACTAAAAAAATACCATGGTGAAAAGAAATGAAAGAATATCCTAAAATCAAATCTTTAGAGAAAAATCCTGCAAAAGGATAAATTCCTGCTAAAGCTAAAGATCCTATACACATCAAAATAGCCGTAAATTTTAAAGGTTTAAAAAGTCCACCCATTTTTTTAATGTCTAATTTATCATTCATAGCATGCATTACATTTCCAGCACCTAAAAAAAGTAAAGATTTAAAAAAAGCATGTGTAGCTAAGTGAAATAAAGCTATACCATAAGCCCCAAGTCCTGCAGCTACAAACATATATCCAAGTTGTGATAAGGTAGAGTAAGCAATAATGCGTTTTAAATCCCTAGCCACCAAAGCCATAGAGGCTGCAAAAATCGCTACAAAAGCTCCAAGTAAGGCAATAATATAAGAAACCTCAGGAACTAAATCATAAAGCGTGCTAGCACGAATTACCAAATAAACCCCCGCTGTTACCATGGTTGCTGCATGGATTAATGCAGAAACAGGAGTTGGCCCTGCCATAGCATCAGCAAGCCAAGTGTGAAAAGGAAATTGTGCAGATTTTCCCATAGCTCCTATAAATAAACAAGTTGCGATTAAGATCAAAGCATTGTGATCTAGGCTTTGTGCCATGGAAAAAACTTCATTATATTTTAAAGTTCCTGCTTGTAAATAAAGCCAAAAAATTCCTAAAAGCATACCCAAATCTGCAATACGATTCATAATAAAAGCTTCATTAGCTGCAAAAGAATAAGTATCATTTTTATACCAAAAACCTATAAGCAACCAAGAGCAAAGCCCAACACCTTCCCAACCTACAAAAAGTCCTAAGAAATTATCACTCATAACTAAAAAAAGCATAGAAAAGACAAAAAGTCCTAAATAAGCAAAAAATTTATTAAAACCTTCATCATGAGCCATATAAAAAATACTATAAAAATGCACACAAGTAGCTACAATACCTACAACACTCATCATAGTAAGCGAAATGGCATCTATATCAAATCCAAAATTTACTCCAGCAAACCATTCAAACAAACTCACATTAAAAGCTTCATTGCAAAAAAGCAAATACAAAGAACAAAAAGCACTCAAAGCTATTAGAAGTGAGCAAATTATCCCTACAAATTGTTTTTTCTCACTCAAAGCAAAACAACTTGCAAACAAAAAAGCAATAAAAGGACTAAAAAGAGAAATCAAAGCCAAATTTTGCATACTAAGCCTCCACTTCTTTTAAGCTTTTTAATTCCAAAGTGCCTTTTCTTCTATACCAAAGCACACACAAAGCTACACCAACAGCTACTTCACAAGCCGCTACACCCATGATAAAAAGTGCAAAAACCTGTCCATTTAAATCATTGTGCATTTTAGAAGCTGCTACTAAGGCTAAATTAGCACTATTTAATAAAATTTCACTCGAAATAAAAAGCATGATGAGATTTTGTCTTTTTAAAATCCCTACAAGCCCTATGACAAACATTAAAATAGCTATAAAAAAATACTTTTCTATCATTGTTTTTCCTTTGCCAGCTCTTTATGAGTAAGTACTATAGCACAAACTAAAGCAATCAAAAGTAAAATGGCTATGAATTCAAAAGCCAAAAGATATTTTGAAAAAATCGCTAAAGCCAGTTGTTTATTAAAATCAAACAAAGCAGGATCATTTAAAGGCAAATCCGTGCTGATATTTTGGTATTTAAAACCTATAAGCATGGCCAAAAGTAAAATTGCACTTAAAACCACCAAAGTAAAAAAACTTTTTTTAGCTTTAAGTTGTTCTTTAAATTCCTTAGAAGTATCAAAAAACATCATCGCAAAACTATAAAGTCCAAGTACAGCTCCACTATAAACAATAATTTGTATCACGCCTAAAAACTCTGCATCAAGTAAAAAATAAAATCCCGATAAAAACACCATTCCACCCGCTAAAGCCGAAAGAGAATAAAGCATATTTTTACTTAAAACCGCAATACCAAAAAAGCCTAAAACCACTACACTAAAAAATACAAAAGCCAAATTTTCTATCATTTATTTTCTCCTTGCTCTTGCGTATTTTGATTTTCTAAGGCTCTTTCAATCATCACATCGTAATAATTTGGCGTTTTTTTAACCCACAAATTTGCATCCTTTCTAAGACTTCCTGCTCCTTCAAATTCAACTTGATTTTTAAGCTTATCAATAGGAGTTAAAAAATCTTGCTTATAGCCAAAATAAGACCTTTGCTCGGCTGCATTTTCATACTCTGTCCCATGTACTATAGCAAGTTCTGGGCAAACCTCAGCGCAAAAACCACAATAAATACAACGCCCTAAATTAATACTATAATTTCCTACTTTTTTACGCCCATTTTCATCTAAAGAAGTTTCCATTCTGATACAATTACTAATGCAAATTTTTTCGCAAAGCCCACAACCTATACATCTTTCATTTTCGCTTTCTATAAAACGCATCAAACGATGAACAGCACGGTAACGATTGTCAAGCTTTACCTTTTCAAAAGGATATTTAATCGTAGCGCTATTATTTCTCTTAAGTAATTCTCTCATCATCACAAAAAGCCCTACAAAAAGCTCTAGTTTAACGCTTCTACGCAAAGCTTGTGAAATTTTCTCCCAAGTGCTAACAGGAGTTTTTCTTTTCTCATCCACTAAATAATAATTTTTCATATCAAACTCCTATAAAAGAACTGCCAAAGCAGTGATTAAAAGGTTTAAAACCGCTAAAGGGATTAAGATCAAATAGCACATTTTCATCACTTGATCTGGACGCAATTGCGGAAAAGCAGCTCTTGCCCAAAAATACCAAAAGAAAATAAAACTTGATTTTACTATCATCATAATCCAACCAGGAATAATCCAAAAGCTGTTAAAACCCCCTAAAAACAAAAGAGTTACCAAAATAGCTCCAGCTATCATAGAAGCATATTCACCTATAAAAAACATACCCCATCTTAAACCCGAATACTCCGTTCCATAACCCGCTACAATTTCAGCATCATTTTCCGTCAAACAAAGCGGAGTTCTATTGGTCTCTATAAATAAAGCAATTATAAAAAGCACAAAAGCCAAGGGCTGTTTAAAAATAAGCCAAGAAAAAAATCCATCACTTTGATAATTGTTAATATCCACCAAAGAAAAAGAACCTACAAGCATTACAATAGCAATCAAAGCCAAAGCTCCTACGCTTTCATAGGAAATAATCGCTACAAGCCCTCTTGCAGCCCCTAAAATCGACCATTTATTATTACTTGCAAGTCCACCCAAAAACACCGCATAAAAGCAAAGTCCTGAAGTGCCGATGACAAAAAGCAAAGCTACATTGATATCTGCCACTATAGGCTGAATCACCCTTCCAAATAAAGTAAATTCAGGTAGCATAGGAATAGCCGCTAAAGAAACAAAAGCACAAATAGCAGAAATCAAAGGTGCTATAGCAAAAATAAATTTTTGCGAATTTGAAGGGATTATATCTTCTTTAGTAAAAAGTTTTATCATATCAGCTACAAGTTGAATAAGCCCAAAAGGCCCTACCATATCAGGCCCTATGCGTCTTTGAAAATAAGCTAAAACTTTTCTTTCAGCATAAGTTGCAAGACCTGCTAAACTCGCAAATATTGCAATGACAATAATACATTTAATCAAAGCCTCTAAAGCAAAAAAAGCAAAATCACTCATGGTTTGTTCCTAATTTTTCTAAATTCGCCACAACAAATCTTTCATCAAAAAAGCTTAGCGTGTCAAGTTTTTCATCAAAATACGGTAAGAAAGCTCCATTTTTTATATCCTTATCCACACGCACACTAAGGCTTAATTCTTTATCTTTTATTTTAAGTTTTACAAGATCTTTATCTTTTAAATTTTTCTCTTTAGCTAAATTTTCACTTACACCTAAAAAAATCACCTCATTAATCGCACTAGCACGATTTGAAAATCTACCAAATTGATAGCTAGGATTAGCACTATAAAGCAAAATTTCATCTTCTTTTGGGTTTAAATTTTCAAAATTTGGAGAGATGAATTCTTTTTTAGCAACTTGTTTAAAACATTCTAAATTAAGCTCATATCCCCTTTTACAATCGCCTGCATTGGTATAAAAATTGTCTAAATGATCAAAATCAATCGGAGAAAAACCTTTATTTATAGGGAGTCTCTTAGTATAATTTATGGTATATTCCTCATCAAAACCTAAAGCATTAGCTAAATCATTTAAAAAATATCCCTTAAATTCTAAAGCAGCGTTAGTTGGCACCACTCTTTTATCGTAATTTAAAAAAGTTCCTTCTTGCTGATTTAAACTCGCACTAGCTAAATTTGCATGCTCTTCATAAGAAAAACTAAAATCACCTTTTTCATTATAACCTAAAGTCTTGCCTTCTTGTGTGTTTTTATCCAAATCGCAAATCATGGCCACACCTAAGGTATTGGTATGCGTAGGATTTAAAAAGACTTTAAAAGGAGTGGTATTTTGGATCAAAGCAAGTAATTTAGCAAGTTTTTTCGCATTTTTATGAAAATAAAAATCACTCCCTATAACAAGAGTAAAATTTGCTTTTTTAAGCAATAAATCTTCTAATTTATCTTCATCTATGCCTAAATTTTTAGCAAAAATAGAGCGTTGCACTTCTATGATTTTTTTCACTTTCTTAGGCACGACTTTTTTTACTTCTTTTTGGATTTCATTGCCTTCTTCATCTTTTTCTATGACTTGCTCTACAACTTCTTCGTTGATACTTTCTTCTATTTCTTTATTTTCACTAACAAAAAACTCTGCTAAATGAGTTTTAATATCTTCATCTTGGCTAAATTTTTGAAGTAAAAAATATAAAATTTGCTCTTCATCGCCACTTTTATGAATGTGTGAAATAAAATTTTTAGAATATTTTGCTATACCCATATCTTCCATAGGATGAAAATAAAGCCCTGAGCCTTTATTCATCACTAAAGCATTATTGATTTTATAGCTAAGTGTTGGAGCATCATATCTTAAAAGCATTCCAGCCACAACCAAAAAATCACTTTTTGTTATATCTTGAGTATTAGCACTATAAAACTCGCCAGAATTAGCGATAAATTCTTGTAAAAATTCTTTAAATTTCAAAGCTTCTTCATTGATCAAAGAAAGATTAAATTTCTTTTTTAAATTTTGTAAAATCAAAGCTTCTTCATTGGTAATAAAACTATTAAATTTAATGTTTTTAATTTCATTTTTCTCAAAAAGCTCCACAAGTTCTTTAAAGGCTTTTTCATCTTTATCTGCCTCATTTTGCGTATCAAAAGCAAATCTTGCAGCCTTATTTAAACTCGCAAAGGCAAAATCATTACTCACACGATAAATTTTTTCTTTTTGATTGCTAATACCACTTTGCTTAATATCATAATACATCAACTCACAATCGCTTGAATGCGGATTTGAAGCAGGGATTCTTTTAAGTTCCCAAATATTTGAAGTGTATTGAAATTTCGAACCTATCAAAGCTCCTGTTGGGCATACGCTTGTACATTCCCCACAAAATGAACAATCAAGCGTGTCGCCATTTGCAGGACCTATCAAACTTTTTTGAAATTTAGTCCAAATCGCATAAGCATCTTTTCCCATGCTCTCTTTAAAGCTATTATCCACACTATCTCCGCCACGAGGAACGGTTTTTAAAGCACTTTCGCCGATTTTATCCTTACAAACTGTAATACAACGCTCACATACTATGCAAAGTGCGGGATCGTAATTAATCATTCCCCAATGTTTATGCGGTTTATGCGTGTCTTTAATCCAATGTTTTTGAACATTTACACGACTTTTATGAGTGAAATTTTGCAATTCACACTCGCCTGATTTATCGCAAACTCCACATTCTAAAGGATGATTGATACAATAAGCTTGCATGATCTCATTTCTTTCATCCCAAAGATTTTTTAAATCACTTTCTACAACCATACCCTCTTTTGCTTTAGTATTGCAAGAATATACCTTTTTACCATCAGCTTCAACCATACACATACGACAAGCCAAAGTAGGACTACAGCCTGAAAGATAGCAAATCGCTGGGATAAAAATATCATTTCTTCTTGCTATATTTAAAATATATTCGCCTTCTTCAAAGGCGCAATTTATACCATTAATCTTAACTGTCATTTTGCTTCCTTTATGCGAATTGGAGTAAAATCAAAACCATTGTTTTCATAATTTAAAAAAGCTATGGTGCCTTGTAAATTTTCATCTAAACAAAGCTTGGTTTTAAAACTAAAATCTTTAGCCAAAATTTTAACTTCACTTTGATCTTTGCATTTTGCAATTTGTAAAAATTGCTTTGAACAATGTAAATTTTTATCTTGCAAATTTGCTCTAAAAAGCACTAAACCATCATAATTATCTAGTTCTTTTAAGGTGTTTAATTTTGCCTTTTTAAAATCGCATTCTTCTTCATCGCTATCTAAAATCTTTAATTCATATTTTACGCTTAAGAAATTCAAAAAATATTTGATATTTTCGCTATCTTTATAAAAATGGATATTTTTATCTATAATTAAATACTTAGCCTCTTTTAAAAAAGCAAGCACTTCACCTGCTTCTTCCTCTCCAAAGCAAGATTCAGCACTTAAATATCCCTCATCTAAATCGCTAAATTGTCCTTCATCGCTTAATTTACAAAGCAAGGCTAAAACAAAACTCAAACTTGCAATTTCGCATTTGTAAAATTTAGCTTTTAAATTTTTATCTTCCAAACAAGAAATATTAATACTATTTACACCTATTTTTTCACATAAATTTTTGTTTTTAAGGCTTGGCATATCTAAAAAACAAAGAGCATTATCATAAATCATACCCTCTCCTTTTTTATAACAATAGTCCAATCCACTTGATTAAATTTCAAAGAATTTAAAAGCTCGCAACCTTGTTCTTTTACAAAAGAAAAACTTTTTTCAACAGGAGAAAAATCGCCGATTTCAAAAAGCACCACTAAAACCTCACCTTGTTTTGCTTCTTTTATGATTTGTGCTAAATCTTCAAAAAGCTCTTTGCTTTTTCTTAAATCTACTCTTCTCATCGATCTATCTCACCTAAAACTATATTTACATTACCCATAATGGCTACAACATCAGCCAAATAAGTACCTACAAGCATTTCTTCAAAAAACGCACAATGCCAATAACTAGGCGTTCTAGCCTTTAAACGATAAGGTCTTCCTGTACCATCACTATGGATAAAAAAGCCAAGCTCACCTTTTGGACTTTCGGTAGGCACATAAACTTCGCCTTTAGGAGGTTTTAAACCTTGAGTGATTAAAACAAAATGCTGCATTAAGGAATAATTCTGCGTTAAAATTTGTTCCTTTGAAGCACTTACATACTCAGGATGCGTAGCTAAAATTTCAGGTGGAGTATCTTTATAAAGCGTGGCACATTGCCTAAGGATTTTCAAACTTTCACGAAATTCTTGCATATAAACTTTATATCTTGCATAAGAATCCCCTTGTGTAGCATAAGGCACACCAAATTCGACTTCATTATAAAGCAAATAAGGCTCTTCTTTGCGTATATCGTATTTTATACCACTTCCTCTTAACATCACACCCGTACAACCCCAATTTAAGGCTTGTTCTTTGGTAACCACACCTACATTTTCAGTTCTTAAACGCCAAATTCTATTATCATCTAAAAGATCTTCATAATCTTTTAGATCATTTGGAAATTTGTCACAAAATGCAAGCATTTCTTCTAAATAATTCTCAGGTAAATCAAGCATAACCCCGCCTATTCTCATAGAAGAATGCGTAAGCCTTGCGCCGCAATACTTTTCTATCAAATCCAAAACATACTCACGTTCTCTAAAGCAGTATAAAAACACACTCATCGCACCAATATCAAGCGCATGAGTGGCAAGCCAAAGCAAATGTGATGCAATACGGTTTAATTCTAAAAGTATCATGCGTATCACTGCTGCACGGCGTGGAATCTCTAAACCACAAAGCTTTTCAACCGCTGCACAATAAGCATAATTATTCGCTGAAGCGGCGATATAATCCATTCTATCAGTAGTAGGAATAAATTCTTGATAAATCATATTTTCAGCCATTTTTTCCATACCACGATGCATATAACCTATACAAGGACGTGCTTTTACAACTTGCTCTCCATCAAGTTCTAAAATAAGACGTAAATTTCCATGTGCTGAAGGGTGTTGAGGGCCTAAATTGATAATCATTTTTGAGTCTTCTTGCTCAAAAGCTATATTTTCATAATAAGGTTTTAACTTGCTAGGAATTTGCATTTTAACGCCTTTTCTCTAAAATTTTTGCTTCATCACGTTTTACTTTTTTTACAAAAGCTACGCCTTCATCTTCTTGATATTCTTGTTTAAAGGAAACTTCCTTCTTTTGACCACCTTTTGGCACTTCATGATAAAGTCTTGCAAAATTTAGCGTATCTTTATCATCAACAAAACCAGAATCTCTTTGTTCTTCACCCACTACTTCACGATATTCTTTACCAAAAATTTTATCAATCTCATACCATCTTGCAAACTCATCACCCTTTAAAGGATAAGTTTTTAAAAGCGGATGTCCAAACCAATCATCAGGCATTAAAATGCGTTTTAAATTGGGATGATTTATGATGAAAATTCCAAACATATCATAAATTTCTCTCTCACTCCAATTTGCCCCTTTAAAAACATGAGCCACGCTTTGCAAACGCTCTTTTACGCCTACAAAAGTTTTTATTCTCACTCTTAATTTTTTTTCTAAATTTAAAAGCTGATAAAATACTTCAAAACCATTTTTATCTGCTACAAAATCAATAGCACTTGCCTCTGTAAAACTTAAATACCCTAAAGTTTTAAGCATTTGCAAAGTTTTAACGTTGTCTTCTTTTTTAATTTCTATTACCCAAAAATCAAGCTCTACAAAGGAATTTAAAATTTCTACTTGAGTTTTTAAAACTTCAAAATCATCTTTAAAAACACTTTCATTAACATCAGATTTTACAGTGTATGGCGCGTGATAAAATCTATCTTTGTAATAATTTTGAGTTTGAGCATTTTTTTTATCGCTATACTTTCTCATCATATCAACCTTTTAGGTGCGATCTTACGACTTGCTTTTTCTTTGCGGATCTTTTTTTGCAAAATCATCAAAGCAAACTGAAAACTTTCTGGGCGTGGAGCACAGCCTGGCACATAAATATCTACAGGTATAATTCTATCCACACCTTGAACCGTAGAATAAGTATTAAACATACCGCCTGTATTGGCACAACTTCCCATAGAAATCACCCATTTAGGATCAGGCATTTGATCGTAAAGTCTTCTTGTAAATTCAGCGTGTTTTTTACACAAAGTTCCTGCGATAATCATCACTTCGCTATGGCGTGGTGAAGCTCTAAAAATCGTTCCAAATCTATCAAAATCATATCTTGAACCCCCGGCCGCCATCATCTCAATCGCACAACAGGCAAGTCCATAAGATAAAGCCCATAAAGAATTACTCCTACCCCATTGAACTAGTTTATCAACGCTAGTTAAAACGACGGGCAAACCACTTGCATAATTTACTTGATGCTCTGCCATGCAAACGCTCCTTTTTTATAAGCATATAAAAATCCAACTCCTAAAAGTACGATAAAAACAAAAACTTCTAAAAGCCCAAACCAACCTAAATCTTTAAAAATCAAAGCCCAAGGAAATAAAAACACAACTTCTATATCCAAAAGTATGAAGATTAAGGCGATGATGAAAAATTGAGAGTTAATCTTGTTAGCTTGTTTAACAGGAATAGGACCACATTCATAAATTCCAAGTCCTAATTTTTTGCGATTTTTTGCGGCAAAATTATTACCAATTTTTGAAGCTAAAAAAACCAGTCCAAAAAAAATAACACTAGCAAGTACTAGCATTAAAAAAATACCGAAATAAGGATGCGAAGCATCTATATGAGACATTTATTCTCCTTTTTTAAAGCACTTTAATCACTCCACAACAAAAATTAAATTTACACTTTTCTTTATTTTACTCTAAACTTTCTATATTGAAACTTATATTAAAAAATATTTTTTAAAGTTTTAATTTTTTATGATTAAATTTATAAAAAAGATCACTTTGATGGGTTATAAATATATAAGAAATATTATTTTTTTGCTGATAGATATATAAAAAAGTTAAAATTTCTTTAGAAGTTTTAATATCAAGCGCTGAAGTAATTTCATCTAAAATCAACAATTTAGGATTTAAAACCAAAGCACGGATAAGACCTACACGCGTGGCTTCTCCTCCGCTTAATTCATAGGGTTTTTGTTCTAAAATTTGTTTTTTTAGACTAAAAAAATCAAAAAATTCTAAAATCAAGTCATCATTCTTTTGTAAATTAAAATTTTCCAAACCATCTTGTATAAGATTTTTGATTTTTTTATAAGGGTTTAAAGTCATTTTTTGATCTTGAAAGCAATACTGAATTTGCTTTCTTAAAAGTCTCTGTTTGTTTTTATCAAGCTTGTGTAAGTTAAGATTTTCATACCATACCTCACCCTCGCTTGGATCTTCTAAAAAACAAAGAATTCTAGCTAATGTACTTTTACCTGCACCACTTTTACCTAAAACTATTAAATTGTCATTTTCATTTAAAGAAAAATTGATATTATCAAAAATAATATGTCTTTCTTTTTTTAAATACCAATGCTTTTTAAGCTCATAAAACTTACTTAAATTACAAACTTTAAGCATTATAATACCTTAAAAACTCATCTAAGCTATATAAATTTGAACTATTTTTTTCTAGCATAAGAATTTCATCTGCTAAAGAATTTACCAAATTTAAATCATGAGTGATGCAAACTAAGGCTGTGTTATTTTTTAATTCTTCTAAAATCGATATAATCTTAGAAGCGTTTTCTTTATCCAAAGAAGCTGTGATTTCATCACAAATTAAAATTTGGGGTTGATTTAATAATGCTAAAGCTAGGCTCACCCTTCTTGCCATACCCAAACTTAATTCATTAGCATAAGAATGCCACAAACGATCAAGATTTTCAAATCCTAATTTTTTAAAATAAGAAAAAGCATAATCTTTTCTTTCTTTTTGTTTTAATTTTGTATGAGTTTTTAAAACAAGATGACATAAATTTCCAATATCCAAATAAGGATAAAGACTAAGCTCTGCATCTTGTAAAACAAGTGCCACCTTAGAACGAAAATCTCTAAGTTCTTCTTTGTTAAAATTAAAAATACAAGAATTATGAAAACTTAATTCATCAAAACTTATTGTGAAATTAGAATCTAAAAGTCTTACCAAAGCTTTTCCTAACAAGCTTTTACCCACTCCACTTTGTCCTAGTATCATTAAAGTTTTGCCTGTTTTTATATCTAAATTAATATCCTTAAGCAATAAATTATTCTTCAAACTGATATTTAAATTTCTTACCTTCAAGATCTTATACCCCAAATTTTTTGTAAAAAATTACCCAACCATAAAAGAGGTAAAAACAACAAAAGCAAGCTTAAAAGTGGAAAAAGTATCATCCACCAAGCACCTATAAAAACTGCTTTTGAAGACTCACTCAAAAGAGTACCTAAAGTTGGAATTTCAAATCCTAAGCCCAGTCCAAAAAAACTCAAAGTAGCTTCTGTGGCTATAGCATGAACAATATTAAATATAAAAAGTGTAAAAATCAGTGTTTTTAAAGCGGGTATTAAATCTTTAAAAAAAGCTCTAAATTTAGTTCTTCCAAGCACTATATTTGCTTTGTAAAAATCTAAATTTTCAAGTCTTTTTAATTCACTTTCTATAATTCTTGCTATGAAACACCAATGAATTAAAGCGATTAAAAAAATCATCAAAAACACATCAGAAGTTATCATGCTTTGAAAAAACATCATAAGTAAAAAAGCAGGCAAGGCTAAAAAAAACTCTAAAATACGCATCCAAAAAATATAAAAAAAACATCGTGCTAAAAACAAATAACACAAAGCAAAAATAATAGACAATAAAGATCCACCAACACCTATAATCAAAGAATTTCTCAAAGCAAAAAGCAAACGAGAAAACAAATCCCTACCTAAAAAATCAGTCCCTAAAATATAAGTAAAATTAGGAGCTTGATGCAAATTTTCTAAATGAGTGCTTAAAATATCAAAAGGAGTCAAAAAAGGTGCGAATAAGGCGCATAAAAACAAAAAAATTAAAGGCGCAAGTATGATAAGAAATTTAAACAAAATCAAGCCTTCTTAATCTAGGATTTAAAATCCTAGCTACAATATCACTTAAAAATGTAAAAAATGCTGCAAGCAAAACACTAAAAAATATAAGCGCAAGCACAACAGGATAATCTTTAAAAATAATACTTTTAAAAAGTAAAGACCCAAGCCCCTCGTAAGCAAAGACACTTTCTACCACATAAGTTCCCATCATAAAACTTAAAGCACTTCCCCCAAAATAAGCCACAATAGGACTTAAAGAATATTTCAAAACTAAAAAATAAATATCTTTTTCCCTCAAAGCTCTAGCGTATAAATTTTGAATAAAAATTTGAGAAAAACTTTCATTGATAAAATTTCTAGCAATCCTTAAAAATAACGCCAAATGTGATAAAACGAGCACCAAAACAGGTAAAATCAAATGCTCTAAACGATTTAAAAAATCATCTTCAAAGCCTATATCACTACTTCCCATAACAGGCAAAATTTTCCAAAAAATTCCAAAAATTAAAACAAACAATAAAGCTAAAACAAAAGGAGGTAAAGCAAAAAAATTAAAAGCTAAAAAAGTGATGATTTTATCTATAGAACTTTCTTTATAGTAATATCCTAAAAGTGCCAAAAAAACACTGAGTAAAAATAAAAGCATTAAGGCACTAAAACCCAAAATAAAAGTATTAAAAATTCTTTCTTTTATAAGCTTTAAAACACTTTCTCCACTTAAAAAAGAAACCCCTAAATCTCCTTTTAAAGCCTTAAAAAGCCAAATTTTATACTGCTCTAGCAAAGGCTTATCAAGCCCTAAATTTTGTTCTATTCTTTGAACAAATTCTTTACTTTGCGAATTAACTCCATTAGCATAAGCTATACTGCCTTTGCTAAAATGAAGTAAAACAAAACATAAAAAAGTACTAAAAAATGCTATAAAAATACTAAAAACTAAGCGTTTTAGCACTATTTACTCCACTCATAAATATTCCAAGTAAAACCCACTCCATGATGACCTAAAGTCCTTGCTTTGATACCTTTTAAATCTTTATTATAAACTAAAGCAAAATCAAGATAGGCTAAAAAAATAAAAGGAGGATTTTCATACAAAGCATCTATAAAATCTTTATAATATTTTTTTCTCTCTTCTAAATTTGAAGTATTTCTTGCTTTTTGCAAGGCTATATCCACTTTTTTATCATGATAATGTCCAAAATTCCAACCCTCATCATTTAAAGCACTATCTTGCGAACTTTCAAATACCCTAAAAGTGTGAAAATCAGGATCTAAAGGACTTCCCCAGCCTATTAAAAAACTATCTACTTTAGAATAATCAAAACTTCCAGCAGGTTTAGTCACCACCTTGCTTACAACTCCTATTTTTCTAAATTCGCTTTGCAAAATTCCAGCTAAACTTACCCTTAAAGGATCATTACTCATTGCCCAAATTTCAAATTCTAAAATTTTCCCATCTTTTTCAAAATTTCCATCTTTATTTTTCTTAAAACCTGCACTTACAAGCAAGTCCTCGGCTTTTTTAGGATCATATCTGTAAATTTTAAAATTCTTAGAATTTGCCCAAGAACGCTCTAAAGGGTGATTAGCTACAAAAGCATAACCATGTAAAAGATTTTTTACTATACTTTCTTTATCAACTGCGTAATTTAAGGCTTGTCTTACTTTTAAATCTTTTAAAAATTCATTATCAAAATTAAACATTAAAGCCCGATAATCAGCCGATTTTTCACGCAAAATTCTAAAATTTTCATCATTTTTAAAAAGATTTAGCAAAGAAACATCGATTAAAGCTGCGTCTATCTTGCCATTTTTAAGCTGGGCACTAGCTATAGAAGGGTCAAAAATGTGTTTTATAATAAGTCTTGGAGTTTTTACCTTATCAAGATAAAAATGTTCATTGGCTTTAAATTCAACATATTCACCTTTTTTCCATTTTACAAATTTATAAGGACCTGTGCCTATAGGATTTTGATTAAAAGAGCTTGTGTTTAAATTCTCATTTTCAAGCAAATGTTTAGGAAGCATTCCTATGCTTAAAGCATCTAAAAATGCGGGATAAGGTTTAAAAAGTGTGATTTTTACATGAGAAGGATTTAAAATTTCCACACTTTTAATGTCTTCAAAATTGACATAAACAGAAGAATTGTTTTTAGGATTTTTAAAGGCTTCTATACTAAATTTCACATCATCAGCACCAAATTTGACTCCATCATGCCATAAAACATCATCTCTTAAAAAAATATCATAAATAAGCCCATCTTTATTAACATCCCAAGACTTAGCCAAATCAGGTTTTAAACTCATATTTTCATCAAAACGCGTAAGCCCTGAAAATACAAGATTAATCACTGCATCATGATCCTCGCTATAAGCAGGATTTATCCTTGTGATTTCATTTTCAACTGCTATAATAAGCATATCTTTTTGGGTTTTTGCTTCTAAATTCACAAACAACAACATTGCAAAAATTAAAAATCTCAACATAAAAAACCTTTTTATTTTAATAACGCACAAAATTATAAAACAAAAAAACTTAACTCGCAAGCCTATACGGGGGATAAAGTTATATTTTAGTTATAAATTTCTATTTAAATACTATATTTAATAAAATTTTTATCATTATATTATTCAAATTTTTATTTTTTGAAGTTAAATTCATAAACGAAAAATCCATTATAAAGCCTATATTTAGGAGTTTTAAAGTCTTAATTTTAATTGAATAAAATTATTATTTGTATTATAATTGCAATTACTTTTGTCACATAAATGTAAGGAGATAACATGAAACAAAATCGTAGAGATTTTTAAAATGGAGTTCTTTGTTTGGTGGCTTAACCTTAAGTCCTATAAGTCTAAGTGCAAATTTATTAAAAACTCCACCATTGATCAGCAAATGGGCTGAATGTAATGTAAATTGCGGAACAAAATGTCCTGTAAAAGTGCATACTCAAGATGGAATTATTAAATAATCAGTACTGATAATGAAGGTGAATGATAGCTTTGATAATCGTCAAGCAAGAGCCTGTATTAGAGGGCGTAGTTCAAGATATAAAGTTTACAACGCAAATCGCCTAAAAAGATCTTTAAAAAGAGTGGGAAAAAGGGGTGAAGGTAAATTTTTATGCCTATTTCTTGGAAACAAGCTTTTGATGAAATTTCTGCCAAAATGCAAGAAATTAAAGAAAAATACGGCAATGAAGCCTTTTATATAAATTATACAACAAGAACAATAATCAATCGCTGTACACAAGGTCCATGGGCTAGACTTTTAAATCTTTATGGTGATTATTTAAATTATCATAATTCTTATTCTACGGCTCAAATTTCAAATGCTATGAATTTTTTCTATGGAGGATCTCCTGCTAGCGATATATACACTTTACGCTCTGCAAAATTAGCTATATTTTTTAGAGCAAATCATGTTGAAACTAGAATGGGAGGTGGTGGAGTAGGCTATGCTTATCAAAAAGCCTTTAGCACCAGGAACCGATGCAGCTTTGATTGCTGTGCTAACTTATGTGATGATAAAAAGATTTACTTGATAGAACTTTTCTTGATAAATACACCATAAGCTTTAGCGAAAATACTCTGCCACAAGATACAACCAAAACTCAAGTTATGAAAGCTATGTTTTAGGACTAAACGATGGAGTAGAAAAAACTCCTGATTGGGCTAGCAAGATTATAAACCACATAGTTCAACTTGCAAGAGAAATTACCACCATAAAGCCTTGTTTTTTATTCACAGATGCCATTTATCGCGGAAAAGAAATGGCAGATATTAGCGATGGAGTACGTGGTAAAACACAATTAAAACAAAATATCAAATTTATTTAATACAGCAGGAAATTGCCTTACAAATCAGCACAGCACCATTAAATAAGTGCATGATATTTTAAACGATGAGAATTTGTGTAAGTGTATAGTAGAGATATTAATGTAACTAGAACTCCGTCAAACAATTATGCTGATTATATCTTACCTGATGCAACTATGCTAGAGCAAGAAGATTTTATAAAACCTAGTGCAGGATATTATAACAATAAGCCTTATATTATTTATTGTCAAAAAGCTATCGAGACAGTTGGTGAAGCAAAACCTAATTTATGAAATGTGTCTTGAACTTGCTAAAAGACTTGGCATAGAAAAAGAATTTAGCGAAGGAAGAACACAAAAAGATTGGCTAAAATACCTTTATGAAGAAAGTATAAAAAAATCCACTTTTGTCTAGTTTTGAAGAAATGTGCGAAAAAGGACTTGTAAAATTTGAGCCTGTAAAACCTGTAGCGGCATTACAAAGTTTTATAAAAGATCCTATCAATAATCCTTTAAAAACTCCTAGCGAAAGGATAGAAATTTATAGCACAAAACTCGCACAAATGCAAAAAACTTGGAAATTAAAAGAAGAACAACAAATAGTGCCTATTCCTGTTTTTGAAAGCCAAAGAGAAGGGATTTTAGATCCATTAAAACAAAAGTATCCTTTGCAATTTTTTGGCTATCACTACAAAGGTAAAACGCATTCTAGCTTTTGGGAAATTCCACAAATTAGAGAAGCTAATCCACAAGAAATTTGGATAAATACCATAGATGCAGAGTAAAGAAGTATCAAAACAGGCAATGTGGTGCAAGTAAGAAATGACTTAGGAATCATACCAGGTTGTGCAGTAACCCCACAAGGCGCATGGGTAAAATATGAAAATGGCACCAATGTGGGAACTTGTGTGAATTCTTTGGCAAGTATAGTGCCAACTGCTATTTCTAAAGGAAATGGACAACATTCTATTTTAGTTGAAATTGCAAAAGTTTAAGGAGAAAAAGATGAAATTAGAAGAAAATTCACAATTTGGTTTTATGCTAGATCAAAACAAATGCTTAGGCTGTAGGACTTGCTCACCTTCTTGCAAGGATTATAAAAACATGCCTGTGGGGGTTAATTTTCGCCGTGTATTTGAGACTGAAGCGGGAAATTGGACCTGTAAAGAAGATGGAAGTTTTGAGCAAAGTGTTTTTGCTTACTACACTTCTATTTCTTGTAATCATTGTTCTAATCCATCTTGTCTTAAAGCTTATCCAACCGGTGCAACAACGAAAATAAATAGGGTATAGTAACAATCGATGATAGTATGTGTATAGGCTGCAAAGCTTGTTCTATGGTATGTCCTTATGGCGCACCTCAATTTAATCATGAAAGTGGTCATATGAGCAAATGCGATGGGTGTTATGAGAGATTAAAAGAAGGTAAAAATCCAAAGGAATTTGCAATGGTGGTTGCTTTTATCCCTTCATTTTTTCATTTAAATGATATTGCACACATTTTTAATGTATTAAATAGAATGGGTGTTTTTTATGCAAATAATGAGTGACATATAGGCTGGATGAATAATGAAATTTTATTTGTATCTCTTGTGTGTGCTTTGGGCTTTTTGCTTTATCTAAAAACTTCAAATTGGGTGTTTTATCTTACGCTAATATGTGGAATTTTAGGACTTTTCTTTATGAGTGGAGCTTATGGCTCCATGCAAGAAAGTGTGCCTACTTGGGATTTTAAGATCACTTTGCTTTATTTTTTCGCTAGTACTATATTTTTAGGTGCTATTGTTTATTATTGTTTTTTTGAAAATAGCGAACATGAAAAAAATGTCGTTTTTTACAGGACTTATGGGCATAGGGCTTTAAGCACTGCTATAGTTTTGCAAACCCTACATGTAGGACAAACTTGGATTATGGGGCTTGTAAACCCTTTTGAACTTTTAGGTGGAGCCTATGATTGGTTTATATCGCTTTCTTTTGCATTCTTAGGACTTGGGATTTTTACTTGGTATTTGCATAATTATTTACATGAAAAATTTAAAAGTAAATTTTTTGCTTATTTTGCCCTACTTTGTGCATTTTTAGGGGTGTTTACCACTAGAATGCTATTTTATGGACTTATAAGTTGGGACATTCTTAATGCAAAAATTGGCAATAGATATATTTATCAATTTTTTGCAAAATCCACCTAATCATTTTTTGCTAGAAAAACTTAAAAAAGAAGAATTCTGGCAAAATTGGTTTTTAAAAAATAATAGCAAATTACAATGCACCGCTTTAAAGCTTTTATCATCTTCAAACGAAGATGATAAATTAATAGCAAGTGATTTTACTTCTTTGTTTTTAAGTGATGTTGATTATGTAAAAGCACCGCCTTTTGCTTCTTTTTATCTTGATGAAAATAAAGAAATTTATTCAGATAATTCTGATAAAATTAAGCAAATTTTTGTGCAAAATAACTTTTTTTCTTTTTTTAATGAAGAACCTGCAGATAGCTTGATAAATGAATTATTATTTATTAGTTTTTTAATCAAAAAACAAGATGATATAACTTTGCAAAAATTCTTAAAAGAAGAATTTTTTACTTGGTTTAACATGTGGAGTTTTGATGTTATCAATAAAGCTAAAACACATTTTTATAAAGCATTAGCAATATTAATGCAAGACTTTTTCAATCAACTAAATACAAAATTTTAACACAAGTCAATTTTTTTCTCCTTTTTAAGATATAAAATATCTCTTTTACAATAAAAAGGAGAAATTATGACAAAAAAACAAATTCAAATCATCAAAGATTGTGTGCCTATTTTGCAAAAAAATGGAGAGGATTTAACCAATGAGTTTTATAAAATAATGTTTAATGATTATCCTGAGGTAAAACCTATGTTTAATATGGAAAAACAAATTTCAGGAGAACAACCAAAAGCTTTAGCGATGGCGATTTTAATGGCAGCCAAAAATATAGAAAATTTAGAAAATATGAGAAGCTTTGTTGATAAAGTTGCCATAACTCATGTTAATTTAGGGGTTAAAGAAGAGCATTATCCTATAGTTGGAGCTTGCCTTTTAAAGGCTATTAAAAATCTTTTAAATCCTGATGAAGCCACTCTTAAAGCTTGGGAAGTTGCTTATGGAAAAATTGCTGAATTTTATATCGATATAGAAAAAAAGCTCTATGATAAATAATACAAGCCCATTTTGGGCTTTAATCAAATTTTTCTACTAAATTTTTAGCCAATTCCTTTATATTCTCACCCTTTAATTCGCTGATTTCACCATTTTGAGCCAAGAAAATTCTATCAGCACTATCAAAATATGCATCATCATGTGTGATAGCAAAGATTGTTTTACCTTGCTCTTTTAACAAAGGTAAAAGTTTTTTATAAAAAAATCTTCTAAAAACAGGATCTTGATCAGCCGCCCATTCATCAAGCACTAAAATATCCCTTTCTTCAAGCAAGGCTATAAGCATAGCTAAACGCTTTTTTTGCCCTGTAGAAAGTTTGGTTAAGGTCAGTTCATTATCTTTGACACTTGTTTTATCTTTAAGTTCTAAAAACTCCAACCAAAAAGCAATTTTTTCTTCGCTTGCAAAATTTTCTTTATTTAAGGTTTTAGTAAAAAGATGAAAATCGCTAAAAACAGCAGAAATAAGAGATCTATACTCATCTAACTTTTTATCATCTATAAGCGTATCATCAACATAAATTCCGCCTTTGCTTGGCTTAAAAAGTCCTGTCAAAAGCATACAAAAAGTGGATTTACCACTTCCATTTTTACCTATTAAAAATACCAATTCACCTTTTTTAAGTTCTATATTTACAGGATTTAAGTGAAAATTTTCTTCATAAGCAAATTGAGTATTTCTAAAAGAAATTTTTTTCCATTCGCTAATATAATGTGTTTTTTTAAAACCTTCTATATAATCATCTAATTCCAATTTTGCGATCTTATCCAAAGCGATTTTTGCCAAAAGCAAAGTAGGAAAAGATCCTATCATAGATACTAAAGGGGTTCGTAAAAACAAAATAGAAAGAGCTATAGTTGTAGCATCTGCAACACTTGCCCATTCAAATTTTAAAGCTAAGTAAAACTCTACGCCTACTAAAGCCAAAAGAGTTACATTTGTCCAGTTGTTTGAGAGATTGTTAAAAAGATTGCCTAAAGTACTATTTTTCTTTTTCAATCTTGCATTATTTTCAAATTCATCTTCATAATAAAGCTTGGCTCTATCACGATTGATCAAAAGTTCTTTATGTCCATCTAGTATATTTTGGTAATTATTTTGCAAAGCATCGTCATTTTCCCTTGCCTTTCGAAAATACTGATATACTTTCATCATCAAAAAATTATTAGTAATAAAAATAACCATAATCCATACCACACACAAAGCAAAAATTTGTGGTGAAAGATAACATAAATAAACACTAGTGCATAAAATCAATATACTTGATTGTAAAAAATCAGGCAATCTTAAAAGCCCAAAAGATATATTTCTCACATCACTTCCCAAAGAAGCTAAAATTCTAGCCTTACCTACTTTAGCCACTCTTAACAAAGGGGTATCTAAGATCTGCTTTACTACACGCCTTTGCATTTTAAAAATAAAATTTTGTCCAAAAATACTAAGTCCAAGTTCAACTATGGTAGAACTTATAAAAAATATCAAAAGCAAAACAATAAAATAAAAAATAGGAATGTTTTGTGCATTTTTAAGCAAATAATCATTGATAAAAACAAGAGTTAAAACTCCAACAGCACTTGTAATAAAAGAAAAAAGCAAAAAAGAAATCAACTTTAATTTATTTTGCTTAAGTAATTCCATAATAAAAGGCATTTATAAACTCCAAAATATAATTTTAATTATAACATTTTAAGAGTGATTATTAAAATTTTATTTTATCTTTTGCTATAAAAACAGCACAAATAGCCAATAACGCTAAAAAAATCATATATACTCATACCATATAAAAATGGATTTTCATTTTTACTCGCGAGTGTATTAAGCCAAAAAACGAGTTGCGGAGTAATACCGCCTGAAATTGCATAAGCAATATTATAAGAAAAAGAAATTCATGAAAATCTTATTTTAGCTCTAAAAACTTCACTCATTAAAATAGGTGCAAACACATTAATTCCACCTAAAAAACAAACAATCGAATACAAAATACATACCAAAACCAAATTTTTAAGCTCATATAAAGCATAAAAATATAAAAAAGAAAAAAATACAAAAATTAAAGAAAATAAAATGCAAATTTTAAATAAACCAAATTTATCTACAAGATAACCCATAAAAGCCCCGCCTAAAGCTATTCCCAAAATTCCTAATATCTGCAAATAATTTCCTTTAATCTCACTTAAATTTAAAATACTAGGCATAAATTTAGGCATTAATAAAACAAGCACAATAACACAACCTGTTAAAACTCAAGTCATCACCATTGATGAAAATAAATTTTTTACAATATCCTTTTCTTTAAATAAATCTTTAAGTGGAAAAGAACTAAGCGATGATTCTTTTTTCATTTGTTTAAAAACAGGAGTTTCTTGCAAAAATCTACGCAAATAAATAGAAATAATCCCAAAAATTCCACCTACAAAAAAAGCAATACGCCATGCATAAGCAGCAATTTCTTCTATGCTAAAAAAAGCATTAATGATTAAAAATACTATACTTCCTAACAAAATTCCTAAAGCCATAGCTGAATTTAAACAGCTTAAAAAGAAAGCTTTTTGTTTTTCTTGACAATGTTCTCTTGCAAAAACCCAAGCCCCAGGCAATTCTCCACCTATAGCTATACCTTGAAAAATTCTTACAAGTATCAATAAAACAGGAGCTAAAAACCCAAGAGTTTCATAACCTGGAATAAAAGCTAAGACAAAGGTAGGAAGAACCATTAGTAAAATACTTAGCATAAACATATTTTTACGCCCAAATTTATCTCCAAAATGTGCCATAACTATACCACCTAAAGGACGTGCTAAATATCCAGCTGCAAATGCTCCATAAGTATTTAATAAAGCCCAAAATTCACTCATACCTTTAGGAAAAAATACATTGGCTATATATTCAACAAAAAAGACAAAAATAATAAAATCATAAAATTCTAAAGTTCCTCCTAGTGAAGAAAGTCCTAAGATCTTAATTTCCTTTGTTCCAAATTTTGATTTTCTCATTGATTAATTACCTTAAATTTTAAAAACATTGTTTTTATTATACTATAATCATTTCCAAAATATTATCTAAAAAATTTAAGGATAAATATGTTTAATTTTATAACCACTCTTTTAAAAACCAATCTTTATTTTTTAGAAGAAAAAAACCACAAGCAAAAATTCAAATCAAACCCATATAATCTCACTTTAAACAGTCTGATGATGAATTTTTAAATTTATTATTTTCTTTTCTAGTGCCACAAAGCGATGAAGATAAGAATTTTATAGAAAAAACTCGCACAAAAATCAAAAGAAAATGAGCATAATATTGTTCTGATAAAAAATCCGAATTTTAATGCTTTAATAGACACGGGGTTTTTAGATACTATTGGCACATTAAAAGAAAAATTGCATATCCACAAAACCGATTTTAAAGATATCACTCATATTATCTTAACACATGCACATCCTGATCATATAGGAGCTTTAATGAGCGAAGAAAATCTTTTTCCAAAAGCTCAAATTTTAATCGATAAAAAAGAATATGATTTTTAGATCAAAAGCGATAGACAAGAAATTAAAAACACTTTGCTTAAACTTAAAAATATAGAATTTATTAACCACTCTAAAGATTTAATCTTTCAAAATTCAGGCATTAAAGCCGTACCTGCTTACGGGCATACCCCAGGTCAAAATGCTATAATAATTGATGATAAAATAGTCTTTTGGGGAGATTTACTTCACCTTTATGATATACAAATCCCAAAACCTAAAATCGCTATAAAATTTGATATAGATCAAAATGAGGCTATACAAACAAGGGAAAAACTACTTAAAGAATTTAAAGAAAGAAAACTCAAAGTTATAGGGACTCATATGTCTTTTATTGAGCCTAAATTTTTAGATTAATTACTTAAAAATTACTAAAAATTAAGTAAAAATTTTAATAATTTTTGCTAAAATTATAGCCTTTTTATTTCATGAAAGGAGAAAATTTTGGCAAAAGATGATGTAATTGAAATTGATGGCACCGTACTTGAAGCATTGCCTAATGCAAATTTCAAGGTTGAACTTGACAACAAACATGTAATTTTATGTCATATTGCAGGAAAAATGCGTATGCATTATATAAGAATAATGCCAGGTGATAAAGTAAAAGTAGAACTTACACCTTATAGCCTTGATAAAGGGCGTATAACTTTTAGATATAAATAATCTAAGTTATTTAAAAGCTAATTTTAGATAAAATTAGAGTTTTTGCGACAAATTACATCGAACTATATGAAGAAGTATTTTTAAAATCCACCACTTATTTTGAAAATAGTTGGTTATTCATAAAACCTGATGTAGTCGTAAATCAAGTGGAATTCATTCAAGGAGACGCTCATGAAAGTGAGACCATCGGTTAAAAAGATGTGCGACAAGTGCAAAGTAGTTCGCCGTAAAGGCGTGGTTCGCATTATTTGCGAAAATCCAAAACATAAACAAAGACAAGGATAAACATGGCTCGTATTGCAGGTGTGGATTTACCAAAGAAAAAAAGAATTGAGTATGGACTAACCTATATTTATGGTATAGGGCTTTTCACTTCAAGAAAAATTCTAGATAAAGTAGGAATTTCTTATGATAAAAGAGTTCATGAGTTAAGTGAAGATGAAGCAGCAGCTATCCGTAAAGAAATTCAAGAAAACTATATGGTTGAAGGGGACTTGAGAAAACAAGTTGCTATGGATATTAAAGCACTTATGGATTTAGGAAGCTTTAGAGGCTTAAGACACAGAAAAGGCTTACCAGTTCGCGGACAAAAAACAAAAACAAACGCAAGAACTAGAAAAGGTAAGAGAAAAACTGTTGGTGCAAAATCATAAGGATAAATCATGGCAAAAAGAAAAATCGTAAAGAAAAAAGTAGTTAAAAAAAATATAGCAAAAGGTATTGTTTATATCAGTGCGACTTTTAACAATACTATGGTTACAGTAACTGATGAAATGGGAAATGCTATCGCTTGGAGTAGTGCAGGTGGTTTAGGATTTAAAGGTTCTAAAAAATCAACTCCTTATGCAGCACAACAAGCAGTAGAAGACGCTTTAAATAAAGCAAAAGAACACGGAATTAAAGAAGTAGGCATTAAAGTACAAGGACCAGGAAGCGGTAGAGAAACTGCTGTTAAGAGTGTAGGTGCTATGGAAGGAATTAAAGTAACTTTCTTAAAAGATATCACTCCATTAGCTCACAATGGTTGCAGACCGCCTAAGCGTCGTCGTGTCTAAGATATTAAGAAAAATTTAGGAGAATATTATGGCAAGATATAGAGGACCAGTAGAAAAATTAGAAAGACGCTTTGGTGTTAGCTTAGCATTAAAAGGGGAAAGAAGACTAGCTGGCAAAAGTGCACTAGATAAACGCCCTTATGCACCAGGACAACACGGAGCAAGAAAAGGTAAAATTAGTGAGTATGGACTTCAATTAAGAGAAAAACAAAAAGCTAAATTTATGTATGGAGTAAGTGAAAAGCAATTCCGTCGTTTATTTGCTGAAGCAGCAAGAAGAGAAGGAAATACAGGGGTATTACTTATCCAACTTTTAGAACAAAGATTAGACAATGTAGTATATAGAATGGGTTTTGCTACAACACGTCGTTTTGCAAGACAACTTGTAACACATGGACATGTTTTAGTAAATGGTAAAAGAGTGGATATTCCTAGCTTTAGAGTAGAAGCAGGTGCTAAAATCGAAATCATCGAAAAAAGCAAAAACAATCCTCAAATTACAAGAGCTATCGAACTTACAGCACAAACTGGAATCGTTGCTTGGGTTGATGTTGAAAAAGATAAGAGATTTGGAATTTTCACAAGAAAACCTGAGAGAGAAGAAGTTGTCATTCCGGTTGAGGAAAGATTTATCGTTGAGCTTTACTCTAAGTAATAGGGGCTAAATATGAGAAACATTACAACATCTGCTTATACGCCAACAGAATTTACAATAGAAAACATTAGTGATACTGTGGCTAAAATCAGTGCTTGGCCTTTTGAGATCGGCTATGGAATCACCCTAGCCCATCCTTTACGCCGTTTGCTTTACACTAGCACCATAGGATATGCTCCAACTGCAATTCATATTGATGGCGTA
Organism: Campylobacter sp. BCW_6465; assembly: GCF_001762815.1. Classification (NCBI taxonomy): domain Bacteria; kingdom Pseudomonadati; phylum Campylobacterota; class Epsilonproteobacteria; order Campylobacterales; family Campylobacteraceae; genus Campylobacter; species Campylobacter sp. BCW_6465. The sequence goes on from NZ_MJXN01000101.1 coordinate 31,099, forward strand.
GCTCATGAATTTGATAGCATGCGTGGTATGCTTGAAGATGTAGCACTTTTTATCATTAATCTAAAAAAACTACGCTTTAAAATTAAAGGCGAATCAAATAAAGAAATAGTAGAATTTAGCTTTAAAGGCTCAAAAGAAATTTACGGCAAAGATCTAAATAATGATCAAGTAGAAGTAGTAAATAAAGACGCCTATCTAGCAACAATCAACGAAGATGCTGAACTCAAATTCACATTGATTGTTGAAAAAGGTATTGGCTATGTACCAAGCGAAGAAATTAAAGAGCTTTTAAATGATCCTAAATTTATAGCTTTAGATGCTTTCTTTACACCTGTAAGAGAAGCAACCTATGATATTGAAAAAGTTTTATTTGAAGATAATCCTGATTATGAAAAAGTGGTTTTAACCGTAACAACTGATGGACAAATCACTCCAAATGAGGCTTTTCAAAATGCTCTAGAAGCTATGTATAAACAATTATCAGTATTTGATAAAATTACCAATGTTAGAAGCGTAATTAAAAATCAAGCAACAAGCAATGAACTAGAAAATACTAAATTATTGCAAAACATTACAGATTTAAATTTAAGTGCTAGAAGTTATAATTGTCTTGAAAAAGCAGGAGTAGTTTACATAGGTGAGCTTGCTTTGATGAGTGTAAGTGAACTTGCAGGGCTTAAAAATTTAGGTAAAAAATCTCTTGATGAAATTAAAAACATCATGGAAAGCATAGGTTTTCCTGTGGGAACTTCTAAGCTTAGCGATAATAAAGAAATACTTAAAAATAAAATCGCAGAATTAAAAGCACAAAACGAAGGATAAAGAATGAGACATAAACATGGATATAGAAAACTTGGCAGAACTTCATCTCATCGTGCTGCCTTATTAAAAAATTTAACTATAGCTTTAGTAAATAGTGGAAAAATCGAAACTACTCTACCAAAAGCTAAAGAATTAAGAGGTTATGTAGAAAGATTGATTACTAGAGCAAGACTTGGAGATTTTAACGCTCATAAAGCAGTTTTTGCTTCATTACAAGATAAAAACGCTACTAATAAATTAGTGACTGAAATTGCTCCAAAATTCAAAGATCGCAATGGTGGATATACAAGAATCATCAAAACAAGAATTCGCCGTGGTGATGCTGCTGAAATGGCTTTCATCGAATTTGTGGCTTAATCAAATCCTAGCTTTTGCTAGGATTAATACTTCAATTAAATACCCTAAAAATAAAAAGTTTTAAATAATTATTTTAAATAAAATTAAATTTATTTATTTTTCAAAACCCTTGCTAAAAATTCAACTACTTATGCTAATATAAGTTTTTAATTTTTAATTTCAAGGATATGTTATGCAAGAAAACACTCGTTTACGCATTGCGATACAAAAATCAGGTAGACTTTCAAAAGAATCCATAGAGCTTCTTTCAGAATGTGGTGTTAAAATGCATATCCATGAACAAAGTTTGATCGCTTTTTCTACAAATTTACCTATAGATATTTTACGCGTTAGAGATGATGATATCCCTGGGCTTATTTTTGATGGTGTTGTAGATTTAGGTATTATAGGGGAAAATGTTTTAGAAGAAAATGAACTTGAACGCCAGTCTTTAGGAGAAAATCCAAGTTATAAGCTTTTAAAAAAGCTAGATTTTGGATATTGCCGTCTTTCTCTTGCCTTACCTCAAGAAAAAAAATTTCAAAATTTGAAAGATTTTGAAGGCTTAAGGATAGCTACTTCTTATCCACAACTTTTAAAGCGTTTTATGAAAGAAAATGGGATTAATTATAAAAATTGTATGCTTACAGGTTCTGTTGAAGTAGCCCCTAGGGCAAATTTAGCCGATGCAATTTGCGATCTTGTTTCAAGCGGGGCAACTTTACAAGCAAATAATCTTAAAGAAGTTAAAGTCATTTATGAATCTCGTGCTTGTTTGATTCAAAAAGAAAATGCTTTAAGTAAAGAAAAACAAGCTTTAGTGGATAAAATTATGTTGCGTGTAGCAGGAGTAATGCAAGCAAGAGAATCTAAATACATTATGCTTCATGCTCCAAAAGAAAAGCTTGATAAAATTCAAGCCCTACTTCCAGGAGTTGAAAGACCAACCATCTTACCTTTAGCACACGATGAAAAAAATGTAGCTTTACATATGGTAAGTAAAGAAAATCTTTTTTGGGAAACCATGGAGGCTTTAAAAGAAGAAGGTGCGAGTTCGATTTTGGTTCTGCCTATAGAAAAAATGTTAAAGTGAGTAAAAAATGCAAATTTTAGTATATGATAATTTAGATGAAAAACAAAAAGAAGAATCATTAAAACGCCCTGCTATAAGTGCGAAAGATGAAATTTCAAAAATAGTAAGTTCTATCATTAAAGAAGTGCAAGAAAAAGGCGATGAAGCTTTGATAGAACAAGCTTTAAAATTTGATAAGGCTGAAATTTCTAATATTAAAATCACTCAAGAAGAAATTACTCAAGCAAGTAATCGTTTGGATAAAGATTTACAAGACGCTATTTTAGTAGCTTATGAAAATATCAAAAAATTCCACGAAGCCCAAATCCCACATGAAATCGCTCTTGAAACTACAAAAGGCGTTAAATGTGAGGTTTTAACACGCCCTATAGAAAAAGTAGGACTTTACATACCAGGGGGTTTAGCACCTTTGTTTTCAACGGTTTTAATGTTAGCTATCCCTGCAAAAATTGCAAGTTGTGAAAAAATCGTTTTAGCAAGTCCTGCAAAAATCAATGATGCCGTGCTTTTTTGTGCCAAGCTTTGTGGCGTGGATGAAATTTATCAAATGGGCGGTGCAGGAGCTATAGCAGCTTTGGCCTACGGTACGCAAAGTGTTTTAAAGGTGGATAAAATTTTTGGCCCAGGAAATGCCTTTGTAACCGAAGCAAAACGCCAAGTAAGTAGCGATATAAACGGAGCGACTATTGATATGCAAGCAGGACCTAGTGAAGTTTTAGTAATAGCTGATGATTTGGCTAATGAAAAATTTGTAGCTAGTGATTTGCTTTCACAAGCTGAACATGGTGCAGATTCTCAAGTGATTTTGGTGTGTTTAAGTCAAAATTTTGCTAAAAAAACAAGCGATGAAGTCCAAAGTCAATTAGAACTTTTGCCTCGCAAAGAGCTTGCAAGCAAAAGCATTGCTAATTCACGCATTATCATAGCTAAAGATTTAAATCAAGCCTTAGAAATTTCAAATCTTTACGCTCCTGAACATTTGATCATACAAACTCAAAATCCACGAGAACTTTTAAAAGGTGTGAAACACGCAGGATCGGTATTTTTAGGAGCTTATTCTCCAGAGTCTATGGGTGATTATGCAAGTGGAACTAATCATGTTTTACCTACTTATGGACTTACTAAAACGCATTCTAGTTTAGGTTTGGCAGATTTTAGTAAAAGAATGACCGTTCAAGAGCTAAGCAAAGAAGGCTTTCTAGCTTTAGGTAAAAGTGTTGAAATTTTAGCACAAAATGAGCATTTAGATGCACACAAAAATGCAGTAACTTTTCGTTTAGAGAGCTTAAAATGAGTCAAAAAATTCTTTTTATAGATAGAGATGGCACTTTAATAGAGGAGCCAAAAAGCGATTTTCAAATCGATACTCTTGAAAAATTGCGTTTTGAAAAAGATGCTATTCCTACTCTTTTAAAACTAAAAAATTTTGGATTTAAATTTGTCATGGTAAGCAATCAAGATGGTCTTGGAACGCCAAGTTTTCCAAAGGAAAATTTTGAAATCGCTCATGAAAAAATGCTTGATATTTTAAAAAGTTGTGGTATAGAATTTCAAGATATTTTTATTTGTCCGCATTTTGAAAATGAAAATTGTGCTTGTAGAAAACCTAAAACCGCTATGTTAGAAGAATATATCAAACACGAACTTTATAACAAGGAGCAAAGTTTTGTTATAGGAGATCGTGAGAGTGATATGATCTTAGCTTCAAATTTAAGTGTGCGTGGTTTAAGATACGGCGAACTTTCTTGGAAAGAAATAGAAAATGAAATTTTAAGTTCTTTTAGAAGTGCGAGTTATCAAAGAACTACTAAAGAAACAGATATAAAAGTAAAAGTGTGCTTAAATGGGGGCAAGGTTAGCATTAAAACAGGTATTGATTTTTTTGATCACATGTTAGAGCAAATCGCTGTACATGGAGGTATAGGGCTTGAAATTTCTTGCAAAGGGGATTTAGAAATCGATGAGCATCATAGCGTTGAAGATGTAGCCTTAGCACTTGGAGCTTGTATCAAAAAAGCTTTAGGGGATAAAATCGGCATTGCAAGATATGGTTTTGCTTTACCTATGGATGAGTGTTTGGCAAGTTGTGCGATGGATTTTTGCAATCGTCCTCATTTAGTCTATAAAGCCAAATTTAAAAAATCTCATTTAGGAGCTTTAAGCACAGAAATGATCGAACACTTTTTTTATTCTTTAAGCTATGCTATGGGTGTGAGTTTGCATTTAAAAGTTAAAGGTAAAAACGATCACCATAAAGCCGAAGGGCTTTTTAAAGCCTTTGCAAAAGCTTTGAAAATGGCAGTAAAAATAGAAAGTGAAAATTTAGCCAGCTCTAAAGGAGTGATATGAAAATCATCATCATCGATACAGCCTGTGCGAATTTGGCATCTTTGAAATTTTGTTTGGATAGATTAGGTTTTAATGCAACTATCAGTAGGGATTTAAAAGAACTTGAAAGTGCGGATAAGCTTTTTTTACCTGGAGTGGGTACTGCAAAAGAAGCGATGAAAAATTTAGAACAATTTAATCTTATTGATTTTATTAAAAATACCAAAAAACCTTTACTTGGTATTTGTTTAGGTATGCAAATTTTAGGAAATTTTTCCGAAGAATTAAATCAAGAAACCTTAAAACTCATAGATTTTACAACTCAAAAATTTAAAGCTAAAGAAGGCTTTACTTTTCCACATATGGGATGGAATCAAGTTCATAGCTCTCATGCTTTGTTTAAAGGTTTAGAAGGGGCTTATTTTTATTTTGTGCATAGTTATTGTGTAGGACTTGGAGAATACACTATAGCAGATTGTGAGTATTCGCAAAAATTTAGCGCAAGTGTAATGAAAGATAATTTTTACGGGGTGCAATTTCACCCTGAAAGAAGCAGTGAAGCGGGAGAAATTTTAATTTCAAATTTTATTAAGGATATAGGATGACTCAAATCATACCCGCACTCGATCTTATAGATGGCGAAGTGGTGCGTCTTGTAAAAGGGGATTACGAACAAAAAAAAGTATATAAATACAATCCCTTAAAGAAATTTAAAGAATACGAAAAAGCAGGAGCGAAAGAACTTCACCTTGTAGATCTTACAGGCGCAAAAGATCCTAGCAAAAGACAGCTTGTTTTGATAGAAAAATTAGCTAAAGAAGTCAGTGTCAATCTACAAGTAGGTGGAGGCATACGCTCTAAAGAAGAAGTTAAAGCTTTGCTTGATTGTGGAGTAAAAAGAGTAGTGATAGGATCTATGGCGATTAAAGATGTGACTTTATGTCTTGAAATTTTAAAAGAATTTGGTAATGAAGTTATAGTTTTAGCCTTAGATACGATTTTGAAAGAGGATTATGTTGTGGCTGTAAATGCTTGGCAAGAAGCAAGCGATAAGAAGCTTATGGAAGTTTTAGATTTTTATAGCAATAAAGGCTTAAAACACATACTTTGCACAGATATTTCAAAAGATGGCACCATGCAAGGAGTAAATATAAGACTTTACAAACTTATTCATGAAATTTTTCCTAATATTTGCATTCAGGCAAGTGGTGGAGTAGCGAGCTTAAAAGACCTTGAAAACTTAAAAGGAATTTGTAGTGGGGTTATCGTAGGAAAAGCTTTATTAGACGGAGTTTTTAGCGTAGAAGAAGGAATAAGATGCTTACAAAACGCATAATTGCATGTTTAGATGTCAAAGATGGCAGAGTAGTAAAAGGAACACAATTTAAAAACCATAAAGATATGGGAGATATCATAGAGCTTGCTAGGTATTATTCTCAAAATGGTATTGATGAGCTTGTTTTTTATGATATTGCTGCAAGCGCTAGAAAAGAACGCATATCAAGAGAATGGGTAAGTGAAGTAGCAAAAAATATCAATATTCCTTTTTGTGTTGCAGGGGGTATTAAAAGCGAAGAAGATGCAGCTGAACTTTTGGCTAATGGGGCAGATAAAATTTCTATCAATTCTCCTGCTTTAAATGATCCAAGCCTAATCACACGCCTTGCTAAAAGCTTTGGCGTGCAATGCGTAGTAGTAGGGATTGATAGCTTCAAAGATGAAAATGGAAATTTAAAAGTATTTCAATACACAGGCGATGAAAAAACAAGCAAACATAGTGGAAAAAGCACTTTAGAATGGGTTAAAGAAGTGCAAGATCTAGGCGCAGGTGAAATTGTTTTAAATATGATGAATCAAGATGGTGTTAAAAATGGCTATGATTTAGAACAATTAGAAGCTGTATATAAAATTTGTAAAGTACCTTTGATCGCAAGCGGGGGAGCGGGAAAAATGGAGCATTTTTTAGAAGCTTTTAAACTAGGTATAGATGGGGCTTTAGCTGCTTCTGTTTTTCATCAAAAACTTATAGACATTAAAGAATTAAAAATTTATCTTAAAAATCAAGGCTTAAGTATAAGGATATAATATGCAAAATTTCAAAGAACTTAATGAAAAAATTGCTTGGCAAAAAGTGGATCATCTTTTACCTGTCATCATCCAAGATGCAAAAACTTGTGAAGTTTTAATGCTAGGCTTTATGAATAATGAAGCCTTAGAAAAAAGCTTAGAAAGTGGCAAAGTAGTCTTTTTTTCACGCACAAAACAGCGTCTTTGGATGAAGGGTGAAGAAAGTGGAAATTTCTTAAATATCATAGATTTAAGCTTGGATTGCGATAATGACACGCTTTTAATTTTAGCAAATCCTGTAGGGCCTACTTGTCATACGGGCAATATTTCTTGTTTTGAAAAAATTTCTAAAAATGCGGATTTTGTTTTTCTAGCCAGACTTGAAAAACTTATCAATTCACGCAAAAATGCCGATGAAAATACTTCTTATACAGCAAAACTTTTCAAAAATGGTACAAAACGCATCGCACAAAAAGTTGGTGAAGAAGGTGTAGAAACAGCTTTAGCAGCGACAGTAAAAGATAAAGAAGAGCTTATTTGTGAAGCAGCGGATTTAATGTATCATTTAAGTGTTTTACTTGCAGATGCAAATCTTAGTTTCTCAGATGTGATTTCAAAGTTGAAAGAAAGACATAAAGCTTAAAGCTTTATGTAAATAAATTTGTATCAATGCAAGGCTTCATTAAGTTTGACTGCTTTTTTGTTTAAAGCTACTATCATAGCACCACTTATAGAATCTTGACGAAAATGTAGGCCATTTAAACCTTTAAGCTCTAAGCCTTTATAAATTTCTTTATCAAAATTAAAATAAGGATTAAGTTTAGCAAGTTCCTCAGCATCTTTGAGTAAAAATTTCGTTCCTTCTAGCACCGCAATACCTGCATCAACTATACAATTATCCCCTAAAGGAATTCCTGTAACTGAATTAGCTCCTAAAAGACAAGCCTTACCTACGCTTATAGCATTGCCACTTGTTCCACTTAAAACACCTAAAATCGAAGCTCCTCCACCTACATCAGAACCTTCTCCTACTATAGCACTTGAGCTAATACGCCCTTCAACCATACAAGCTCCTGTTGTACCTGCATTAAAATTCACATAACTTGCCCCTGGCATGATGGTTGTTCCTGCTGCTAAAGATGCACCCATTCTTACTTTAGAACTTTCTAAAATTCTTGTATTATCTTCAGGGATAATATGTGCTAAAAATCTTGGAAATTTATCAACAAAATCGATTTTTGGATATTGATTGCTCATTTTTAAACGCATTTCATTTGCTCTTAAATACTCAAGCTCGATAGGCTTATCATCGCTCCAAGCTACATTGCTTAAAAGTCCAAAAGCTCCATTTAGATTGATACTTCTTAAAGGTACTTTTTTAGTAGAAAGCAAATAAAGTTTTAGATAAACACTTTCTACACTTAAAGGTTCTTTATCTTCAAAAAGACAAACAAAAGCAAATTCATCGTCTTTAAATTTATCTTTGATAATCTTTAATAAATCGATATTTTGATGCCCCTCTTCTTCTAAAAAAGGTTTAAAACAAGAAAGTGCAAAATCAATATCTTCTAATTTCAAAGTTTGCACAAACTCACTCGCATTAAAATCAATCTCCACGCCCCTTTGCATAAAAGCTTCAAGCATGATTGCCGCTGAGCCAAAATTTTGCTCATAGTTAATCAAAGCAAAACTTGCTTGTAAGATTTTATTTTTATTTAACTGTCCTCTATCAAGCCTTGCTATACCAAAAGCTTTAGGTTTTTTATAGCCACTTTTTTGCTCGATTTGTTTGATTAAAAGTAAAAAATCTTCTTTAGTATTAATCATTTTCTTTTCCTTATCCACTTAATTTTTAATGCGAACACGCACTTTTTCCATTCATCACAGGTTGTATAGCAGAATTATCCGCACCACCTTCATTGTTAATCTTTTCTATAAAGCTCCAAATTTTTTCAGTCGCCATTAAATAACGCTTTGAACTCACACTTTCAGGGTGATAAAAACTCACAGGCTTGCCTTCATCTCCACCTTCTCTTACTATCATTTCTATAGGAATTTGTGCTAAAACTTCACTTTTATAAGCTTTTGCCATATCCTCAGCTGTTCCTTTACCAAAAATATCATACTCTTTACCATTATCAGGGCATAAAAATCCACTCATATTTTCAATCACACCCGCTATAGGAATGTGAAGTTTATTAAACATATCTAAAGCTCTTTTACTATCGTCTAAAGATACGGTTTGAGGCGTGCTTACGCAAACTCCTGCAGTAATAGGAATACTTTGTGCAGAAGTAATTTGCGCATCACCTGTTCCTGGAGGCATATCTAAAAACAATACATCAAGTTCAGGCCAAATCACATCAGCTAAAAGTTGCTCGATTGCTTTCATAATCATAGCTCCACGCCACATAAGACCTTGACCCTCTTCAATCAAAACCCCCATACTCATCATATAAACACCATGAGTTAAAATAGGCTTTAATCTCTGCCCTACTACTTCAGGCTGAGTTTTGGTTTCACCTAGCATTCTTGGAATATTTGGCCCATAAATATCCGCGTCTAAAATACCTACTCTTTTTCCCATTTTAGCCATGGAAATTGCTAAATTTACTGTAGTTGTAGATTTACCCACACCACCTTTTCCACTTGAAACCATGATGAAATTTTTTACTTGTGGAGCGATATTTTTTCCACTTCTTGAATTACTTTTTTCTTCAGGAAATTTTGGAGCGATGATATTAAGTTCGATATTTTTTAAAGCCAAACTCGATAAAGCTTCAGTAGCATTTTTACGAATTTCATTGGCTACTTCAGGATTTGCTGAAACGATTTCTATATCAATGAATACACCATCATCTTGAATTTTAATATCTTTTACAAAGTTAAAACTCACTATATCCTTTTCAAAACCAGGATATTTTACAGTTTTTAATTTCTCTAAAATTTGTTCTTTCATGTCTTTTCCTTGTCTTTTAAAAAAATCAATTTTACTAATAAAATGATAAAATTTAGCTTTTTATAAGTGTATAATATGGTAACATTATAAAAACCAACAATATTAAAAAGAGGAATAAAAAAATGAGTGAAATGAGCCTCATTATGTTAGCAGCTGGAAATTCTACTCGTTTTAACACAAAGGTAAAAAAACAATTTTTACGACTTGGAAATGACCCTCTTTGGCTTTATGCAACAAAAAATTTAAGCTCTTTTTATCCTTTTAAAAAAATAGTTGTTACCTCTAGTAATATCACTTATATGAAAAAATTTACTAAAAACTATGAATTCATAGAAGGTGGTGATACCAGAGCAGAATCCTTAAAAAAAGCCTTAGAGCTCATAGATAGTGAATTTGTTATGGTAAGTGATGTAGCAAGGGTATTGGTGAGTAAAAATTTGTTTGATCGTTTGATTGAAAATTTAAATAAAGCAGATTGTATTACCCCTGCTTTAAAAGTTGCAGATACAACGCTTTTTGACAATGAAGCCTTACAAAGAGAAAAAATCAAACTCATTCAAACCCCGCAAATTTCTAAAACCAAATTGCTTAAAAAAGCCTTGGATCAAAACCTAGAATTTACAGATGATAGCACAGCTATAGCTGCAATGGATGGAAAAATTTGGTTTGTTGAAGGTGAAGAAAATGCAAGAAAACTAACCTTTAAAGAAGATCTTAAAAAGCTTGATTTGCCTAAACCTAGCTTTGAAATTTTTACTGGTAATGGTTTTGATGTGCATGAATTTGGAGAGAATCGCCCTTTGCTTTTAGCAGGAGTGCAAATTCATCCTACTATGGGGCTTAAAGCACACAGCGATGGAGATGTTTTAGCTCACTCTTTAACCGATGCGATTTTAGGTGCTGCAGGACTTGGAGATATAGGAGAGCTTTATCCTGATACTGATATGAAATTTAAAAATGCCAACTCCATGGAGCTTTTAAAACAGGCTTATGATAAAGTCAGAGAAATAGGTTTTGAACTCATTAATATAGACATTTGCATCATGGCACAAAGCCCTAAACTTAAAGACTTTAAACAAGCTATGCAAAGTAATATAGCTCATACTTTAGACTTGGATGAATTTAGAATCAATGTTAAAGCCACAACAACGGAAAAATTGGGTTTTATTGGAAGAAAAGAAGGTATGGCAGTGCTTAGTAGTGTAAATTTAAAATATTTTGATTGGACAAGATTATGAAAGTTTTAATTATTGAAAATGAAATTTATCTAGCGCAAAGCATTAGCATTAAACTAAGTGATGCTGGATATAGCTGTGAAATTATCAACTCATTTGATGAATACAATGGTGAAAAATACTATGATATTGTACTGCTTTCTACAAATACTAATAATTTTCTAAAAGCCGTAGGTCAGTTTAAACATAGTATTATTATTTTGCTTATTTCTTATATAAGTACAGATACAGTTTCAAATCCTTTGAAATTAGGCGCTAGTGATTATATTCAAAAACCCTTTATGATAGAAGAGCTGATTAGAAAAATAAAGCATTATCAAGATTTTAGAAAACTTTCAATCCTTAATAAAGCTTATCAAAGCTATATCAAATCAAGATTAGAAACAATCAAAATTCCAGAGTATAATTATAAAAAATTAAAACTTCCATTGATATTAAAATCCAACAAGCAAAGCAGTGCTGATGCTTTTGTTTTTAATTATGCAAATGAATGTGACATTACTCTTTCTTTTATTGATTTAACATCTACAAATTCAGTTGAAAAAGTTATGAAACTTCCCACAGAAAACAATCTCTTATTTTTGAGTAATTTTCAAGCATTAAAAGCAACAGAAAAGGAAAAACTCCTAGATTTTATACAAAACAAAAATGTTATTTTGCATACCAATTCAAATACAGATGATTTAAAAATAAACTGCATTAATTTAAATGATAATGAAAAAAATATCGATAGCAATGAAATTTTAACCATAGATGAGTATGTAAAATATGTTATTATAAACTACCAAAATATATTTCCTGATACTGATCTTTCAAAAAAATTAGGCATTTCACGTAAATCTTTATGGGAAAAAAGGAAGAAATATGAAATCAGCAAGAAAAAATAAAAACATTACCATAGATCAAAATCAATTTGGCATCTTATCACTTATTAAAGAAGGTTTATTAGGTACTTGCACTCATTTAATGAATGAAAAAGAAGTCAATGAAATCATTAAATCAAGAAAATTTAAAGGAGAAAGTTTTCCCTATCCCTTAAGCTTTGCACCAAAAAATGCTGAAGAAGCAGTAAATGATATAAAATCTGGCGATAGAATCGATCTAATACTAGATGAAAAAGTAGTAGGACATATAGATTTTAAAAGCCAATTTAAAAATAATAAAAAATTTTCTGATATTTTCAATCCCAACACTTGCTCTCTAAAAGATATAGGAACAACTTGCATAAGTGGAAAAATAGAAATTTACAATTCTCAAATTAAAAAAATAAAAGAAAATTTTCAACAAATCAAAAACAATCTTAATGCACAAAAAATTACCGCTATAGTTTCAAGTTTTGATCCTTTGCATCGTGCCCATGAAAGGATGTTTCGTTGGACCATTGATAAAGCAGATTTAGTTGTAATTTTTCTTGTAGAATCTTTTGATGCAAATGGGTTTGAATTCGAACTTAAAGAAGCTTATTTGAAAAAATTTATTCAAAACTATCTTCCACCGGATAGAATTTTCATTTTTCCATTAAAAAATATTAATATTTTTCACGCCCATTTAAATCCTGGTTTAGAAAGCATTATCGCAAAAAGTCTAGGTTGTACCAAACTAGTAGTAGGACAAAATCATACAGGACTTGGAATGTTTTATGATGATAATCAACCAAAAACCATACTTGATGATTTTTCCAAGGATTATGGCATAGAAGTGATTGTTTTGCCTGAATTTGTATTTTGCGATCAATGTCGCATGATTGTTAGCACAAGATCTTGCCCTCATGGTTGTCATCACCATTTGCACTATAATTCTCAGTCTTTAAAAGATTTACTAAGAGCGGGTATCATTCCTCCAGCAATTTTCATGCGCAAGGAAGTATCTAGTATTATTTTAACTTCTCTTTTTCCAAATAGATTAAAAAATATGCAAAAAATTTATAATGAGCTTTTTCCAACTGATGGAATTTTAGAATACAAAAATGATGAAGAATTTTATCAAAAACTTTTAGAAATTCATCAAATGTCTTATATGGTGTAACAAAATGCAAAAATTATTTTTAACTTTTTTTTATTCAGGTTCTATAAAAAAGGCAAGTGGGACTTTTGGTACTATCGCTGCTTTAATACCTGCTTTTTTTATACTTAAATATCTCGGGATTAATACTTTGTTTTTACTAAGTATTTTAATTTTTGTTGCAAGTATTCGTGTTATAGATGATTATGAAAAAAAAACAGGAATTCACGATGACAAACACATAGTTATCGATGAAGTTGCTGGGGTTTTTCTTGCTTGTGCTATTGCAGCAAGTGTTGAAAACTCGATAGTCAATTTTATTTTGGCTTTTGTTTTATTTAGACTCTTTGACATTACAAAACCTTCTATTATTGGCAAGATAGATAAAAAAGTCAAAGGCGGACTAGGTGTAATGCTTGATGATATGCTAGCAGGATTGTTTGCTGGACTTTTAAGTGCGGTAATTTATGGATTTTTACTTAAATTTAATTTAGTTTTTTGGGATATAAATTTAAAGGATTTATTTTGAAATTTTGCTTAAATTAATTAAATTTTAAATTTTATTCTTATATAATTTAGTCTTTAATTTCAAAAAAGGAAAATATAAATGGCAAACCATAAATCTGCTGAAAAAAGAGCAAGACAAACTATTAAAAAAACAGAAAGAAATAGATTCTATAGAACAAGACTTAAAAATATAACTAAAGCCGTAAGAGAAGCTGCAGCAAATGGAGATAAAAATGCTGCTAATGAAGCTTTAAAAGTAGCTAATAAAAGCATTCATGCTATGGTAAGTCGCGGTTTCATTAAAAAACAAACTGCTTCTCGCCGTGTAAGCCGCTTAGCCCTTTTAGTAAATAAAATCGCATAATTTTCTATATAGTTTTTAATGTTAGCTGGCAAACTAGATCCTTTTTTAAAACGCTTTGAAGAGTTAAATTCTCTTCTTAGCAGTTCTGATATACTCAACGATATCAGTAAAATGACTACACTCTCTAAAGAACAAAAAAATTTAGAACCTATCGTTTTAAAAGCTAAAGAGTATTTAAAAACTTTAGACAATATAGAAGAAAATAAAGCTTTGCTAAACGATCCAGAACTTGGGGAACTTGCGAAAGAAGAACTAAAAACTTTAGAAGAATTAAAACCAAAACTTGAAGAAGAGATTAAAATTTTACTTCTTCCTAAAGATCCCAATGATGAAAGAAATATTTTTCTTGAAATTCGCGCAGGCACAGGTGGCGATGAGGCATCTTTATTTGTAGGAGATCTTGTAAAAGCTTATGCAAGATATGCTGAAAATCGCGGCTATAAACTTGAGATTGTAAGCTCTAGCGAAGGAAGTGTAGGTGGATTTAAAGAAATCATCATGCTTGTTAAAGGAACAGGAGCTTATTCAAGACTTAAATATGAAGGTGGAACGCACCGTGTTCAAAGAGTTCCTCAAACAGAATCCCAAGGACGCGTGCATACTTCTGCTATCACCGTGGCAGTAATGCCAGAAGTTGATGATATAGAAATCGAAATCAATCCAAACGATCTTAAAGTTGATGTTATGCGATCTTCAGGACATGGTGGACAAAGTGTAAATACTACTGATTCGGCTGTTCGTATCACTCATGTCCCTACAGGTATAGTTGTAGTCAATCAAGATGGAAAAAGCCAACACAAAAATAAAGAAAGTGCGATGAAAGTCCTAAAAGCAAGGCTTTATGAAATGCAAGAGAGTGAAAGACTAGCAAAAGAAAGCGAAGCAAGAAAATCACAAGTAGGAAGCGGAGATAGAAGCGAACGCATTCGCACTTACAATTTTCCACAAAATCGTATCAGCGATCATAGAATAAATCTTACTTTATATCGCTTAGATGCCATTATGCAAGATGGGCTTTTTGATGAAATCATAGAACCTTTAATCACTCATCATCAAGCCCAAGCTTTACAAGAACAAAATTTATAAGATTTTATATAAATTAATGCTTATGTGGGAATTTATGTGGATTTCCACTAGCACCTACATGTGAAACATTTCCATTTTCTATATCATAAGCTTGACCAAAACCTTTTACAAAGCGTCCTTTTTTAAATTCAAGCTTTACTAGATGAAAATCAAGCATCTTGCGTATAGTTTTAATGCCTCCTTCTCCTCCGGTTTGTTTTTCAAACTCATCATAAATTTGATCAAATCTTTCACCTCTCTCTAAAAAGCTTGCATTTACTCTATAGCGCAATCTTTTGCGAAGTATAACAGAAGCAGCTTTACTCTCATCCTCTAAAAACATTATTTCCATATTGTTTGGATTTACTTTGATGTTGTTAAAATGTTCACTTACTTCACTTATATAAATATAATTTCCCCATTGTGTGCTTACAAAAGGTGCATACGAGCAAACAACTTCTCCATTTGCATTTAAAGTTGCCAAAGCTACAGAATTAAAACTTAGCATAAATTCATTTAATTCTTTTTCTACGCTACTAAAATTTTGCTCACTCTTTGCACTCATGCAAAGGGATATTATAGTATCTTTAATTGTGTTTTCATCGGCTTTTTTAGGAAATTCCACTCGTAAATTTTCTTTATCATTGTAAACAAGATCTAAGCCATTAAAATCAACACTTTTTAGAAAAACATCTTGCACTTGCTCAATACCACCAAATTTTTTACAAAGATCAACTAAATTTGATTTATGATGATCATTCATATGAGAAATAATGCTTTCAAAATTCATTTTTATCCTTTCTTGATTTTAAAATAAAATATTAAAAAAAATGGTATCAATTATCAAATTAAAAATAACTTAAAATATAAAAATTATCTATTTTAACAAAAATTTATACTAAATTAAGTTAATAAAGGATAAATTTCGTTCTAAATTATTATGATATAAATTATCATTATTTATTTTATTTAAGGAGTAAAATTTGCACCCAAATAAAAAAGCTTTTAAATTATCTTTATTTGCATTATTACTAATAACTAATTTAAATGCACAAGAATCAAATGAAGCCATCAATCTACAAAAAGTTGTTGTTAGTGCAACAGGTTTTGAGCAAGATGCGGACTCAAATTTACGCAATGTAATCAGCATAGAAGGTAAAGATCTGCAAAATAAAGGTTATGTTTCCTTAGAACAAGCCTTAGAAAGAATTTCAGGCATTAGTTTTGTAAATTTTGGACTTGGACGCAATATAGATATGCGTGGACAAGGAGATAAATCCAATATAGCTGTAAAAGTTATGATCGATGGGCGTGCTATTAATGTTCTTGATAATTCCCATGGTGTAACCCCGCTAGATAGTATCAATTTAGATAATGTAGAACGCATAGAAATCATACCTGGGGGTGGTTCTGTGCTTTATGGAAGTGGTACTAGAGGGGGCGTGATTAATATCATTACAAAAAAACAAAAATCAGATGCTTTTGCTATAAATTTAAAAAGCAGTGCTTATGATCATGGTGGAATAGGTGGAAATTTAGGTATCAATGGCGCCAAACAAATAAATGAAAATTTAGCTTTTAGCTTTGATATACAAAGTTTTAACCTTGATGGATATCAAGAAGGTTATAATGAAAAAGGTTATTTTATCAACACAAAAACCTATATTGATATCAATGATAATAGCGATTTAACTTTGGGGTATAATTATTTTAAAAGCAAAAATACCAGCAGTGGCTATCTAACAAAAGCACAAGCTCAAAGCGATCCAACTCAAAAAGGCAATAGTGACAATATCACACAAATCAATCGCCCTGAAATTTCTTTGGATTATCATTACTATTTTGATGATATATGGGAATTTAACCTAGAAGCTTTTTGGCAAAATCAAAAGATCAATTATCTAAAAGATGTTTCTACAATGAGCTACATGAATATGAGTCTTCCTGTATATCAAAATGGAAGTAGTTTTGAAGACACACTTACAGGGATAAGTTTAAAAAACAAGCTAAATTATGCAAATAATTCTTATTTTATTTTTGGTTATGAATTTGCAAACCATGATGCAAAAAGAACAAGTATTATTCATTATGATGTAAATAGTCCTAATTTTCAAATGAGTCACACCATGACAACGCTTATGGATATGGATAAACAAAGCCATTCTATTTTCGCTCTTGATTCTCATGAATTTAATGATATTTTTAGTATTTCAGGTGGAGCAAGATATGAATATAGTCTTTATGACACAAATAGAAATTACACTAGCAATATGATTATATCAAGCGTTCCTAGACCAAGCACTCCAGAGCTTTTTTCAACCGATGATACAAGTCATAACTTCGCCTTTGAAATCACTCCAAATTTTAAATACTCAGACACAGGAAAGCTTTATATCAAATACGAAAGAGGTTTTGTCTCTCCAAGTCCAGCACAATTTGTCAATAAGGATCAAAAAACTCAAAAGTATTATTCTGCAAATTTAAATCCTGAGATCTTTGATACTTTTGAACTAGGAATTGATGATTTTTGGTGGGATTTTTACGGCTTTAATCTAACTTTATTTTACACCCTAAGCAAAGATGAAATTTCTTATCTTGGAAACCCTCACGCAACAGGTGGAGGATTTTGGCAATATTATAATATAGATCAAACTCGCCGTTTAGGAGTAGAATTAAGTCTGAGTCAAAATTTTTTAGATGATGATTTAATCCTTAGAGAAAGTCTAACTTATCTTGATGCTAAAATTTCTAAAGGTGTTAATGACGGCATGAGAATTCCTTATGTTTCAAAAATCAAAGCCACAGCTGGGCTCGAATACGCTTGGAATAAAAATTTCTCAAATTTTATTGATTTAACCTATTTTTCTAGAGCAAAAGATGGTGGAACTATAGATGAAAATACAGGAAAAATGTCTAAAAATTCTTGGATAAGGGATTATTTTTTAACAGATATTGGTATGAAATATAATTATAAAAAATTACAAATTTTAGCAGGAATTCGCAATCTTTTCGATAAAAGATACTACACATACCAAGACAGTATAAATGATCAATACCTAGTTGGGAATGGCAGAAACTACTATGTTGAATTTAAATACGCATTCTAAAATTTTAGTGATTATAGGGCTTTTTGTAGCTTATATAATCGCTTCTTTTACAGCACTTTGCTTAGGAGATGAGAATTTAAACCCAAAAGAACTTTTTTCATATATCTTTAGCCAAGATGAAATTTTAAGACAAATCATCATAGATGGACGCTTGCCACGCATTATAATGGCGATTTTAATCGGTATGCTTTTAGCTAGTAGTGGGGCTATCACTCAAAATGTATTTTCAAATCCTATAGCCGATCCTTATATTATAGGTATAGCTTCTGCAGCAACCTTTGGATCGGTTTTGGCGTATTTGTTAAAATTGAATGATTATTATTATGGAATTTTAGGTTTTGTTTGCTCTGCCTTTTTTGCCCTAGGAGTTTTTAAAATTTCTTCTAAAGCTTCTATAGCAACTTTACTCATTATCGGCATAGCAGCTTCATCTTTTTTAGGAGCTTTTACTTCTTTTTTCACCTATCTTATAGGCGAGGATTCTTTTAAAATAGTCGCTTGGCTTATGGGAAATATAGGCAATGCTTCTTGGTTTCGTGTGGGAATTTTAATCTTGCCTTTAATTTTTTGTTTGTTTTATTTTTACGCTCATAAAAACGAATTAAACATACTTTTAAGCGGAGATGATGAAGCTAGAAATCTAGGGGTAAATGCTCAAAAATTAAAGATAAATTTACTCATTGTTTCATCCTTGGCTGTATCTTTTGCGGTTGCTTTTAGCGGACTTATAGGCTTTGTTGGGCTCATCATTCCTCATACCATAAGACTTTTGCTTAAAAATTATGATAATGCCTTAGTTATCCCTTTATGTACAGCATTTGGAGGATTATTTTTACTTATTTGTGATACTTTAGCAAGAACTCTTTTAGCCCCTGTGCAAATTCCGATTGGAATCCTAACTGCATTTTTTGGAGCTCCTATTTTTTTATACTTGGCTTTAAGCGCTAGGAGATTTTTATAATGCTAAAAATACAAAATTTAAGCTTTGCTTATCACCAAAAAGATTTACTAAAAAACATTCATTTAGAACTTAAAAATCAGGCTTTTATAGGAATTTTAGGGCCAAATGGCTCAGGTAAAAGCACTCTTTTAAAACTTATACTTAAAAATTTAAGTCCAAATAAAGGAGAGATAAGTCTTTTTAACACAAATATCAAAGATTTTTCTCTTAAAGAATTTGCCAAAATTTGCGGATTTGTGCCTCAAAAATCAGAATTAAACACCCCTTTAAAAGTCATCGATGTGCTTTTGATGAGCAAATATGCGAATTTAAAACACGCTTTTAGTTCTTATTCTAAAGAAGATATTTTAGAAATTAAAGAATTTGCTAAGGATTTAAGACTTGAAAATTTTCTAGAAAGAAGCATACTTTCTTTAAGTGGGGGTGAATTTCAAAGAATGCTTTTGGCAAGAGCTTTGCTTAAAAAGCCAAAAATTCTTTTTTTAGATGAACCCACTTCAGCCCTTGATTTAAACTATGCTATAGAGCTTTTAAGTCTTTGCGAAAAACTAGTTAAAGAAAAAAATATAGCCGTTGTTGCTATCTTGCATGATTTAAATTTAGCTTCTATGTTCTGCGATAAAATCCTTTTTTTAAAAGAAGGGGAGATAAGGTATTTTGGAACGAGCAAAGAGCTTTTTACTCAAGAAATTTTAAAAGAAATTTATGATTTAAACTGCGAGATTATTTATAAAAATTCTAAACCTTATATTTTAGCTTTAAAGGAGAAAAAATGAAAAAAATTTTAATTATTATGAGTTTGTTTTTAATCACACTAAATGCAAAAGAACGCCTTGTAGTACTTGATCCTGCAAGTATAGAAACCCTTTTTATGCTTAAGGCTGAAGATCAAATCGTAGGCATTGCCACTTTACAACACTCAAATATCTATCCTAAAGATCAAACCTCAAAACTTACAAGCGTAGGCACTTTTTCAAATCCTTCACTTGAAAAAATAGTAGCATTAAAACCAAGTTTGGTGATTTTAAGCTCTTATTCTTTAAATTTAGAAGAAGGACTTAAAAATTTTGGTATCAAAAGTATCAATTTAAAAGCCGAACGTTTAGAAGATATAACAAAAAATATCACAACCTTAGGCCAAATCACGAAAAAAGAAAAAGAAGCAGAGCTTTTAAAACAAGAATTTGCTCAAAATTTAAAAAAATTAAGCGATAAACCCTTAAATAAAAGTGCGATTTATCTTTATTCTAGCAACCCTTTAATGGCCTTTAATGATAATTCTTTAATAGCTGATATTTTAAGACTCATAGGGATTAAAAATTTAAGCCCACAAAGTCAAATTTCAAGACCTGTTATATCAGCAGAATATATACTGAAACAAAATCCAGACATACTCATTCTTGGAATGGATGCCAAAAATAATCTTTTGGATACAAATGCTTTATTGAAAAATACCAAAGCAGTTAAAACAGGAAGTATTTATTTTAACAAAGATACACATATATTATTACGCCTTAGTCCTAAGATAATAGATAGAATTCAAGAATTTAAAACAAAGCTAGAAAATAACAATTTTTAATCACCCAATCTTGCTTTAAAAAATTCGCAAGTTTGACAAAGTTTTTCTATGCGTTTATCTTCTTCAAAAGCTTTTTTCATCATCTTTATACGCGGTGATTTAAAAAGCTTATCAAAGTTATTTTCAAAAACATTTCCTAAGTTAATATCTGCTTTAGTATCCAAACAGCAAGGCACCAAACTTCCATCACTTAAAATCCCAATTTGCTCTTTTAAAGCATGACATTTTCCTTTTTTATAAAGGGGTTTGTCTTTTAAATTAGGCCATTTAAAAAGTTTATTTTGATGAAGCAAAATATGTCTTTGCAAGCGATTTTTACTTAAGTTTGTATCAATCTTAACTTCAAATTCTTTGGCTAAAAACTCATAAATTTTTAAATTTGACTTAGGTGCTTTAAAATTAGCATCTAAATTCCAAAGTCTTAGATTGATAAAAGAAAGGCTTTTTTGCTCTAAATGCTTTTTGCAAAGTTCTAAAATAGGCTTAAAATACTGTTCTAAAGAAATTTTGCTTTGACTTAAAAAAGATATTAAAGAAATATTGATTTGATGGATATTCTCATACCCTAACAATAAAGCTTGATTTTTAGAATTTAAATAAAAGCCACTTGTAGTGATTTCAAGTTTCATAGCTTCACCTTTTGCGATTTTTAGATAATTTTCCAAATTAGGTAAAAGCAAAGGATCGCCCAAAAGATGAAAGGTAAAAAGCTCAGCTTTATTAGAAATTTCATAAGCTAAGTTTTGAAATTTTTCTTCACTCATTACCCCGCGAATTCCTTTTTGAGAAGGACAAAAATCACATTTTAAACCACAAATATCGCTTAATTCTATATATATTTTTTTAAATTTCATTATATTTCCTAGAGTAAACATTTTACCAAAATTTATGAAATTTATTAAAATATGTAACATTTTTATCGATATTTTTATCTTTTTTATTTCTCTTCTTTATTTTTAAATATATTAAACAAAAATCACACTATACTTAAATAAAAATCTAAAATTAAGGAAGGGTTTATGCAAGAGCTTACTCGCACGAAAAAAATTCGCTCTATTATTGCTGCAAGTAGCGGAAATTTAGTAGAGTGGTTTGATTTTTATATCTATGCTTTTACAGCAACTTATTTTGCTCATACTTTTTCAACTTCAGATAATCCTGTTATCCAGCAAATCAATGCCTTTGGGGTTTTTGCAGCAGGATTTTTTATGCGTCCTATAGGCTCTTGGCTTTTTGGCTCTTTAGCTGATAAAGTAGGTCGTAAAAAATCTATGGTTATATCAGTGGTTTTAATGGCTTTAGGCTCTTTTATGATAGCAGCCTTACCAAGCAAAGATACAGTGGGCGATCTTGCTATTATCTTGCTTTTAATAGCAAGACTTATTCAAGGTCTTAGTGTAGGCGGGGAGTATGGCATAGCAGCTACTTATCTTTCAGAACTTGCTACGGAAGGAAAACGCGGTTTTTACTCATCTTTTCAGTATGTAACCCTAATAGGTGGTCAACTTTTGGCCGTTGCAAGCATTAGTATAATGTTTTTATTTTTTAGCATTGATGATATGAAAGATTATGCTTGGAGAATACTTTTTGTAATAGGCGGAATTTTAGCACTAGGCTCGCTTTTTGTAAGAAAAATGATGAATGAAAGTGCTACAAAACTTCACCAGCATGAAGATCGTGGTACTTTAAAGGCATTATGCAAATCTTGGAAACCTTTTTTAATGGTACTTGGGGTTACCTCTGGAGGTTCTTTAGCTTTTTACACCATTACAACTTATACTAAAACTTTTATGGAAAATACGGGTATGGATAAAATGCTTGTTAATAATCTTTTCTTAGGTGCTTTATTTATACTAATGATCATTCAACCTCTTTTTGGATATATAGGAGATAAAATAGGTCACAAACGATCTTTAATTGTATTTTGTATTTTGGCATTGGTAGGAATTTATCCTATTTTTTCACTTATAGCCAATAACGCACAAAATAATCCTTCTTTGACATTTATGTTGGTGGTATTATTGTTTGTTATTTTAAGTTTTTATACTTCAGTTGCTGGGATTTTTAAAGCAAAACTTTTTCCTGAACATGTAAGAGCTTTAGGGACAGGTTTAGGTTATGCTATTTCAAATGCTGTTTTTGGAGGATCTGCTCCTTGGGTTGCTTTACAATTTAAAAATGCAGGTATAGAAAATGGCTTTTTTATATATATAGCTATTTTTACAATCATCATGCTTATAGCTACTTTATGCTTGCCTAAAAAATCAGAGCTTAATTAATTTTAACGCTTTTAAAGAAAGTGCCGAAAGCGCGGTACTTTCTAACTCTTTTAAGGTTTTAAATTCATAATTTTTATTTTCATTGTTTAAAATTTGATGATAAACCTTGATATGAAGTTTATACTTAGTATAGCCGTGCTTAAACTCCCCTATAAAACTCATATCTTTAGAAAGTTTATACTCTCCTTCTTTAAAAAAAGGAAAATTATACATACCCTTATAAAGCTTATCTTGGCTTTTCTGTATCGCAAATTTTTTATTAAATTCAAACAAAAAAAGATTTAAATTTAAACTCTCATAAAGTATTTTTTTAACTCTTGGATAAAGCTCTGTATTAAATTTACCTTGACAAAAATCATACAAAGGACAAATTCCACACTTTGCATTTTTACTCACACAAACCAAAGCCCCTATATCAAGCAAAGCTTGGTTATGATCAAAGGCATGATTTAAATTTAAAAGCTCTTTAGCTCTTTTTTCAAGTTCTTTCATACTAGGATTTTCCAAAGTAAAAAGACGAGAAAGCACACGGCGTATATTACCATCAACAAAAGAAACCTTTTGATCATAACCAAAACAAGCTATAGCGCCTGCTGTATAAGCTCCTATACCGCTTAATTTTTTTAGATCCTCAACTTCTTTGGGTAATTTAGCCCCAAACTTATCCACACATTCTAAAGCTGCCTTTTTTAAATTTCTAGCACGAGTGTAGTAACCAAGCCCTTGCCAAGCCTTTAAAAGCTCATCTTCATTAGCATTAGCCAAACTTTCTAAAGTAGGAAATTTTTGCAAAAAGGGGAAATAAAACCTTTCTAAAACTGATTTAACTTGAGTTTGCTGAAGCATAATTTCGCTGATATAAACCCCATAGGCTCTATCAATATGCTTTAAACTTTCATCACAATTTTGACTTTGTAAATTACGCCAAGGTAGAGTTTTGCGTCCATTTTTTTCATACCAAAGAAGTAAATTTTCTTGTAGTTTTTCAAGCTCTTTTTTTTGCATAAATGAGAGTATAACAAAAAATTTTAAAATTTTTTGCTAAAATTAGCTCAAATTAAATTATTAAGGATATCCATGTTAGCTTTTTTTAAAGGTTTAGGTATAGGTTTTTTATGTTTATTACTTTTTGTTGCAGGAGTAGTTTTTAATGTAGAATTTTTAGGCAAAAAAGACTCTAATCATGATTTATATTTTTCAAGAAATATAGAAGTAAGCAATACACTAAAACCCGATATTTTATATACAAATATTAATTTTTGGGCAAATGAAAATTTAAGTTCAAAAATTACATTAGACAATAGTGAAAAAGCTGAAATCACAAATACTTTCAATCAAATTTTAGAACGCTCAAAAAAAGAAAATTTTTGTAGCGGAGGAAGTTTTTCTTTAGAACCTAATTTTTCCTATAAAGATGGTATACAAACTCCAAAAGGTCAAAGATTTGATGCGAATTTAGAATGCGAATTTAAAGAAAACCAACTTGCAGATTTTAACAATCTTTTAAATGACATCAATTCTATCATAGCTAAAAATAATTTCATCAGCGTTTCAACACCAGCCATACAAACAAAATTTTCAAAAGATACACTAAACAACAACAAAGAAAATCTCTACAAAGAGCTTTTAAAAACATCATACGAATATGAAAAAACTTACTCTTTAGATCTTAATAAAACTTGTGTATTGAAAAATTTACAAGTAAATGCCAATACCAATATCGCGCCTAGAATGCTAAATACAAAATCTGATAATATAGAACTTTCATCTCCAATTATCGGCGAAAAAGAACAAATTTTAAGTGCAAAAGCTTTATTTATTTGCAAATAACTTAAGGCAAAATAAACTCCTTTTAAGTTTATTTTGCTATACTTTTATCTTCAATTCTTTCAGAAATTTATGCGGGAATAGCTCAGGGGTAGAGCACAACCTTGCCAAGGTTGGGGTCGCGAGTTCGAATCTCGTTTCCCGCTCCATAATCACCCGCCCGGGTGGTGGAATTGGTAGACACAAGGGACTTAAAATCCCTCGGAATTTTTCTTCCGTGCCGGTTCAAGTCCGGCCTCGGGCACCACTTTTTCAACATTATCAGGGCGACATAGCCAAGCGGTAAGGCATGGGCCTGCAAAGCCTTGATCTCCGGTTCGAATCCGGATGTCGCCTCCAAAAGGCAAAACTTTACTTTATCGGGAGATGGCTGAGTGGTCGAAAGCGGCGGTCTTGAAAACCGTTGAGGGTCACACCTCCAGGGGTTCGAATCCCTTTCTCCCGGCCACCAAAACTTTCTAGTTTATCAAGCTTATGTCATTCCTGAAATTATAAAGGATACTACAGATGAAAAATAATTTCGGTCTTACTATTTTTGTTATATCCTAAAAAACTTAGAAAAACTATGGTTAATATAACTAAAAATAAGAAATACAAATGGAAAATTTAGAATTTATTATCTTAAAACAAAAATATAAAATTTTAAAAATATGTCAAATTTTAAAATACAAGGTAGCCAAATGAAAGAATTTTATATGAATTTAGCTTTAAATGAGGCTTGGAAATATCAGTTTTTAACCTATCCGAATCCGGCTGTAGGCTGTGTAATCTTAGATAAAAATGAAAAAATTTTAGCCATAAAAGCTCATGAAAAAGCTGGATTGGCTCATGCAGAACTTAATGCCATAGCTCATGCTTTTAAAAGTTTAAGACCTGAAATTTCATTGCCTAAAGAAGCAAACGCTTTACATGAGTTTATTTGCAAAAACCATCAAGGTGTATTTAAAGATAGCATAGCTTTTGTAACGCTTGAACCTTGCTCTCATCAAGGAAAAACGCCTCCTTGCGCAAAACTCTTTAGCGAGCTAGGTTTTAAAAAAATTTTCATCAGCGTTAAAGATGAAAATAAAATCGCAAGTGGTGGGACTGAGTTTTTAAAAAAACAAGGTGTAGAGGTTGAATTTGACATACTTAAAGAAGAAGGAAAAAAACTTTTAAAACCTTTTTTAAAATGGCAAAAAGGGCAATTTAAACTTTTTAAATTAGCCCTTTCTATGAACGGCTCACCTTTTGGTAAAATCGTAAGCAATGAGCTAAGTCGTACTTATGCACATAAAATTAGAGCGGTGATTGATTTACTTGTAGTCGGTGGAGAAACCATAAGAAAAGATCACCCTATACTAGATGCTAGGCTTTGCAAAGCAAAAGCGCCCAATCTTTGTATCTTAAGCCGTCAAAATATAGATAATTTTGATAAAAATATCCCTTTATTTAAAGTTCCAAATCGCCAAATTTATACCCAAATTCCAAGTGAAACTAAATTTTTAATGTATGAGGGTGGAGAAAATTTTCTCAAAACCTTTAAAGATGAAATAGATATGTTTTTGATTTTTCAAAGTTCAAGTTTAAATGATGAAAAAAATGTTACAATACCTTTAAATTTCAAGCCACTTTATAGGAATTTTTTAGGGAGTGATACTTATGGCATTTATGAACTTTAGTGGATTTTTTTATGCAAGAAATGATTTAAGATTATTTAAAATAGAAAAGAAAAATGAATTAAAATCCTTTTTTTACAAAGACTACACCTTATCAAGCTATAAAGATGCTTTAAATTTAAACAATGAAATCTTTTTTTATCAAAGTTTAAAAGAAGGCTTATTTAAAGAAAATGATGAAATTTTAGTTTCAAATTTGGGTAAAAAGATCATACTTTTTAGAAATTTCACTCAAAATTGCGATAATTTTAATGAAGCAAAATTAAAACAAATATTGCTTTTATTTTTTTTATTATTAGCGAGTGTATTTTTTGCAAGTTTGGCTATGATTAATGAATTTGGAGCCATAGATCTTGTTTTTTTAATGATTTGCTTATTGCTTTTAGTGATGGGAGTAATTAATCTTGGCTTGCTTTTTAAGCAAATTCGTATTCTTAAAAGTTTTTCCAAAGAAGAAATGAAAGAATTTTTAAGTCAAAGAATGAAAAAATACACTAAAGTGTAAAAACACTTTAGCATACTGTTTTTAAATTTGTAGCAAGACCACCTAAAGAAGTTTCTTTGTATTTATAATTCATATCTTTTCCTGTTTCATACATGGTTTCTATAACCTCATCAAGGCTTACCATAGGAGTAGATTTACGTGTCATTGCCATTCTAGCAGCACTTATAGCCTTAATAGCTCCAAAGGCATTTCTTTCTATGCAAGGAATTTGCACAAGCCCTGCAACTGGATCGCAAGTTAAACCTAGATGATGTTCCATTGCCATTTCAGCAGCATTGCATGCTTTAAAAGCATTAGCCCCTAAAACTGTTGCCATAGCCGCAGCTGCCATCGAACTAGCACTACCAATTTCTGCTTGACAGCCTGCTTCTGCTCCGCTAATACTTGCATTTTTCTTATAAAAAGAACCTATAAGCATTGCTGTTAATAAAAACTCTATAGCCTTTTCATCGCTAAAACCTATAGTATGATTTTTAAGATAAAGCATAACAGCAGGGATAACAGCACATGCTCCATTTGTTGGCGCGGTTACAACTTTTGCTCCGCTAGCATTTTCTTCAGCAATCGCAATAGCATATAAAGAAATAAAATCTATAATGCCCATAGGATCAGCTGTCATCGCCACTCTTTCTTTAAGTCCTTTAGCTCTACGCTTTAAATGAAGTTTTCCAGGCAAATAATCTTCATTTGGATGCGTACCATTATAATACACTTCTTGCATTACTTCCCAAATTTCAAGACAATAAGCACGAATTTCCTCTTTAGTGTGAAATTGCAATTCATAACGATAAGAAAGCTCTGCTAAATCCCAATCTCTTTTATCGCAAAGCTCTAAAGCTTCTTTTGCATTGTTAAGCTCTATATCTAGTTTTTTCTTTTTATTTTGGTTGGAATTTTTACCTTTTTTTTCTAATTGTGCAGCTGTTAAAACAAAGCCTCCACCTACAGAATAATAAGTTTCTTCATCAACTAACCCACCTTTACAATCATAAGCTTTAATCTTCATACCATTCTCATGTAAAGGTAAAAAATCTTTGGAAAATATCAAATCTTTTTCATAATTAAAACAAAGTTTTTTCTCACCACAAAAATCAATTTGAGCATTTTCAATAGCATTTTTATTTACTTCATCTTGTATTGCTGCGCTTAAATTTTTAGCTTCTAGGCCATTTAACCCCCAAATTACAGCCTTATCACTCAAGTGTCCTTTACCTGTTAATGACAAAGAACCATAAAGAATGACTTCAACTCTATCAATTTCATCAAGCTTTTTAGCAACTTTTTTACAAAATAAATTTCCAGCAAGCATAGGCCCTAAAGTATGAGAAGAAGAAGGACCGACACCTATTTTAAAAATGCTTAAATTACTCATTTTTTATCCTTAATTTATAAAAGATTGTGAATTGCAGCAGAAATTGCAACTATTCCCATTACCAAAATAAAAAGATCTAAAAATTTATTACGAAATCTTGCCAAAATATCAAAACGATAAATACAATAAAGCGGCATCAAGAAAAGCAAAATAGCCAAAACAGGACCACCAATAGCCTCAATAATTCCTATAACACTTGGATTTTTATACGCAACAAGCCAAGCGATAACAAAGGTAATGATCGCTGTTAAAGTTTGAGCGAATTTACCTTGAATTTTACCATTACTTGCTTTATATAAAATACCGTTTAAGCCTTCTTGAGAACCAAGATAATGTCCTAAGAAACTTTTACTAATGGCCACAAGTGCAACAATAGGCCCAACATAAGTCAGCAAAGAAACTTCAGGAAATTTATTTGCTATAAAGGTAAGAATATTGATATTTTGATCTTTTGCTGATGCAAAATCTTCTGGTGTAAAAGTTAAAGCGCAAGAAAAAACAAAAAACATTACAACAAAAACCATAAGAATAATTGCCAAAGAAATAATTTTTCTAGCGCGAGGTTCAGCATAATCACCATATTCTTTTTTACAATAACAAGCAAGTGAAGAAATAATAGGAGAGTGATTAAAACTAAATACCATCACAGGAATAACAAGCCATAAAGTAACCCAAAAATTACTTGTTGAAATTACGGAAAAATCAACATTTGTAAATAATGATGAATTCCATTGTGGAATTAAAAGCAATGAAAAAATAAATAAAAATATAATAAAAGGAAAAACAAGAAAACTCATTGCTTTTGTTACAACATTTTCACCAAGAATAGAAATCAAAACCAAAACTCCAACAATCAAAAAACTCACCCACCAACGAGCAGCATGAGTAAGATCTGCATTGAAATTAAACTGATTGATTAAGAACTCAAGCAAAGTTGTTGTAAGATTAGCACTATAAACCAATAAAATAGGTAAAATAGCAAAAAAATACAAAAGTGTAATTAAAAATCCACCGCCCTTGCCAAAATAACTTTCTGCAACAAAAGTAATATCATCTTTTGGATTAGAACTTGAAAGCACAAAGCGACATAAATTTCTATGAGCTAAGTAAGTCATAGGAAAAGCTAAAACAAGTATAACTAACAAAGGTATCAATCCACCAAGCCCAGCACTAATAGGTAACAAAAGTACACCGGCTCCAATAGCTGTTCCAAAAAGAGATAAAACCCACCTTGTATCGTGACTAGTCCATTTAGGAGTATTCATTATTCTTCCTTAAATTTAAGATTACATCTCTTTTATTTTAGCAAAATATTTATAAATAATTATTTTTTAAAAAAAATATTTTAAATCTTATGTAACATTTTGTAAATTTAATTTTATAAAAAAACAATCACTTGTATCAATAAAGTATTATTTTAAAACTAAATATATTTTGGGTTTTGCAATCAAAAAAGAAAAAATTTGGAAGACTATGCTTCCAAATTTTTGCATCAAATTTTCTAAGGGAGTTAAATTTTCAAAAATTAATCTAATTTTTGACCTAGGACATTTCCTTGCATATCCGTATAAACTTTCATGTTATTATTAAACTTAAATTTATAACCATTAATTTCTTTATCTATTTCAAGAATTTGAGCATTTGGTTGAGTTGCACTTACTTTTTTCATAACACTAGGTAAAATAGTATGTGGTAAAGCCTTGTATTTTCCATCAACTTCTTTCCAATCTCCATTGATCATAAAATCAATTTCAGTTCCATCATTTAAAATTACATCATAAGAATCTATATCTTTTTTCACCAAACCAATTTGAGCGGTTTTAAAATTTTTAGAAATAAATTCTTTGGCATTATTTGGAAGTTCGCTAGCAGGAACAACCATATCTTTAGCTAAAAGCACCGTAGCACCCAACAAAGCAAGTAAAGTTAATTTTGCTTTCATAATTTCTCCTTTTGTGTTTTGGTTGGCGAAAGTTTAACTCAAAACTGTGAAGTGAATGTGAAACTTAAAAAATAATTTTCAAGCTTTCGTTCTCAACACTTATACCTTGACTTTTTATAAATTTTATTTCTTTTCCATCTTCAAATTTTAAAATATCTTTATCTTTTAGATTAATATCATAAGTTAAAATATGTAAAACAATATCATAAATACAAAAGAAAAGTTCTTTTTCTTCTATGTTTAAATCACAAACTTCAAGTTCTAATTTATCAAAATTTCTAAGCCCATAAGTATAAGCATTGACTCCATTTTCACTAGGATAAACACTAACATATATCCAATTATATACCGGCAAGCGATTATCATCTAACATTTTTGCATTTTCTATATAAAAACTGGGCTCTAAAACAACTGCACCTGTATAAAAACCTAAAGCATGTTTATTATCCAAACATAAAGCTGCAATTTTCGTAAACATTTTAGCTTGTTCTAATTTGCTTTGATCTTGACTTAGCACCGCTATAAGAAGATGAGCTTTATGTTTTTTAGTTTGCTCTAAGGCATCTTTCCACATAAAATTAAAATTTGCATAGTATTCTGCTTCGTGATTAGGTATAGGATTTTTAATCAAATTTAGAGTAATCAACATATTTTCATGTGAAAAAATCACTCCCTCTTTGGTAAAATTTTCATCAGCTATTTTTATATTAAATTTATCTTCTAAAATGCTTTTTAACTCCGAAAAATTAAAATCAACTTCATCAAGAAGAACAAAAGAGGTAAAATTGTGATTTAAATCTATAGTCATATTAAACCCTATTAAATTTTTATAAATTATAACCTAATAAAAATAAAAACTATAAACAAGAATTTCTTAAAAATTATGATAATTGATATTAATTATAAATTTATTTTTTATATAGTATAATCTTTTAAAATTTATAAGTATATTTTTGGAGAAAAATGTGGAATTTCTAAAAGATTACATCGATTTAATTATCTTTTTAATTCTAGGAATTATGGCATTTATAGCTTTTTGGTGTGTTGTAGAAAGAATGCTATTTTTTAGAAAAATTAACTTTAAAAATTATGAGAATCAAGAGCAATTTGATGATGCGATTAGTGAAAATTTAACCACTATATATATCATCTATTCCAATGCCCCTTATATAGGACTTTTAGGCACTGTAATAGGCATCATGGTTACATTTTACGAAATGGGCTTGGTAGGCAATATAGATGTCAAATCTATAGTCGTGGGACTTTCTTTAGCTCTTAAGGCTACAGCTTTGGGACTTTTGGTTGCTATTCCTGCTTTAATGGCTTATAATGCCTTACTTAGAAAAGTTTCCCTCTTAAGCAATGCTTATAAGGCAAATAAAAATGCTTAAACTACCGAAAAATGAAGGTTTAAATATAGTTCCATTTATAGACATTATGCTTGTTTTGCTTGCTATAGTACTTAGTATTTCAACCTTTATTGCGCATGGAAAAATTCAAATCTCACTTCCTTCAAGTGAAAATGCTACCAATATAAGCAATAATGAAAAAAAACTTCTTATAACCATAGACGAAAAAAATACTTTTTATTTAAATGATAAATTAGCTGATTTAAATGAAGTTCAAAATGCTATTTTTTCACTTGATAAAAAAACCATAGTAGAACTAAAAAGCGATAAAAATGCTAAATTTGAAAGCTTTGTAAAAATTATAGATTTTTTAAAAGCCAAAGAACATGAAAATTTTCAAATTCTTACTGAGAAAAACAAATGAAAACTTTATTTTTAAATCATAAATACCAAGCTTCTTATATAACTTTTATAGTCTTTATACCTTTGCTTTTTGTCATTTTTCACTCAAATGACTTTTTTAAAATGGAAATTAAAAATGAAGATTCTTTTTCTTTAGCAATAAAACAATTTACCCAAACTAATCCAACAAATGAGACTAAACCAACAGAATCCATTATAGAACCTATCAAACCAAAACCTCAGCCAAAAGTTATTAAAAAAACTCCTGAAAAAATGCAAAAAAAGATAAAAAAAACACCTTCACATCCAATACCAAATAAAATCCCAATAGCACCAACTCAAGAAGTTAAAACTTTTACAAAAACAACTGATACAAATGTCAAACCTAAAATCACCCAATTAACACAAGGAAAAGATAATCACCCTGTATTAAAAGAAATCCAAAAAGCTATACAACAAGCACAATTTTATCCAAGGCAAGCAAAAAAAATGCGTATGCAAGGAACTGTAAAAGTAGAATTTTTATGGAAAGAAAATAAAACTTTAACAGATTTAAAAATCATAGAAAGCTCAGGATATGATTTGTTAGATAAAAGTGCTTTAGAAAGCATAAAAAAAGCTTCTTTAAATTTTCCACACTATAACGGGGATTTAAGAATTACACTACCTATTATATATGATTTTAAAATCTTAAGAGGGTAAAATTATAATTTGCTACACTCTCTTATCTACAATTTGTGTTTCTTGATTTTCAATTTTATTTTGAAAATCTTTACTTAAATTCTGACTTAATTCTTGCAAAGATTTTTGCTTCAGTTTTTCAAATTCTTCAGGATTGCTAGCCTCAAGCTTTGCCTGCTCATCAGCACTTAAAGCACTTAAACCTTTTTCTTGGGCTTTTTGAAGCAAATCTTCGTCTTCTTTTTCTTTGATATTATTTTCCTTGTCATCTTTTTTATTGATTTTTTGCGGATCTATGGTTTTCATAGCATTAGCTCCACCACCTGATGCTTCTTTAATGTCGCTTAAAATTTCTCTCATGCTAGGTTCTTTAACATCACTATCATCAACTTTACCATCTTTATTTACATCTTTATCAATAAAAAAATTTAATTTTTCTTCTATATTTGCATCATCAGATATTTTTTCATCGCTTGTTTTAAAGCCTAAATTTTGCATACTTTGTTGAAGGGTGCTTGTATTAAAATTTAATTTTACACTTTGTTGTTTATTATTTAAATTTGAATTTAAAGAACCAAAATTATCTTTTACACTTTCAAACCAATTTGAAATAAATTGGTTTGCTTCGCCATTAAGCCTTATACTACCATCATTTCTAGCAACATAATTCGTATAAGAACTGAAATTTTTTTGTAAACTACTATAATTTTCATTGCTTAAATTTAAAGCTATAAGTTCACCTTGCTTATTTTCAAAAACAACCTTAACACCATCGTTATTTAAACTCGAAAGATCTTGCACGGGAATTTTATCTTGATCTTCTTTTTTTAATACGCTAAGCTCTTTTTTATCAACATTATTAGTTAAAGAATGGGTTAAACTAGCAGAAGTATCGATTTTCATTATTTATCCTTTTTTACATTTTGCAAATAAACCTAAACGACACATTTTTCTCTCATGTGAATTTTTTAAAGAATTACACTTTTTAAGTTCTTGCTCGTAGTTGGCACAAGAATTTGCAAAAGCAAAAGAACTCAAAATGCTTAAAACCAAAATTATTTTTAACACTTTCCAATCCTTATTTTAAAGATTTTTTAGTTAAAATTATACCTTTTATAATCGACAAAATCTTAAAAAACTTTATAATCTCAGAAAGGAATCAATGAAAGCATTAGCTCTTTTTAGCGGTGGGCTTGATAGTATGCTTGCAATGAAACTCATCACTGCGCAAGGCATAGAAGTTAAAGCCCTAAATATCAACATAGGTTTTGGAAGCACAAGCGATAAAAGTGAAATCATGAAAAAGCGTGCAGCGATGGTAGGTGCAGATTTTGAAATGATAGATGTAAGAAATTCCTATCTTCAAGAAGTGCTTTTTAATCCACAATATGGTTATGGCAAACATTTTAATCCTTGCATAGATTGTCATGCTTTTATGTTTAAAACTGCTCTTGCTATGTTAAAAGAAGAAAATGCAAGTTTTATCATCACAGGAGAAGTTTTAGGACAACGCCCTATGAGTCAAAGAAGTGATGCGATGGCAAAAGTTAAAAAACTTGCTCTTGATGAAGAAGATTTAATCTTGCGTCCTATGTGTGCAAAAAACCTACCTCTAACCAAACCTGAAAGAGAAGGTTGGGTAGATAGAGAAAAACTCGAAGGTATTAGCGGAAGAAGTCGTAAAAGACAACTTGAACTTGCAGCTAAATTTGGATTAGAAGACTTTGAAAGCCCAGGTGGGGGTTGTTTGCTAACTCTTGATAGTTTTGCTAAAAAAATTCGAGATTTCATAGAATTTGACAAAGATATGCAGGTTAATGACGCACAACTTTTAAAATATGGTCGTCATTTAAGATTACCCAATGGAGCTAAAATGATCATAGGTAGAAATGAACTTGAAAATACTCTTTTAAAAGGTTTAAAAACTCCTAAATATGAAGTAATAGAACTTGGGGATTTAATCGGAGCTTACTCTTTGGTAGATGAAAAAATTTCAGAAAAAGACTTAGAACTTGCCTTAAAAATAGCCCTTACCTATACTAAACACGAAGCAGGAAAAAGCTATGAACTTAAATTTAAAAATCAAGCTTATACAAGTATAGCTTTTGAAAATAAGGCTGATATTAATCAATTTTTTATTAGTTAAAGTATAAAGTATTTAGCAAAACAAGCGATATAGTATTTGAATCTTTTCAAAATATTGCAATCAAGCCCATGAAAATGGGCTTTTTTTATTTTAATCCATAAGCATTTTTTAAATTTTTTAAATTCGCACTCGCATTCAAAAGCAAACAATCAGCCAAAACTAAACGCACCATAGCACTAGCTACAACACTTCCTCTAACACCTACACAAGGATCATGCCTACCTTTGAGTTCAAATTCCAAATTATTGCCAAATTTATCTATACTTTCTTGCTTGGCAAAAATAGAAGGAGTAGGTTTAAAATAAGTTTTTAAAATAAGATTTTCTCCATTTGAAATTCCTCCTAAAATTCCTCCACTATGATTGCTTAAAAACTTGCCATCTTTTAAAGCATCATTATTACACGATCCGCGCATTTTGCTTGCATTAATACCTTCGCCTATTTCAACTGCTTTAACAGCATTAATTCCCATTAAAGCATGAGCTAATTTAGAGTCTAACTTATCATAAAGAACTTCTCCAAGTCCCACAAGCATACCACTAACTTTTGTAAAAACAGCAGCGCCTACACTATCTTTTGAATTTCTAGCATTTAAAATTTCATTTTTAAAGTCACTTTCTAGTTTTGGATCAAGGCAAAAAATTTCACTTTTCTTAGCAAATTCAAAATCAAATTCTTCTTCTTTCAAATTTGATACAAAAGTTCCTATTCCAAAAACACCACTTTGAACACAAATGCCAAATTCACACAAAAGCATCGCTGCAACTGCACCACCAGCCACTCTAGCAACACTTTCTCTAGCGCTTGATCTACCTCCACCCCTATGATCTCTTATGCCATATTTATAAAAATAAGCAAAATCCGCATGAGCAGGACGAAATAGATCTTTTAAATTATCATAATCCTTAGAATGAGCATTTTCATTAAAAACTACTATAGCTATAGGATGACCCGTTGTATATCCTTCAAAAACTCCACTTAAAACCTGAGCTTTATCGCTTTCTTTTCTTGGTGTTGCAAATTTACTTCCGCCTTTGCGTTTATCAAGCTCATTTTGTAAAAATTCTTCATCAAATTTAACTCCAGCAGGCACTCCATCAATAATACATCCAACAGCCA
This sequence comes from Campylobacter sp. BCW_6465, assembly GCF_001762815.1. Taxonomy (NCBI): domain Bacteria; kingdom Pseudomonadati; phylum Campylobacterota; class Epsilonproteobacteria; order Campylobacterales; family Campylobacteraceae; genus Campylobacter; species Campylobacter sp. BCW_6465. Next base: position 66,803 of record NZ_MJXN01000101.1, read on the forward strand.
CACCATGAGACTCACCAAAACTTGTAAATTTCAATCTCGTACCAAAGGTATTCACTATAAAGCTCCTAATTTCTCAAGTGCAATTTTTGCTGCCATTTGTTGTGCTTCTTTTTTGCTTCCCGCAATAGCTCTTGCAAGTTCTTTACCATCAAGCATTAAAGCGATTTCAAATTGCTTTAAATGATCAGGACCAAAAGCACGCACTGTTTCATACTGCGGAGTTTGTCCGATTTTTCCTTGTGTAATCTCTTGTAATTTTGTTTTATAATCTTTTATAAGAATTTTTGCATCAATTTGAGGGAAATTTTTTTCTATAAGCCTTAAAGCAATAGTTTTTGCAAACTCAAACCCAGCTTCTAAATGTATAGCACCTATAATGGCTTCTAACGCATCTGAAAGTATAGAAGGCTTTTCTTTTCCTCCATTGTTTTCCTCAGCAACACTCATAAAAATAAAATCGCCCAAATTTAAACTATTTGCAATTTTTGCAAAAGACTTTTCATTCACTAAAGCCGCTCTAAGCTTAGATAAATCTCCTTCGGCATCTTTGGCGAATTTATGAAAAAGGTATTCACCCACAACTAAATCAAGCACGGCATCACCTAAAAATTCCAAGCGTTCGTTGTTGTAAGATTTTTTAAAACTTTTATGGGTTAAAGCATGTATAAGAATATTTTTATCTTTAAATTCATAAGTTAAACTCTGCTCTAGTTTTTCAATGTTTTTCATCATTTTCCCTTGCAATTTTCAAAGCAGCTTCACGCGCCAATGTATCACATCTTTCATTTTCCAAATGTCCATTATGTGCTTTTACCCAAAAAGCCTTAATCTTATGAGATTTTGCCACTTTAATATATTCCTTCCATAAATCTATATTTTTTTTACCTTTAAAATCCTTTTTTATCCATCCTTCTAGCCATTCATTAATACTTTGAACCATTAGGTTAGAATCTGTAAAAAGCGAAATTTCACAAGGCTCTTTTAAAGCCTTCAAAGATTCAATAATTGCCATTAGCTCCATTCTATTGTTAGTGGTATTAGCCTCAGCTCCAAAACCTTCCTTTTGATACTCTTTATAACGCAAAATATAAGCCCATCCACCAAAACCTGGATTATTAAGACATGAACCGTCTGTATAAATTTCAATGTGCTTCATTATTTTTCACTTCATAAATAATTTTACAAGTATTAAACTCATAACAAACAGGACAGTGATAAAAAAACAAAGGCATAACATTTTTACACTCAGAACAACGGTATGAAAATTCTAACCTCGCATTAAAAGAATTATCTTTTAAAATTTTTAACATTTTAAAATTAGAATTTTTAAAAACAAACTGATGCGTATCATCATGCTTTGAAATTTTACCCAAAGCATAAAAGAATTCTAAAAAATCTTGATTTTCTAAATTAAACGCTTCATTTTCTCTATAAAGCAAATCACAAATATCAAAAAAATTTTGCCCTAAAAACATATGATATTTTTCAAAAACTAAACGCCCTAACATAGGATTATCTTCTATTTTAAATTCTAAAAGTTTTTTCTTTTTTTCTTCATCGGTGATATTAAAAGTACAAAGTTCTAAAGCTTTGATAAAATCATGCTCTTTTTGCACATCTTCATTAAGCTCAAAAAGACATTCTAAAAGTTCTAAATTTTCTTTATAAGAACGAAGTTTTAAATAAACAATTTTTAAAAGTTTTAAGGCTTGTATATTTCTTGGACGCAGTTTTAAAACTTGTAATAAAACTTCTTTTGCACGCTCTAAAAATCCTGCTTTAAAATAAACTTTTGCTAAAGAAAGGAAAATAAATTCTCTTTCTTGTTTATCTTTACATTTTTCAAGAGCAATCAAATAAATTTGAGTTGCTTTTTCAAATTCCCCACTTTTGGTAAAAATTTCAGCCAAAAAACTTAAATTTCCAAAACTCAAGCTACTATTTCTTAACAACTCTTTATGAGCGTTATCCATTTCAAATTTTTTTATAAATTTTTCAAGCTTTTGTTCTTCATCTTTGTTAGCAAATATTTTCCAAATATAATTTACAACAGCTACAACAAATACTAAAATGGTTAAAATTATAAGCCCTACTAAAGGGTCTCTGTATTCTACAAAGAAAAAATCCATAGTCTCGCTCTAAAAATTTTATGCCAAATTATAGCCAAATCTTTGTATAATTTTAACAAGGTTTGTAAAATGATAACTAAAGAAAGTATAGAAAATTTATCCCAAAGACTTAATATTGTTGATATTATAGAAAATTATATTGAAGTAAAAAAACAAGGCTCTAGTTTTGTGTGTATCTGTCCTTTCCATGCAGATAAAAACCCGTCTATGCATATCAATCCTACCAAAGGTTTTTATCATTGTTTTGCTTGCAAGGCTGGTGGAGATGCTTTTAAATTTGTAATGGATTATGAAAAATTAAGTTTTGCCGATGCAGTTGAAAAAGTTGCAAGCCTTAGTAATTTTACTTTGAGTTATACAAAAGAAAAACAAGAAAATAAAAAAGAGCTAAAGTCTATACTACCAAGCTTAAATGCGTATTTTAAAGATAATCTCAAACACCACAAAGAAGTTTTAACCTATCTTTACCAAAGAGCTTTAAATGACAAAGATATAGCCAAATTCGAATTAGGTTTTGCAGGAGCAAGTGAAGATAGTATAAGATTATTGCAAAATCAAAAAATTCCTTTAGAAGATGCTATGAGTGTTGGAGCTTTAAAAAAAGATGAAAATAATGAATTTTACGCAAGTTTTATATGGCGTATCACCTTTCCAATCTACGATCATAAAGACTTATTAGTAGGGTTTGGAGGGCGTACTTTAAATCCCAATGTACCGGCAAAGTATGTAAATTCACCCCAAAATATACTTTTTGATAAAAGTAGAATTTTTTATGCTTTTAACATCGCTAAAGAAAATATAGCCAAAAAAAAAGAAATAATAGTATGTGAAGGCTACATGGATGCAATAGCTTTTCACAAAGCAGGGTTTAACAATGCTGTAGCAGTTCTTGGAACAGCACTAACCGAACATCATCTACCTTTAATCCGCCGTTATGATGCAAAAGTGATTTTATGTTTTGACAATGATGAAGCAGGATTAAAAGCTGCGACACGATCTGCATTTTTATTAAGCACAAATAAAATAGACGGTAAAGTGGCAATTTTGCAAGGCGGAAAAGATCCTGCTGAGCTCGTAGCAAAAAATGAAAGCGCAAAACTCCATAATATATTCGATGAAGGAATAGAGCTTGGCGAATTTTATATCAGACGCTTAATATCCACTCATTCCATAATTTCTGCTCTTGACAAACAAAAAGCTTTAGAAACTATACAAAAATTCACCTTTAATCTTGAACCTTTAGTGGCAAATTCTTACACTGGTCTAGTTTCAAATTTATTAAAAGTGGATGAAAAATTTATCGTCTTATCACAAAATTCAAAAAAAACCATACAAACCCCTTTAATTTCTCAAAATAAATACAATTTTCCTAAAGAAAAAATTCACATTGCAGAATTAGAACTTATAGCTTTTTTAAAACAGCATCCAGATATATGTAACGATTTTAAGCAAATTAGTGATAGTGTTTGTTTTAAGCATAAAATTTTATTGGATAAAATTTTAGAAAAAAAAGGTTATGAAGATAGTGATATTAGAGAATTTGAAAGTAAAAATATTCGAAAAAATTTAAACTATAGCGAATTCTTGTTAGGTATTTGCAAGGTTAATTTAGCTTTTTTAAACAATGTAAAAATTAAAAATTCTACACTCGCATTAAAAAAACAACTTTTTACGCTTATTGATAAAAATTTAAATCTTCTAATTAAAAATTTAAATACCGAAGAATTAAATAATTTTTTAAAAGAATATTTAAGCTTCTTAAAATATGAAAAAAACGAAGAAATTCTGCAACAATCATTTAGAAACTTAAATGGAATTTTTAGTAACAAAAACTTTACAGCTTATGATTTAGGATTTAGCGCACAAGATAATGACGAACCTTTTTAATTTATTTAAATTTCAAGCCTTAATTTACCTTTTTTTAAACACAATCACGCTAAAGTATATAAAAATTTTTAAGGATAAATTATGATGCCTTTTAGTGATGAAGAGCTTATAAATCCTGTTAAAGCAAGTTTAGAAAAGAGCTTGCCTATGCTTGAACGTGATGGCGGAGGGCTTGAATTTTTAGGGATTAAAAATGGGGTTGTTTATGTCCATTTAATAGGAGCTTGCAAAGGTTGTGCATCAAGTGGAACGACACTAAAATACGGTCTTGAAAGGCAACTTAAGATTGATATTCATCCAGAAATCACTATAATCAATTTAAACGGCGGAGCAGACGAATTTGCAAAATTATAAAAAACTTGGAATTGAACATTTTTACAAGAAAGATTTTAAAACTGCAAAAATGTATTTTTCTATGGCTTATGAAAAACGCAAAAATAAACGCTTGCTAAATTTTATCTGCCTTTGCGATCTTGCTTTAAAATCTCCTAAAGAAGCTTCTTTACTTTTTGATTTTTATATAGAACATTACAAAATCTCTAGCATTGATAAAGACTTAGAAGAAATTTTAAGTACAATTGAATTTAAAAAACAAGAAAACAAACAGGAAAACGAATTTGAAGATAGGCATGCGTTAAATTATCAAGATTTTTTAAAAAGCGAAGAAGAACTTGGCTTTCAAAAAAGTTTTGAAAATATCATTAACAGCACTAAATTAGTTATTGATAATCGTGATGATTTTTTAGATTTTTTGGAAAAATTACTTGATAATGGCTATAAAGATATGACTTTAAATTATATAGAAAATGTTATGCCTCATTTTTGGGCAAATGATAGATTTATCAAACTCCAAGAAAAACTCATAGGATTTAAAAGTGAAATTAAAACTTGAAAATTCATTCATTACAGATAATACCTTAGAGTGTGAAAAAGAATGCTTTTTTTTACAAACCACACAAAATGCTAAATTTCACGCTCAAGCCTTAGAAAAAGGTGCAAAAATCATTGATGTAAATGAGTGTAAAAAACTTTTAAAAATCGATGAAAAGATTCAAATCATAGGAATCACAGGAACCAATGGCAAAACCACAACCGCAGCAGCGATTTATTCTATCTTACTAGATTTAGGTTATAAGTGTGGGCTTTGCGGAACAAGAGGAGCTTTTATCAACGATGAACAAATTGATGAAAAATCCTTAACCACCTCCCCTATTCTTAAAACCTTAGAGTACCTACAAATAGCCACTCAAAAAAAATGTGATTTTTTTATCATGGAAGTAAGCTCACACGCACTCGTTCAAAACCGTATCGAAGGCTTAAAATTTGTTGCTAAAATTTTTACCAATATCACTCAAGATCATTTAGATTTTCACGGTACTTTTGAAAATTACAAAGAAGCAAAAGAGCTTTTTTTTACAGATGAGAGTTTAAAATTTATCAACAAAGATGCTTTGGCTATTAAATTTAATGTGCGTAATGCTTTTACTTATGGCATAGAAAATCCTGCTTTATATCAAATCAAAGCTTATTCTTTAGAAGAAGGCATTAGTGCTATTGTAACAAATAAAAATCAAACTTTTCACATAGACTCGCCCTTGCTAGGACTTTTTAATCTTTACAATCTTCTAGTTGCTAGCGCTTGTGTGAATGAACTTGTAAAGCCTGATTTAAAAGACTTGGAAAATGCTATCAGTGGATTTGGTGGGGTTTGTGGCAGGGTAGAACAAGTAGCAAAAGGTGTGATTGTAGATTTTGCTCATACACCTGATGGCATTGAAAAAGTGCTTGACACTCTTAAAAATAAAAAACTCATCGTTGTTTTTGGAGCAGGTGGAGATAGGGACAAAACCAAACGCCCTTTAATGGGAAAAATCGTCGAACATTTTGCAAAAATTGCTATCATTACAAGTGACAATCCACGCAACGAAGAACCAAAAACCATCATGGAAGAAATTTTATCAGGCTTTGCTAAAAAAGAAAAAGTTTTAATGATAGAAGATAGAAAAGAAGCCATAAAAAAAGCTTTAGAACTAAAAGAAAATGACGATTTAGTCGTTATTTTAGGCAAAGGTGATGAAACTACTCAAGAAATTAAAGGGATAAAATATCCTTTTAGCGATAAAGTAGTTGTTAATGAAATTTTAAAAAATCAAGGATAATCAATGTTTGAAAATATGGATTTTTCTAAAATGGGAGAACTTTTAAATCAAGTTCAAGAAAAAGCAAAAAATATAGAACTAGAACTTGCAAATCGTGAATTTAGCGCCAAAAGTGGAGCAGGACTTGTTAAAGTAAGCGCCAATGGAAAAGGTGAAATTATCGATGTTAGCATTGATGATTCTTTACTTGAAGATAAAGAGTCCTTGCAAATTTTACTTATTTCTGCAATTAATGATGTTTTGGCTATGGTTGCGCAAAATCGTTCCAATATAGCGAATGATGTTTTAGGCGGTTTTGGAGGTATGAAATTATGAAAAAAATTTTAATTATTTGCATGCTTTTTACTTTGTCTTTTGGTATAGAAAGACCTAAATTTGAAGATTTTTTAGCAGGTTATGAAAGAAATAAGGCAAGCATGCTCAACTATGAAGGAATGCCAGCTTTTGCACTCAGTGAAAATTTACTTGCTGTGTTAAAACAGCCTAATACTAAGCTTAACAAATATGTAAAATATGATCCATTTTTAAATTTATATCTTGTAAGAACTGACTTTAGCCTAATCCCTACTCCTATGGGTAATGAAGAAAAACTTACTCGTAATGATTGGGTTGGAATTTGGGATCCTAATAAACCTTATATAGGGCATATTAAGTATTTAGCTCAAAATATTGATGAAAAAGATCAACTTGATTTTAATTCTAAAATAGGACTTTTAGGGACTCCATGCTGTGAAATGATGGGGATTGCTTTAAATAATAGCTCTTTTATAGGCAATCGCTATTTAAAACATTTTATGAAATATAACGATGTTTATTGGGGGGATATTGGCGTTGATTTTGTTGTTCGAGAAAATAAAATTTATGTTAACAATGTAAGAAAAAATCCACAATTTTTAATCAACGATCAAGTTATAAGTGTTGATGGCTTACCCGCTAATGATTTAAGAAAACTCAATGAAAAAATTCTTTTTGCAGATCGCGGAAGCACTCTTTATTTTCAAGTATTGCGTGATAATATGGATTTAAATATTTCTACTGAAGTTTTTGCAAAAGATTTGAGCAAATTTAACCTTCCTGATTCTAAACCAAAACCAAAAATTACAAATTTCACAAGCAATCTTGGTTTAACGGTTAATACTAGTCTTGTTGTAACCAAAATAGATCCAAAATCAAAAGCATCAAATGCAGGATTTATGGTAGGAGATAAAATTTTACGCGTTAATAATATTATTTTAAATAATTTTAAAGAATTACAAAATATTTTAAGCGCTGGTAATGACTTTAGCATCTTAATTGAACGCAAAAGTACTAAATTACCTTTATCAAATTTCAACAATGAACTAGGCGGAAATGCCAACTCAGGTGGCGATGGTAAATTTCAATTTTTCATAAGGCTTACTAAGTGAATTTAAAAGAACTTTTTATCCATCACTTAGAAAAAAATCTACCTAAGGTTGAAAGCTTTCATCCTTTTTTTAATGAAGCTTTAGCCCTTATGCTAAAAGCAGGAGGAAAGCATTTTCGTGCACAATTGCTTTTAAGCGTAGTACAAAGCAATAAACCTGAACTTTTAAATCAAGCTTTAGATGTGGCTTTAGCTTTGGAATTTATCCATACTTATTCACTCATACACGATGATTTACCCGCTATGGATAATGCGGACTTTAGACGAGGAATTCCAACCTTACACAAAAGCTACGATGAAACTACAGCCATCTTAGTGGGCGATGCTTTAAATACTGAAGCTTTTTTAGCTCTAAGTCATGCTCATTTAAAAGATGAAATCAAAATCAAACTCATAAAAACCCTTGCCTTTAATGCAGGACTTAATGGAATGGTTATAGGACAAGCTATTGATTGTTTTTTTGAAGACAAAAGACTGAGTTTAAATGAACTTGAGTTTTTACATACACACAAAACCGCAAGATTAATCGCTGCAGCTTTAAAAATGGGTTGTGAAATTTGCGAACTTAACAACGAAGAAAGCAATCAAATTTACAAACTTGGTTTAAAACTAGGACTGATTTTTCAAATCAATGATGATATTATCGATGTAACTACAAGTCAAGAACAAAGCGGAAAGCCTACTAACAACGATATTCATAAAAATTCTTTTGTCAATTTGCTTGGACTTGAACAAGCCATAAAAACAAAAGAAAATCTTCTTAGTGAATGCGAACAAGACTTAGAAAAACTTAATGAAAAACTCGCACAAATGATACAAAATTTAATAATTCAATACTTATAAAGGCAAAAAATGGACATTCAAATTTTACAAGAACAGGCAAATACTCTAAGATTTTTAAGTGCCGATATGGTGCAAAAAGCAAACTCAGGACACCCAGGTGCACCTTTGGGCTTAGCAGATATTTTAAGTGTTTTAAGTTATCATTTAAAGCACAATCCTAAAAATCCCACTTGGCTAAACCGTGATAGACTTATATTTTCAGGTGGACATGCAAGTGCTTTGCTTTATAGTTTTTTACATTTAAGTGGCTATGATTTAAGCTTGGAAGATCTTAAAAATTTCCGCCAACTTCATGCTAAAACCCCTGGACACCCTGAAATTTCAACTCTTGGAGTAGAAATCGCTACAGGCCCTTTAGGGCAAGGCGTTGCCAATGCCGTAGGCTTTGCTATGGCAGCAAAAAAAGCACAAAATTTGCTAGGTAGTGATTTAATCGATCATAAAATTTATTGTCTTTGCGGAGATGGGGATTTACAAGAAGGCATTTCTTATGAAGCTTGTTCTTTAGCAGGACTTCACAAACTTGATAATTTCATACTTATTTACGATAGCAACAATATCTCCATAGAAGGCGATGTAGGTTTAGCCTTTAATGAAAATGTAAAAATGCGTTTTGAAGCACAAGGATTTGAAGTTTTAAGTATAAATGGACACAATTACGAAGAAATCAATAAAGCCTTAGAACAAGCTAAAAAATCCACAAAACCTTGTCTTATCATCGCAAAAACAACTATAGCAAAGGGTGCAGGAGAGCTTGAAGGCAGTCATAAAAGCCATGGTGCACCTTTGGGCGAAGAAGTGATTAAAAAAGCCAAAGAACAAGCAGGTTTTGTTCCAAATATCAGTTTTCATATCCCACAAGCAAGCAAAATCCGCTTTGAAAGTGCTGTAGAACTTGGGGATTTAGAAGAAGCAAAATGGAAAGATAAACTTGAAAAAAGTGGTAAAAAAGAACTTTTAGAAAGGCTATTAAACCCTGATTTTAGCAAGATAGCTTATCCTGATTTTAAAGGAAAAGATCTTGCTACAAGAGATAGCAATGGTGAAATTTTAAATGTTTTAGCTAAAAATTTAGAAGGATTTTTAGGTGGAAGTGCGGATTTAGGCCCTTCAAATAAAACAGAACTTCACGGTATGGGAGACTTTATAGAAGGTAAAAATATCCATTTTGGCATCAGAGAACACGCTATGGCAGCGATTAACAATGCTTTTGCAAGATATGGAATTTTCTTACCATTTTCGGCAACTTTTTTCATCTTTAGCGAGTACTTAAAACCTGCCGCAAGAATAGCAGCCCTAATGAAAATCAAACATTTTTTCATTTTCACACACGATAGCATAGGTGTGGGCGAAGATGGACCAACACACCAACCTATAGAACAACTTAGCACTTTTAGAGCTATGCCAAATTTTTTAACCTTTAGACCTGCTGATGGAGTGGAAAATGTCAAAGCTTGGCAAATAGCCTTAAATGAAGGTATTCCAAGTGCTTTTGTGCTTTCACGCCAAAAACTCAAAGCTCTAAATGAACCCGTTTTTGGAGATGTAAAAAACGGAGCATATTTACTTAAAGAAAGCAAAGATGCTAAATTTACACTTTTAGCGAGCGGAAGTGAAGTTTGGCTTTGTTTAGAAAGTGCAAACGAACTAGAAAAACAAGGTTTTGCTTGTAATGTTGTTTCCATGCCTTGTTTTGAACTTTTTGAAAAACAAGATAAAGCTTATCAAGAAAGATTGTTAAAAGGTGAAGTTATAGGTGTTGAAGCAGCGCATTCTAATGAACTTTATAAATTTTGCCATAAAGTGTATGGTATAGAAAGTTTTGGAGAAAGTGGCAAAGACAAGGATGTTTTTGAACACTTTGGCTTTAGCGTTTCAAAGCTTGTAAATTTTATCCTTAGCAAATAAAATGAATACAAATTTCAAATTTCAAAATAACACTCTTTTTATCTTTGGAATTTGGGATAAAACAAGTATTTATAAGTTAAAAATAAAAGATTTTTTAGCTTTGATTCAAAGCAAGGAAGTGATTTTTGATTTTAAAGATCTAAAAGCAATCGATACCGCTGGAGTGAGATTTTTCCTTGCTTTGGAAAATGACCTTAAAGATAAAAATATTAAAATCACCAAAGAAGGCTTAAATTCACGCTTTCAAACCCTTTTTGAACTTTGTGAAAAAAACTACCAAAGACTAAGCAAAACAAAAAAATCACATAAAAATTTCAGTGAATACTTTATCGATCTTGGAAAATTAAGTTTAGAACTTTTAAAAATTTTAAGAAAATTCATCAATTTCACAGGAGCTTTTTCCACAAGTCTTTTTTTATGCCTTAAAAATCCTAAAAATTTTCGCTTTATTGCTTTTTTATATCATATAGAAAATTCTGCTTTTAAAGCCTTGCCTATAGTTATTTTAACTGCTCTTTTAGTAGGAGTGGTTTTAGCCTATCAGGCCGCTTATCAACTCGCACAATTTGGAGCCAATATTTTCATAGTAGATTTGATGGGAATTTCAGCCACTAGAGAACTTGCACCTTTAATCGCCGCCATAGTGATCGCAGGAAGAAGTGCAAGCTCTTATACCGCACAAATTGGAGTGATGAAAATTACTGATGAAATTGCAGCTATGAATACTATGGGTTTTCGTTCTTTTGAATTTATTATTATTCCACGTGTTATGGCTTTGGTAGTGGCTATGCCTTTAATCGTTGCCATTAGCGATGCGATCAGTATTATAGGCGGAATGATGGTTGCAAAATTAAATCTTGATATTTCTTTTGCCGAATTTTTAAGACGCTTTAGAGAAGCTGTAGATATAAAACATATCTTTATAGGACTTGCAAAAGCACCTATTTTTGGATTTTTAATAGGGCTTATTGCTTGTTTTCGTGGTTTTGAGGTAAAAAACACTACACAAAGCATAGGAATTTATACCACAAAAAGCGTTGTAAATGCTATTTTTTGGGTGATAGCTTTTGATGCTTTATTCTCTGTTATTTTAACTTCTGCAGGAATTTAAATGGTTATTAAAGCGCAAAATATCATTACAAAATTTGGAGAAAAAATCGTCCATGATGGCGTAAGTTTTGAAATCAAAAAAAACGAAATTTTTGGTATTTTAGGAGGTAGCGGAAGTGGAAAATCCGTCCTTTTAAAACAAATGCTTATGCTTGAACATTTTGATGGTGGAGAATATGAAATTTTAGGCTATAAGCTTAAAAATATCAACGAAGAAGATGCACTTGCTTTGCGTAAAAAATGGGGTGTAGTTTTTCAGTTTGCTGCACTTTTTAGCTTTTTTAATGTTTATGAAAATATCGCCATTCCTTTAAAAGAATACACTCATTTAGATGAAAATAGCATACAAGAACTGGTTTTAATGAAGTTAAAAATGGTAGGTTTAAACGAAAGTGTTTTAAAACAATTTCCAAGCGAACTTAGTGGTGGTATGCAAAAAAGAGTGGCAATTGCTAGAGCTTTAGCACTTGATAGTAAGTTACTTTTTTTAGATGAACCTACCTCAGGACTTGACCCTCATAGTAGTCGCGAATTTGACGATTTGGTTTTAGAATTAAAAAAAAGTTTTGATTTAAATATCATTTTGGTTACACATGATAAAGAAAGTATGAAAAATTTACTCGATCGCTTTATCATTTTAGAAAATAAAAAAGTTGGATTTTGCGGTACTTATGAAGAATTACGCCTGCAAAATAAACGACTTTTTAAAAGATTTATGGAGTAAAAGTGGAAAATAGAGCAAATTATTTTTTTGTAGGACTTTTTGTTTTTGGAGTGTTTTTTGCAAGTCTTGGTTTCATACTTTGGCTTGGTGGATACTCTAAAGAAGAAAGTTTTAAGTATTATGAAATTCACACACAAGAATCCGTTGCAGGACTTGGCATAAAAGCACCCGTAAGGCTTTTGGGCGTGGAAGTAGGTAGCGTAGAAGAAATCAGCATTTACAATCAAGATGAACTCGGCGTTAACATACGCATTAAGGTCAAAAACAATACCCCTATAAAAGAAGACACCTTTGCTACTTTGCAACTTCAAGGTATCACAGGACTTAAATTTGTCCAACTTCAAGGCGGAAGCAAAAATAGCAAAGATTTAGTATCTATACAGGGAAAACTTCCAGTCATTCCTTTTAAAGAAAGTTTTTTAGCAACCATAGACAGACAAAGTGAACATATTTTTTCTTTGGTTAAAACGGCCGATGATAAATCAAAAGAACTTTTAAGCGAAAAAAATCTTAAAAATCTAGAAATCTTTTTGCAAAATCTAGCAGAATTAAGTGCAAATTTAAATGCTAATTCTAAAAATTTAAGCCTTAATCTTTCAAACACAAGTTTAAAAATAGGAAAAATGGCTGATAATATAAGCCTTAGTGCGCAAAATTTCAACTCCAGTCTTAAAGACATAAAAGAAAGCACGATGATTTTAAAAAATTTCATAAAAAAAGCTGATGAAAAATTAAACACTTATGATGATATTAAAGCATCTTTGATGCAAAATTTAGAGCTTTTTAAACGAGTTTTAATTGAAAGCAATATTCTAATAGAAAATTTACAAAATAGCCCTGCTGATTTGATTTTTAAAGAAACTAAACCTAAACTAGGACCAGGAGAAAAATAATGCTAAAGCAATTATTCTATATTTTGACTTTTACTTTTATATTATGCGGATGCTCTTTAAGACACGAAACCATCAACAAAAATGAAAATATCATATTAAAAGATGAAGGAATAGACTCAAATATTTTTTTTAAAAAAACCGGTAAAATTCTTAAAATTCGCAATGCAAATGCACCTTTGTATTTAAACTCGCGAGCTATTGTTTATATAGATAATGGTTTTAGCAACAAATACGCACATTATTTCTGGGGAGACTTACCAAGCAATCTTTATTCTTTTTTAATTTTGTCAAAATTTGAACAAAGCAATATTTTTACAACCTTACTTTCTTCAACAAGCTCTTTAAATGCGGATTATGCCCTTGAAAGCAGGATTAACTCTTTTGAACAAATTCTTAACAACAATGAAAACTACGCTCAAATTTCTATAAGCGTAAATTTCATAAATCTTGAAAACAATCAAATAATAGCTCATAAAATTTTCAATACTAAAGAAAAAATAGAAAAAAAAGATATCCGCTCTACTTATAATGCTTTTCAAAAAGCCTTAAATAAAATTGGAAATGAGATTGTTTTTTGGGTAAATTCTAATTTATCCTAATTTAGGAACACTTTTTGCTTTTTAAATATTTAGCAATATTTTTGAAAGGTAAACAATGAAAAGTGATTTAGATATATTTAAAAAACACTTAGGCGAAATTCAAAGCGTGAATGAATTTAAAGCAAATCAAATTTGCTCTCAAATCAATGATGCAAATGATTTTATAGGAGCACTTCAAGTACTTGATATGTCTTTAAAAAAAATAGAAAAAAGCATTCTAGAAAGAATAGATGAAAATTCAGATGATATGCAAAAAAGAACTCTTGATGCCACAGCATCACAACTTATACAAAACTGCTCTTTCATGGGAACAGCCCTTTTTGGAAATATTTTCAATGTTTATGTTGGTAAAAAACTTTTTGAATTTGAAATTGCTAATCCACTTTTAATTCTTCAAACAAGTAATTACGAAGGTGTATTGGCCTATATACAAGATAAAAGAGATGAAATAAAAATCATTCTATCAGAGTTAGCAACCGCAATCACCATGGGCGAAACTGTGGATAATGCTGGAATTTATAACTCTACAATGGATTTTAAAAATTTATTTAAATAAGAATAGTAATCATTTGTTCTCTTTAAGCAAATATAATATATTTTAGCTTAAAGAGATTTTCCAAACTCTAAAAGAGAGTTAGGCTACGAATAAAAAGGGGGAGGGAAATAGCCTAACCCAAACGAGATCTTAAAAGATCTCTTTAAACTAAAATAAATATTTAGATAATTTAATAAAAATTATTAAATTATCTAAACCATATTTATGTTTTAGTTTAATACGATGTGACACTTTATTCTAATAACACTTAATATATGATAAAAATATTATTTAGTAACTTAAATTATTAAAGAATATTACTACAATATTATTTAAAAAATTTTAAATTTTTAGGATTTTAAGAAAAAAATATTATTTTTATAATTTAATATCATATCATAGAAAGAATTTCAGCACGCCCATTAATCACAGCAACACAATGTTCATAATGAGCCGCATTAAGCCCATCAATACTTCCAGCATCCCATTTTCCATTATAATGTTTTGGTGTTCCATCTTTTTGGCATATCATAGGCTCTATGCAAAACACCATTCCATTTTTAATTTTAGGGCCACTTTTTGCACTCGCACCTTTTTCTAAATAATTTAAAATTTCAGGCTCTCCATGGGGCTTTCGTCCTATACCATGTCCACAATATCCACGAAGCGGGACAAAACCTCTTGCATGGATAAATTCGCCTAAAGCAGCTGAAAGTTCCTTAAAACGCATTCCATCATGAATAATATCTATAGCATGATATAACGCGTCTTTAGCACAAGAGATTAAAGCTTTATCAGTGGGTGAAACTTCTCCTATAGCAATAGTTCTTGCTGCATCCCCATAATACCCATCAATCAAACTTCCCACATCAAGACCTAAAATATCACCCTCTTTGATAATTTTATCATCTGGAATTCCATGGATACAAACTTGATTTAAAGATGTGCAAATGGCACCTGGAAAACCATAAAGTCCCTTAAATGATGGCTTGGCACCAAGGCTTAAAATATAATCTTCTGCCATTTTATCAATTTGTTTTAAACTCATTCCTATTTTAATTTCATTCTCTAAAAAATTTAAAGTTTTTGCTACAATTTGATTTGCTATTCTTAATTTTTCTATTTCATCTGGTTTTTTCAATTCTATCATTTTATTTCCTTATAAATTTAGCCAAATTTTAGCAGTATTTTTTAAAGATTCAACATCGCTTGAAGCATAAAAATGCAATCTTGCTTTATGATTTTTCAAATCTATATTTTCTCTTTCTTTAAGAAATTCAACTATAGCATCTCCTGAATGAATTAATTTTGTTTTATCGCCAAAATACTTACTTAAAGAACGACCTAGTAAAGGGAAATGAGTGCAAGCGAGTATCAAAGCATCTGGAGTTGTGATATTTTTAAAATAATACTCCATAGCACTTTGCAAAAAATCTCCTTCAAAAATACCTTCTTCAACCATAGGCACAAAAAGCCCTGTAGCTAAAGCATTTATATTTGTATATCCTTGAAATAATAAACGCTTTTGGTATTCTTCTGATTTAATGGTTGCTTTTGTTGCAATGACTAAAATTTCTTTATTTTTATCATGTAAAGCTTTTATCGTTGCTTCAACCCCTGCATCAATTACACCATATACTGGAAAATGTGCTTTTGCTTTTAAAGCATCTAAAGCATAAGCACTAGCAGTATTACATGCAATGATAAGCATATCAATTTGGAATTGTTCAAAAAATTCCAATGCTTCAAGACAGAACTTTATAATAGTATCTTTATCTTTCACCCCATAAGGAACTCTTGCGGTATCTCCATAATAGATAATTTCATCAAACAGTCTAGCTTCATAAAGAGATTTTAAAACACTAAGCCCCCCTACTCCGCTATCAAATACACCTATTTTCACTTTAATACCTTCTTGCTCCTATATAACGAGCCTTCCAATAAGAACTATTTAACTCGACTTCTTTTACTCCACCTTTACTAGATAAATGTATAAATTTTCCCTTGCTCGTATAAATACCAACATGCATACCATTTGGCCCTCTACCTGTCTTAAAAAATACCAAATCTCCTGTTTGCAATTTTGATTTAGAAACTTTTCTCCCAGAACCTAATTGAGTTTTTGTAGTGCGAGGTATGCGTATATTAAGCTGAGCTAATACACTCTGTGTAAATCCTGAACAATCAGCACCTTTTTTAGTAGTTCCACCTAAAACATAAGGAGTTTTTTTCCATTCATTTGCTATAGTCTTAAGTTTTGTTTCTTTATTTGTATTATAAATCGGACGAGTATAGTTTAAATTCTGATAAAAACTACATCCACTTATAAAGAATACAATCGTGATGATGAAAAAAATATGCCTCATCAGTCCCCTTAAGATCGAGCAGCAAAGAATTTAAGATAAATAAAACCCCAAATCCCAGAACAAAATGAAGCTATGAGAATAGCTAAATTATCTGCATAATTAAAAATATCACTGACTTCATACGCCAAGCCATCGATAAACAAACTCATTGTAAAACCGATACCTGTAAGTATACAAACCCCATAAAGTTGTTTCAAATTTGAACCTTGGGGCAAGGCTGCAAATTTAAAGCGGATTGCCAAATAAGAAAACAAAAATACACCCACTTGTTTACCTACAAAAAGCCCCAAGAAAATACCTATACTTACACCTGAAAAAATTGCTCCTATGTCGATATTGGATAAATTTACCCCAGCGTTAGCAAAAGCAAATAAAGGTAAAATAATAAAAGCAATCCAAAATTTTAGACTTTCATAGATTTCTTCTAAAAATGCTTCTCCATTTTTAGTTTGCATCGGTATAAAAAATGCTGTTATGATTCCAGCCAAAGTTGCATGCACACCACTTTTTAAAACACTAATCCAAAGAATAACTGAACAAATAAAATAAAAAGACTTTCTTGTTATTCCTAAAATATTTAAAACAAGCATTACCAAAATAGCAATTCCTGCAACGACAAAAGCAACTATTGATAATTTTGTCGTATAAAAAATAGCTATAATTAAAATAGCACCCACATCATCAAAAATAGCCAAAGAAAGTAAGAAAATTTTTAAACTTGATGGAATATGCTTACCACACATCATTAAAATCGCTAAGGCAAACGCTGTATCTGTAGCTGTAGGTATAGCCCAACCTTTTAAGGTATAAGCATCTCCTATATTCACCAAAGCAAACAACATTGCTGGTATAAGTATACCCCCTAAAGCAGCCATAAAAGGTAAAACAATATTTTTAGGATTTTTAAAATCCCCATGCAAAAATTCCTTCTTAAGCTCAAGCCCTATAGCAAAGAAAAATATAGATATAAGCCCATCATTTATCCAAAGCAAAAAAGGTTTATTAAGCTCAAATTCACCTACACTAAATCCGACTTTTAAATTTAGAAATTCTCGATAATGTTCGCTAAAAGATCCATTTTGCACAAGCAAAGCAAGCAAAGTACAAACTATAAGTAAAACACCACCAAAAGCCTCATTTAAAACTAAAGTTTTTAATTTATGTACTATATTATTCATTTAACAATCTTAAGATAAATAAAACCAACAATGGCACTTAAAAAACTAGCTATTAAAATAGCAAGTTTATCCGCATGTTCAAAAATATCACTATTTTTATAAGCCAAACCATCAATAAACAAACTCATCGTAAAACCAATGCCTGTTAAAATACATATACCATAAAATTTTCCATATTTAATATTTTCAGGTAGTTTTGCAAGCTTAAGTTTGATAGCAATAAAACAAAAAGTAAAAACACCTAGTTGCTTTCCTAAAAATAATCCTAGAATAATTCCAAGGCTTACAGGTGAAAATACCGAACCAAGATGCATATCTCTGATATCAATTCCAGCATTGGCAAAAGCAAATAAAGGCAAGATAAAATAAACCACCCAAGGATTTAAATCCTTAAGAACTTCATGCAAATAAGGTTTTTTATTTTTTGTATCAAGCGGTATAAATAAAGAAATAATCACACCAGCCAAAGTCGCATGCACTCCACTTTTAAGCATAGCTATCCACAATACAACACCTACTAACACATACAAAGAAAGATGGGTGATGTGATAATAGTTTAACAAAAGTAGAGCAAATATACAAAACAAACAAATAATAATCGCCAAAGCTGAAAGCTGATCTGTATAAAATAAAGCAATAATAACAATAGCGCCCAAATCATCAAAAATAGCTAAAGAAAGTAAAAAAAGCTTTAAACTTGTAGAAATTTTATTTCCTAAAAGCATCAAAATACCCACTGCAAAAGCTATATCGGTTGCTGTAGGTATTGCCCAACCTTTCATAGCAAAATCATGAGAATAATTAATAGCAGCAAAAATTAAAGCAGGAGTAATCATACCCCCCAAAGCTCCAAATATAGGTAAAGATACAGCTCTTATATTTTTAAGCTGTCCGCGTAAAATTTCATATTTTAACTCAAGTCCTATACATAGAAAAAATATAGCTATCAAACCATCATTTATCCATAAATCCAACGACTTTGAAATTTGAAAATGATCAAATCCTACTGTAAAATTAGCATGAAAAAAATCTGTATAAATAACACTTAAAGAAGAATTTTTACATAATAAGGCTAAAAATGTAAAAAATATAAGCAAAATACCAGGGAAAGTTTCACTTAAAACCATCTTCTTTATCATTTGCATCCTTGCTCCTAAATAAATATTATAAAAATTTAATACGATAAATAAAATGGCAAAATTATAACGAAAAAATACTAAAGAAATAATTATTTAAAAAAACAAGCTCAAGATACCAACAAGTTCTTAAGCTTGTTCTTAAGATATTTAAGCGTAAATATCCAAACCACTAGAGCTAGAAACTTGTGGAGCGGAGGCTTGAGAGACACCTTCCATACCTTCGATGAGTTCATTCATCAATGCCTCGTTTGTGTCCATAGATTTTTTCAAAACTGAAGTATTAACAGCAGTCATTAAATTAGCATTACCCATAGAAACATCTGAAACCATATCATCCTCCTTTTAGATTGAGTCTTAAGACTTTATTTAAATCGGATGATATTTTTAAAACTTAATATTTTTTACTAAACTTTTTAAAATTTTTCAAGGAAACCAATATCTGAAATTAAAAATCATAAATTTTTTAAGATAAAATCCTATTTTAAAAATTTTTACACTATGAAACAATAAGCAAAATATAAATGGTTGATACTTTTAGAAGCAAATGAAATAGATAAAAATTTTACTTCAATAAATTTAAGTTTTATCTTATTTATACGATTTATAATATAATCAAAAATTACAACTTAAAAAGCTATTGCAATTATATAGGAGTTTGCTAATGTTACTTAATACACCTTGTAGGGGAATAGTAGATACAAATTTTGAAAGTAAAAGAATTAATATAACTTCAACTTTAAAATTTCAAGAAAAAAAAGAAAAAGTAGAAGCTAAAGCTGAGAAAGAAGAAGCAAATAAAGACAATAGCAATTCTATAAACACAGATACCAACAAAAAAGATAAACTTTTGGATATATCTACTTAATCTAAAATATGCTATAACCATCTCCTTGAAGAATACACAATAAATGATTTTTTGATTTTTATTAAGCTTTTAAAACACTAAAAAAGGAAAAATTAAAAATACAAAAACAATATCCCAAAGTGGATAGTTTAGAAGAAAATCTTGCGATACTTAAAAACAACCCATATTAAATCACAAAAATAAGATATATTTAAAAATTTATTAAAATATATCTTAAATATAATTAATAAAAAATATTATCGATACAAAAGCTTATTTTTTAGTTCTATTTAAGATTTTTAATATTATACTAGCCATTATTTATTTTGATAATAAATATTATTTTTATCAAAAACCAAGGGTAATGATAATGAAAATTTTTAAAATTATATTTTTAATTATAAGTATTTTTTTATCAAGCTCAGCTTTTGCTAGAGTAGATGATTATATTAATGAAGCAAATCTTATCAAAGATATGCTAAAACAAAGCATAGAAACTTATAAAAAGGGGGATAATCTAGGTGCTAAAAAGCTTAGCGAAGATGCGTATTTTCAACATTTTGAAAATATGGAAGGCCCTATAGGAAGAAACATAGGAAGAAAAGCCATCACCATGGAGCGTAAATTTGTAAATTTGCGTCGCATGTATAAAGATGAAGCTCCTTTAACACAAATTAATGCTTTAATTGATAGTCTTTATTATGATCTTGATGAAGTAGCCCCAATCTTACAAAATGGATATCGTTTAAAAGCAGAAGCAAGCGATACAAACTATGATAAGGCTAAAGCTGAAAAATCAAGCCTAGAAGCCAATGCCAAACGCGAAGCTGATGCAGAAGCTTTAATCGCACAAATGATGGGCGTGGATAAAAAAGATTTAGCACAAAGTTCTTTAGACACTCAAACTCCTAATACACCTACAAACAACGATGCGAGCAAACTTACAGATGATAATGCAAGCGCTGATTTACAAGCTGCTGCTGCAATGGACGTAAGATTGCAATTTATACTAGATAATATCTCTACCAAATTTTCACAGGCAGCTAATGCTTTTAAAGAAAAAAACTACCAAACTAGTAAAGATTTTTTAAATGATGCCTTATTTAGTGATTATCGCAATACCAAAGTAGAAATTTTAGTAAATAAATTTACCAAAGCAGGAAACGATCAAAAAATTCAACAAGCCATACGCACCCTTATACGCCAAATCAACGATGCAAAAATAGATGAAAAAGACTTAAGAAATGGCTTAGATAACATAGAAGAACAAATTTTTGATGTTTTCTTACAAATTCCAAATTCAGAACTTTCAAGTTTGCAAATTTCAGGCTTTAATGATGAAACAAAAGGCAAAGATTATGCCAAAGTTTCTAATGATATCAAACTTGCCTTAGATGGAATTTTGAAAAATTATGATGGCTTTAGCGCTTCTATAGTAGATGATTTGCAAGGAATTTATCTAGATACTTTTGAAGCAAGCGGTATGGAAAATAAAATCGGTGCTGTAGATAGCGGCTTAAAACTTAAAATAGAAAGTTTATTTTCCAAAGGCGTAGCACTGATTAAAGCAAGTGCAGATAAAAAAGAGCTTGAAGCTACTTTTAATGACTTAGAACAACTCATAGCAAACAGTGTAGATAAAATTCAAGATTCTACTCCTTATTCGTTGTTTATATGGGCTTTAGGCATTATTTTGCGTGAAGGCTTGGAAGCTTTGATTATCGTTGTAGCCATTGTTTCTTATCTTGTGCAAAGTGGTAACAAAAATCGTCTAAATATCGCCTATAGTGCTCTTTTTACAGGAGTGATTTTAAGTTTTATTACCGCTTTTGGAGTTTCTTGGCTATTCAAAGAAAATGCAGGACAAAGTAGAGAGCTTATAGAGGGTATTACCATGCTTATAGCCGTATTACTACTCTTTTATGTGGGCTTTTGGCTACTTTCAAACGCACAAAATAAAAAATGGACAAGCTTTATCAAACAAGGTGCTATAGATGCTATATCAAACAATAGTGCAAAAACCCTTTGGATCACCGTATTTTTAGCTGTTTATAGAGAAGGTGCAGAAACTGTGCTTTTTTATCAAGCCTTGCTTTTTGATGCTAAAACAAGCACTGATTTTAGTGCTGTTTTTGGTGGGCTTGGACTTGGAATTTTAATACTTATTGTTTTATATTTTCTTTTAAAAGCAGGAGCCATTCGCATACCTGTAAAACAATTTTTCTATATCACTTCTTACATTATTTTTTACATGGTTTTTGTTTTTACAGGCAAAGGCATAGCTGAACTCATAGAAGGAAAAGTCATCATTCCTAGTCTTATACCTATGAATTTTGAACCGATTTTATGGCTTGGAATTTATCCTTACTATGAAACCTTAATCCCTCAATTTATAGTTTTGATCATGCTAATTATTGGCATTTTAATAACAAAACAAATTTCAAAAAAAGGAGTAAAATCATGATAAAAAAAGTTTTATCAGTAGTTGCTGCAGCTGCGGTTATTAGTAC
The DNA here is from genome assembly GCF_001762815.1 of Campylobacter sp. BCW_6465. Classification (NCBI taxonomy): domain Bacteria; kingdom Pseudomonadati; phylum Campylobacterota; class Epsilonproteobacteria; order Campylobacterales; family Campylobacteraceae; genus Campylobacter; species Campylobacter sp. BCW_6465. The sequence continues at coordinate 89,032 of NZ_MJXN01000101.1, forward strand.
AAATTTATTTGCAGGCGAAGTGCCAATCGGTGATCCAAAAGAACTTAATGGTATGGAAATAGCCGCTGTTTATTTACAACCTATTGAAATGGAACCAAGAGGTATTGATTTAGCTGCGTCTTTAGCAGATATTCACCTAGAAGCTGATATTCACGCACTTAAAAACAATCCAAATGGTTTTCCAGAAGGTTTTTGGATGCCTTATTTAACCATAGCCTATGAACTTAAAAATACCGACACAGGTGCGATTAAACGCGGAACTTTGATGCCTATGGTGGCTGATGATGGTCCTCACTATGGTGCAAATATCGCTATGGAAAAAGATAAAAAAGGTGGCTTTGGCGTAGGAAATTATGAACTTACTTTTTATATCTCAAATCCAGAAAAACAAGGTTTTGGACGCCATGTTGATGAAGAAACAGGCGTGGGTAAGTGGTTTGAACCTTTTAAAGTAGATTATAAATTCAAATACACAGGCACGCCAAAATGATTTTACACTCGGATTTTCCGAGTGTTTAAATATTTTTATTTTTATTTGAAAAATTAAAATAACAATGTTTAAAGAGTAAATTATGAGTATATATTTTGTGCATTTTCTTATCAGTGTTTTACCGCTAAGTATTTTAATGGCCTTTATCACTCCTGATAAAAAATATATTTTTAAAAGTTTTTTAGTAGTTTTTTTGGGCTTTTTATTTGGATATTTTGCTTTTTTTATCGCAGCACAATTTTTAAAAACTGAAAATTTAATCTTTAATTTTGATTTTGTTTTTATAGGTTTATTGCTAGTAAGCTTTATATTTTATTTTTGGAAAAAAATTGAAATTTTAAATTTTATTTTATTGGGAATTTTAAGTTTTTGCACCGCTTTGCATTATTATTTTTTAAGTCAAGATTTCCCTATTTTTACTAGCTCTTTAATCGATAGCGAAGGTATAAGTTCTTTAGGTTTTATTGCTTTAGCCTTGCTTGTTTGTATTTTGATTTTCTTCTTTTTAAAATGGCAAAAAAATTTTAATCAAAAAACAAGCTTTATGCTGTTTTTACTGCTTATCCTTATAGAAAGCGATAAAGCTCTAGCCAATATCTTGCTTACTTTAATGCGAAATTCCATCATAGAAACTCATACTTTTTTGGTGAGTTTTGTAGGAAAAAGTAATTATTTTGGTGTTTTTGGAATTTATGTTTATTTAATTTTCATCACTTTTTTAGCATTCTTAAGCTTAAAAATTCGCAAAAAAAATATAAGCAAAAAACAAATTTTAGATATAAATTATCGCAAAAATGAAGCTAAAACAAGTCTTATTAATCGCTATTTTTCCAGTGTTTTTATCTCCTGTGTTATAAGTTTTTGCATTGTTTTATACTTTTTTATGGTAAGCTCTAAGCCTTTAACCATAGATGAGCCTAAAGAAATTTTACCCGATAAGAATGGCAAATTTATCTTTGATATAGCTCTTTTAAGGGATAACAAACTCCACCGCTTTGCTTATATCAGTGCTGAAGGCAAAGTGATAAGGTTTTTTCTTATCAACAAAAGAGAAGATAAGGATTCTCCTGTAGCTGTTTTTGATGCTTGTATGATTTGTGGAGATATGGGCTATATCAAAAAAGATGGACAACTCATTTGCATTTCTTGCAATGTGCGTATTTTCTTGCCTAGTGTAGGCAAAAGCGGGGGTTGCAATCCTATCCCACTCAAATACGAATACGATGGTAAAAAAATCACCATAGATGTTAAAGATGTAATAGCAGGATCTAATTATTTTAGTCAAATCAAAGAAATTGAAGTGCAAGATCCTGTATCAAAAACAAAGGTTATAAACACCCAAGCTCCTTTTTCTTATAGTTATAAAGGGATTACTTATTATTTTTCAAATCAAAACAACTATGAAGAATTTAAAAAAGATCCTACAAAATATGTAGAAGAAAACGAAGCCCAATTTTTAATCCAAAGGAGAAACGATGTTGGCTAAAATGATTTTTAACTCTATATTTAAAAACAAAATTCAAAAATTTTTAGCCTTTCTTACTTGTTTTTTAGCCACGCTTTTGCTCTCTACTATGCTAAATATTACCCTAAGTATAGGCGATGAAGTAACTAAACAACTCAAAAGCTATGGCTCTAATATCCTTGTTTTACCCAAAGGCTCAAGTCTTAGTATAGAAATAGGTAATGAACTTTATGAACCCTTAAAAAACAAAAACTACCTAGAAGAAAAAAATTTATATATGATTAAAGACATTTATTGGCGTAACAACATCACCGCACTTGCTCCTTTTTTAGAGGGTAAAATCGCAATTGAAAACTCCCAGCAAAAAGCACTTATTTATGGCACTTATTTTCAAAAAGCCATAAAAATTAAAGATGATGATGATTTTATCACAGGTATAAAAAGTCTTTATCCTTATTTAGCAGTGCAAGGAGAATGGGCAAAAGATGATAGCAATGAAATCATGCTAGGTGAAGACTTTGCTAAAAACAATAAACTAAAACTAGGAGATACTATCAAACTCATAGGAGAAAACAATCAAAGCAAAGAAGCAAAAATTGTAGGCATTTTACTTCATGCCAATCCTAAAATGTCAAATAAAATCATCACTCCTTTAAATTTAGCTCAAGATTTACTCAACAAACAAGGGCTTTACTCAAGTGCAGAAGTAAGAGCTTTTACCATACCTGAATCAGCCCTTTCTGAAAAAGTGCGTCGCATGGGCGAAGAAAAATTAGATCAGTTGGAATATGACAAATGGTATTGCTCAGCTTATGTAGGCTCAATCGCTAGTCAAATTAGCGATGGCTTACCAGGTGCTGATGCAAAAGCTCTAAATGCTATAAGCGATGCTCAAAGCTTGGTGGTTAAAAAGATCCAATCCTTAATGGGCATTACTTGCATTATTTGTCTTATTGTTGCAAGTATTGCGATTTCAAGCCTGATGAGTTCTGAAATTCATCGTAGAAAAAAAGAAATAGGACTTTTAAAAGTGCTTGGTGCTAATACTTTTCAAATTTATCTCATCTTTGCTAGTGAAAATTTAATCGTAGCTTTATTTGCTGCTTTATTTGGATTTATTTTTGGCACAGCACTTTCTCAAATCATCAGCCTTAGCATTTTTGGATATTTTATTGATATAGCCTTTGTAGCTTTACCTTTAAGCTTTATTTTTGCAGGACTTATTGCCTTACTAGGTTGCTTGCTTCCTATCAAAAATATCACACAACTTTCAGCTGCAGGAGTGCTTTATGGTAGATAAGTTTTTCCTTAATGAGCTTTTTAAAAGCATTAGCTTTTCTTATCAAAGACTTTTTATTATAGTTTTAAGTGTTTTTATAGGAGCACTTACTTGCTCAGCTTTTTTAAATATTTATTTTGATATTGATACCAAACTTTCTAAAGAATTAAAAGCTTATGGAGCAAATGTAATGATAAGCCCGAAGCAGGATGAAAATTTTATCTCCAATGCTGAGTATGAAAAAATAAAAGAAAATTTAAAGGCTAGAGCTTTAACTCCTTTTTTGTATGATTTTTTAAATTTAGGTAGTACAAGCGGAGTGGTTTTAGGCACTGATTTTAGGGCTTTAAAAATCACTAAACCTTTTTTAGAAGTTAAAGAAGGAAGCTTTTCTCTAAATGATTTTGATGAAAATTCAGCCTTTTTAGGGGTTAATTTAGCCAAGCAACTAGGCCTAAAAACAGGCAATGAACTTCAAATTTACAATCCAAACAATGGAAAAAGCATAAAACTTACCATAAAAGGCATACTTTCAAGCAATGATGAATTTGATAGCATTGTTTTAGCCCCTTTAAGCGTGGTGCAAAATTTAAGCGATAGAGCCGGTATTAACTATGCTAATGCTGTAGTTTATGGAAATTTTGATGAAGTTAAAGCCAAAACACAAGCAATCAACAATGAATTCATCGATGCAAAACCTATATCTTCAGTATCCTTAAGCGAAGGTTTAGTACTTGGAAAAATCAAAGCTTTAATGTTTTTAATCATACTTGTAGTATTGATCATAGTCACTACTAGCGTTAATACAACTTTAAGCTCTATTATATTTTCTCGCAAAAAAGAGATCACACTGCGTTTAGCCTTGGGTGCGAAAAAAAGTGAAATTTTTAAACTTTTTGCTAGTGAATGCTTTATAGTAAGTTTTTTTGCTAGTTTAATCGGAGCTTTTTGTGGGATATTTTTAGCCAATGTCTTTGGTTATTTGATTTTTAATTCTAGTATTGATTTTAGATTTATAGCTGTTTTTATAGCCTTAATCATTTCTTTGATTTTTGCCTTTTTGGCTGCATTTTTTCCTATAAAAAGAGCATTAAAAATCAATGTGTGTGAAAATTTGAAAGGTGAATGATGAAAAAAGAACTTATTAAAATAAACAATTTAAATAAAGAATTTGGCAAAGTTAAAGCCTTAAACAATATCAACTTAAGCGTCTATGAAGGAGAATGGCTTGCCATCATGGGTCCATCAGGAAGTGGAAAATCAACGCTTTTAAACATACTATCACTCATGGATACTCCAAGCTCTGGAGAGTATATCTTAGACAATGAAAACCTAGAGCAAATGGATGAAGAGCAAAAAATCACCTTGCGTCGTGAAAAAATAGGGCTTGTCTTTCAACAATTTCATCTTATCCCCTATCTTAACGCCTTAGAAAATGTTATGCTCTCTCAGTATTATCACTCAAGTGTAGATGAAGAAGATGCCAAAATGGTTCTTGAAAAAGTAGGACTTTCACACAGACTCACTCATTTACCTAGCCAATTAAGTGGCGGGGAACAACAAAGAGTTTGTATAGCAAGAGCTTTGATCAACAACCCAGAGCTTTTGCTCGCAGATGAACCCACAGGAAATTTAGATGAAGCCAATGAACAAATCGTTCTTCAAACCTTGCAAAAATTAAAAAATGAAGGCAAAACTATAGTTTTAATCACACACAATCCTGATTTAGCCAAATTCGCAGATCGAACCCTTATCTTACAACATGGGGTGTTAAAATGAAAAAAAGTCTTTTAATCTTAAGCATTTTGTTTTTGCTCAATGCTTGTTCTTTTGAAAATTCAAAAGATACTGGAAAAGTTGGAGAAAAAAGCGCTGAAATTTCAGCTAAAGATACCTTAGGAAAAGCTGTAAAACTTGCTGATGATAATACAAGTTTAAAAGTCTTAGTCTTTTTTCAAAATGGCTGCCCTTCTTGCTTAAAAGAACTCCCTTCTTTAGATGAATTCATACAAAATCATCCCAATAAAATCAGTGTTTATGCTATAAATTCCATCGATAATGCCAATGTGGTTAAGGTTTTAGCCGAACAATTTGACTTTAAAAATGTAAAAGTTTTAAAAGACGATCTTAAAATCACCAATGATCGTTACGCTGTGTTTGCAACCCCTACTACCATCATCATTAAAGATGGGATGATAAAAGATAGAATTTTAGGAGAAAAACCATGGGAATTTTTCGAATCCAAGCTTATTTCTTTGCTTTAATCATAGCTTTATTTTTTGTAGCTTGTGATAGTGGAGAAAATTTTAAAGCTTTAAATAGTGATAAAACCTATAATTTTGCCTACAATGGTTTTGAAAAAAGCCTAAAACTAAATGATAAAGCACAAAATTTTGCTTTAGTATTTTTCACAAAAGATTGCGGAGTTTGCAAAGAACAAATTCCTATTTTGCAGAATTTGGCTAAAAATTATGATTTTAGTATCTTTGTGGTTTTAGGTGATGCAAATGATGCAAATGATGCAAAAGCTTGGGCTGATGAAAAAGGTTTATCTAATTTAGCAATGTTTTATGAAAAAAGAGCAGCTAAATACCTTTCAAGTGCCATTGGGGAAATATATGGAGTACCTGTGCTTAGTTTTTTCAAAGAAGGAAAAATGGATGAAAAATTCATAGGCTTAACTCCTTATAGCATACTTGAAAAAGAAATCAAAAAAGTAAAAAGCTAAAAATTTACTTTAAAGCTTTTTATCTCCTATAAAATATCCATAAAGCTCATAGCTTCCATCTTTTTTCATCAAAATTACAGGATATTTTTCACTATAACCTTGTTCCATTCCTGGGCTTCCTTGCGGCATGCCAGGAGCTGAAATTCCTATAACATCTTTAGGTTTGTTTTCAAGCAACCATGCTATGGCACTTTCAGGAACATGCCCTTCAATAGCATAACCTTCAATCACACCTGTATGGCAACTTTGATACTCATCTTTTATACCCATTTTTTCTTTGATTTTAAGAAAATCATTGGTTTTATGAACACTAACCTCATAACCCTTAGCTTTCATATAATCAGCCCAAAAATCACAACAGCCACAAGTAGGACTTTCATAAACTTGTATTTCCTTAGCCTGCGTAAGAGTGAGTAAAAAAAGAATGGTTAAAATTGTTTTTTTCATAATCGCTATCCTAAGTAAAAAATATATAATAATACTTTTATAAAGTTAATATCATCACATTTTTAACACCAAAAAATAAATTTACAAAATTTAATCAAGAAAAGATTTTTAATTAGTGCTAATTTTTCTTTACAGCAAAGATATAAAAGATAAAACGATTTAAAAAACTAGAAATTTTTAACTTAAAAAGCTTAAAATTTAGATATATTTTATACTATGTTTTTTATAGTCAAAACCTTTATGGTGTGAAAGCTCTAAAATAATAGAGCTTTCAAATATTATTTGAAATTATAGCGCTTTGAAGAGATACCAGAACGACAATTAACGCCATTGCTTAATTTTATAGGTCTATCAAGATGATCACATTCAATATCCCATTCAGCAGCCCAATTTGTTTTTCTATCTACAACTAAGAATTCATTATAATAAACAGTCTTTCCTTTTGCTATTTCTTGTTTCATTACTTTTAAAGGACCTCTTTGAATAACATTATATTGTTCTGGATCGTCTTTTTTGATACTTTCTATAGCATAAATCTCTAAGTTATCAGTGTTAAATTGATTTTTCATTCCTTCTTTAGCGTTATCTAAAGCTATTTTTGCATAGGTATCATCTTCTCCTGATACTTTAACTAAATTAGAATCATGTATAGTGATAACCCCTGCAAATGCTGACACATTTAAAGCAACTAAAGCTGCCAAAGCTAAACCTAATTTTTTCATTTTAATCTCCTTGAATTGAATTTTGTATATTTTAATTATTTTTCAAATCTTTTGCAAGATAATTTTTAAATTTATCTAAATTAAATTTGCATTTTATCTAACAATCATAAGAAATTTTAAAATGAAATAAAAATTTATGAGAAATCAACTCTTGTTTGAAAATGATAAAAGTAAGTGGTGCGGATGAAAGGGCTTGAAATATATAACTAAAAATAAATACCTATTTTATAGTATTTTTATAATAGTTACCTTTATTAAGTTACCTTTTTATTTGTATAGAAATTTAAAGAATATCCTTTGAAAACTTAAATCAAATTTGAAAACTACACTTTTCAAACTTTTTTTATTTGTATCATCATTAAAGCCCTATTTTATGGAGTTATTAAAAATTACATTAAGGTATTTTTAAAGTCATTTAAGTTTATTTAGCTTAAATGGAATGTTTCACGCTTTTTTTGTTTAAGTTTTCTTATTTTTTTAAACTTTTTTAGCTTGAAACTTAAACGTATTTTTTCAAAAGCTTAAGAAGTAATACAAAGGCTATTTAAAAATAAATCATCATAAATAACATTCATTTTTAAGCCCTATTTATTATTTTATCGGTTATGCTTTTTACTTCTTTAAATGTGCATAGTTTAGCACTACCATTTTCATAATCATTTAAAGCTTTATGTAGTTCTTGTTTTGTTTCTTGCCAACTTTTACCGCTCTCGTATTCAACTAAAGTATTTTATAATTATTACTTTCTAACTCATAGCTTATATTTAACTCTTTTAAAATATCTAAAAGCTTGTTTATTTCTTGCTCTTTTGCTTTTATTGTTATGGTTTTCATTGCTTTCCCTTTACTGGTTCAAAATTTAGTTATTATAACTTATTTTATTTTATAAGCCTTTAAAAGAAAAGCTATTTAATTGAAAATACTTTGACAAAGCTATATAAGTTAAAGTTAGGTAGCTTTTAACCCCTAGATTTAATCTACATATTAGCCCCTAAGTTTAGTTTAGTAGTTCCCTAACACTTAGGTGGGTAGATTAAATCTAATGACCTAACTTTTAATTAGCTCATCTTTATTAAGTGGGATTTTATATAAAAGCCATAAAAATAATCACCTTTCCCATTTCAGGTTTTCTTAATATCAGCTTAAATATTAAATTAATTTTTGTATATTTCAAAGTTTGTTTTATATGGAGTAAATTTTATTTACATCATCTTTTTTATATACTTTATAAGGATTTTATTGCGTGGTTTATTTGTATTTGAATTTAGAATATTAAAAATAGATTTTTACCCTTAAAGGTAAGGGTAGCAAGTTTAACTTACTACCTTATTTTATTTCTTTTTACTCTCTTCAAGTAATTCTTTTAATAATCTCTCTTCTTGTTTCTTATGCAGTTCTTTAAGCTCTTTAGGGGTAAATTCTTTACCTAACTCATCTTTTATAATTTCATGATAAACACTTGCATACATATCTATATTGTGATGACAATTATCTTGGTCGATAACAATTTCTTTTATTTTATCAAGCATTACCATAAGCATATCTTTTACATACTCTATACTTGTATCATTGTCAAACATGTTGCAGGTTTTAACATTGTTTTCGTCTTCCAAATCACTTAAAAATAAATCTAAAAGATATTTAAAAGCGTTTATTTTGCCATCTAAACAACTCATTCTACAATAATCTACCTTTTCCATTTTTTATCCTTTTGTATTGATTTAATAATTAAAAATCATAATTATATATTGTTTTAATCTATAAGTCAAGTATTAAAGTATTATTTTAATGCTATATGCTACAATATAGCTATTAAATTAATATAAAGGCTTAATTATGACTAATAATGATTTCGAAAGCATTCTAAAAAAATGCAACTTATCAAAAAAAGAATTTGCTACTCTTTGCGACTTGCCCTATCCTACTTTGATGAATTGGGTTAAAGCCGATAAAACGCCTAACTGGGTTAAATCTTGGCTTGAAAACTATATCAAAGCTCAAAAATACAATAAGATTAAAGACTTAATAAAAGATGATTTGTAAGTTTTGATGGGGTATCTTCAAATTTGAAGACACTATCCAAAATTGGATACACCCCCCCCCTCAACCACTTTTTATAAAAAATACTAAATTAAAATATAAAAATAAATTGATAAATATTTTCATAATTAAACCACTATGATATAAAAATTATTGCGTGAAACATTTTAAAGGCTTATTTTTAATATAAAGCAATTATAATCAATTATAAATTACCCTTTATAATTGATTAAAATGCCTATAAAATAGGGATTTGCTCCATTTTTAAGGAAAATAGCCTTTATAATTGATACAAATACCTAATTTACCATACTTTCAAACCTTAAATCCTATCAATTATAAATCTTTTCTCTTTATGCCTATGTTTTTTAAGATTTTTACTAAAAAATCATCAATTATAAGGCAAAAAGCAAAGTTATTTATAATTGATGCTTATAAATGCTTCAAATACCTATAAAATAGTTATTTCAATCAATTATAAATGCTATTTTTGTTAAAATGCTTATAAAGCCTTATTTTATCTATATTTGCTTCAATTATAAAGGCTATTTTATAATTGATTATAATTGATATATAATTTCTTTTATATAAAAAAATGTTTCACGCAATATAAAAAGAATAAAAAATATAAAATGATAAAATAACAAATGATATTATTTATCAAAATAAAAAGTATAAAAATAAACTAATATTAAAATAAGCGATTTTAAGCGTTTTTATTTTTTGTCTAAGGTGTTTTATCGGTAAAAATACTTTTTTGATTTTAGGAGTGTTTTTGTTAAGCTATAGCTATAAGATAATAATTAAGTTTTAAGCTATATGATTTAAACTCATATAGCTTTTTACTTATTCGCTAAATAAAGTTTGCTCGGCATTTATTTCTATGCCGTTAATGATGGTTTTATTCTCTTTTAAAGGCACATAATGCTTTAAAGCTTTTCCACCCGTTGCCCTTGATTTTTCTAGTATATTAAAATATAACCCTTTTCCACTTTCTAGCTTTTTAATAGCATGTGTATCGGTTTTTGATTTTTCTAAAAGCTCTAATAACTCCCCTTGCAAAATCTCGCCTTTTTGTTCTATGATTTCTTTAGCTTTTGTAAGAAAGTTTGTATCGTTTTCATTTATTGCTCTTTCTATTTTTAAATCAAGCGTATTTAGGTCTATATCTACCTTTAAATTATAAGGTAAAAAATTTCTTGCCTTTTTTGTATTTAATTCTATATTTAAAATTTCTCCATCGTTATTGCTTGTTTGTATTTTAAAAAGGTTATCGGTCGCATTTAAGAAATTAACCCCACCCATGAACTCACTTTCAGCACTCTTTCCCTTGTGATGTATAAATAAAAAAGTAGCTTCGCCTTTATGACTTATTTTTTTAATTATTTTCATAAATTCAGCTACTTTTTTATTATCATTCATATCACCATTAAAAAAGTTAAAAAGGCTATCAAATACGATAAAAACATTAACCAAACCACCGCTTTGCATTAAAGGTTCTAGATATTTTTCAACAATAAAGTTAAAATTAACTTCTATCTCATCAGTTCCACACTCTAAAGCATTGCTTGTTTGTATATAATTAAAAGCAGGATAATCTAAAAAATAATATCCCCCTATTTGCATACTTTTTTTAATCCTGCTTTTAATGGTTATTTTGCTATTATCACCATCAAAATAAATAATTTTTCTAATCTTGTTAAATTCTAATAAATGCTTGCAAATAGCAAAACTTAAAAAAGTTTTACCCTTATTAGCTTCACTTGTTAAAAAACTAATACTCCCTTTATCTAAAAAATCATCGATTAAAGATGTAAATTCTATTTTTTCTAAATCAACGCTTCTTATAGCCCATTGTGTTAAATCTACAAAAGAATTATTTTTTATATTTGCATTTTGTGATATAATTTTACTAGGGTTATAATTTGTTTCATTTGATTTCCTTTCAATATTTTCAAATTCTTTAAAGTCAAGTTTATTATTATCTAGGGCTTGACTTTTTATTTCTTTTAAATTATTAATTTCTTTACTATAATCTTTCATTTTATTACCTTTAAAAATAAATTCATTTTTTTATTAAAATAATTCTTAAAGTATTTTTCCATATAAGAAAAAAAACTATTTAAGCCTTTTTTATCTCTTTGGTAGTCTTGTCTTAACTCTTTCATTAAATAAGCTAAAAAATCTATAAAATCAGCGTTTTTTACCTCATCATAATTAAAAACACAATAACCTTTTTTTAAAGGATTTATTTGTATTAATTCTTTTAAAAGCTCTAAATTAGCTTTAAAACTGCTCTCATCGTTTTCAACTATAAAAACTATTCTTTTATTATCGATGAGGTTTAAAAGCTCATTTATTTGCTCGTGTGAGTGTATATTTTGCATCACGCTATCACTTTGAAAACAAACCGCGTTTAATCCCAGCAATTCACTTACTATAATTTCTTTTATGCCACTAAAGATAAAACAATAATCTTTTAATAAGCCTTTTTCTTTGGCTTTTATAAGTTTTATAAATTTATTGCTACTACCTTTAACTTTAAACCATTTGACTAATTCATTTTTAAAAAGCTTTTCTCTAATAGCTACGCTTTTAATTTCGTTTTTATCTTTCAAGATAAAAGCTAAACTTTTATCATCTTTTGAAAAAGCAAAATAGTCTTTTAAAATACTTTCAAACTCATCATCTTTTAAAAAATTTAATTTACATAAGTGCATAAAAAGTCTAAAATCATTAAAAAAAGCTTTTTCTAAAGCCTTACATTCTATAAAATCGCTATTAGCTAAATTAAAATTAGCCTGTAAAGAATAAGCTATATTTTTTAAATAGCTATTATCTTTTAAAGGCTCTTTTTGTGGTTTAAAGCTACCCACCTTTTGCGTGGGTAACCTGTTAAAATCACTAAATATAATCAAAGCTTCTTTTAACTCAACATTTTCTTTAAAAGCTATAAAATCGATTATATCTCCACTAAAACTTCCGTTAAAATCAGTAATCAAGCAAGTGTTAGTTTTTATTTTAAGGCTTTTATTGTGCTTTTCATTTCCTTGTTTATCAAACTCCAAACCATAACGTAAATATAAAAAATCAACTATAGAATAATAATTTTTTATATACGCCTTTATTTCATCATTAAAAAGGCTTATACTCATTTTAAGCCTTTAATTTGTGTTTTAAAGCTTCATAAGTTGCCTTACAAGCATTTAAAAGAATAATCCTTTTTTGCTCTTTCTTTATAAAAACCTTATTTTCTAAAAAGCTTTTTTTATGAACTTCTAAAACTGATAAAAGCTCTTTAATTTCTTTTTCAAAGCTTGTATTTTTTAGTAGTGGTCTAAGTTTATCTTTCAATAGGCTAAACATTGAAAAATCAAAATATTTAAATCTTACATTAAAAATAAATAATAACTCATCTTTTAAGTATTCTAAAGCTTGTCTATCATTCATAACTTACCCTTTAATTGATAGTATGGTTTTTAAACCACTCATCAAGCTTAACTTTTTCATAAAAGATTTTTTTACCTATTTTAATATAAGGTATTTTCTTTTGCATTCTGTATTTATTTTGAGTATCTTTGCTTAAGCTGTAAAGTGTAATTACTTCTTGTATAGTTAAAAAGTCTTTGTTTGTGTCTTGCATTTTATATCCTTTCTAAATTTTATTAATGCAATTAATAAAGCCATTAAAAAGGAATTAGTAAGTTTAAATTTATTACAATTTCTTTTAAGGGCTTAAACTATGGCTCTTATAATGAAATTGTGCGTTTTAATTCTTTGTTTGGCGACTTGATTGAAACGCACTAGCTCAAAAAGTTTAAAGCTTTTCAAGTTTCATTAAATTAAAAAATATTATTTGAAATATTTTATGGAGTATTTTAGCAGTTTTTAAAATAAAAGACAAGACAAAATTAAAATTAAAATATTTTAATTAATTGTATTATATATTAATTATATCTTAAATAATTATCAAAAGCTTTTATAATAGCATTTTTAAGCTCTTTTCTTTTAACTTCTCTTTTATTCAGTTTATATTTTTCTTGCATTTTAAACATAAAATCATCAAAAATATTATTACAAGCATTGATGTAATTTTTGTTATTGTTAAAATCTATAGAAAATAAAATATTTTTATTAATAGCTAGCTTTATGTAAAAATTGATATATTCTTTTATATTTCTACTTAGCAGTCTATTGGTAAATATATAATTTTTCAATTCTTCTGCTACTGGTATTTTTCTACAAGCATTACAAAATTTATAAAAATGATATTGGACTATTATTGTATTTTTTAGTATATTTTCATCTTTCAAATTTTCATCTAATATTTTTAAAGCTTTGACTAATATTTCATTATCTTTTTTTATTTGTGTTGAAGTTTTTTTTATTTCGCTTTTAAATATAGTATTATATAAAAACTTTTCCATTGAAAATTTTACAAAATGTGATAAATTATGTATTATATTTTCTCTTTCTTTTACTCTTTCTCTTGGGGATAATTTGTTAAAAATCTTAAAGCTATTAAAAAGAATATCATTATTAAGTAAAAAATCACATAAGGCAATTTTTTGTTCTTCTATCTTATTATTTAAAATTGTGCATTCTTCACTTTGAAAGATAAAATATAAAGGATTTTCAAGCCAACTATTACATAAATAATCATATAAATAGTTTTCATCTTTTGCTTTTTCTATTTCTATATTATAATATGGCTCTATTTTATCATTAATGGCTTCTTGACATTCTCTTTCTTTTTCCCATTTTATCGCCACTTCAAAATCAGCTTTAAAACTTGGTAACATCGCTTATTTTACTCTCTTTTTCCCATTTAACCACTTATTAAAATAAACTTAAATTAAAGCCATTAATAGTAAGTTTCTTTTCTTTTTTTAACTTTACTTTTGTATTTGCTATTTTTGCCATTGCCTTAATGGCTTTTGCCAAATCATCACTTACATTTTCTAAAATCAAGTTCATTTTTAACCCCTTAAAGTGTTTTAATATATGCCTTAGCCGATACCGCTAAAAATGCACTCCTTGATAAGCCCATTTTTTTAGAATAAAAGTCTATTTCATCTACAAGACTATTTTTTAAGGTAATAGCTAGATTTTTACTTTTGTCTTTTTGTATGGGTTCTGGGATAAACTCATTTTTAGCCAAAGCTTCTTCTAAATAACAAGCAAAGGCATTTTTTAAATCTTCTATTGCTTCGTTTGGTGTTTTACCATCTCCTGCCATTAAGACAAGTTTATTAAGTTCTTTATCATCAAATTGTGCGAAATAATCGCCATCATCAAGTTTTACTAAATTAATCTTATAAGGCAAATTCAAATAATAATTTATATCTTTTTTCATTTTTCACCCTTTAAAAGTTTTAATATTTGCTTTACATAAACTTCTTTTATAGGTTTATGCAAAGGCACAATAATGCTTTTATTATCTTTTTTAAATTTATGATGACTTCCCCTAATACTAACTAGTTCATAACCATACCATTTTAAAAGCTTTTCTATGTTATCAAAACTTGCATTTTTGGGGTTATTTTCTAATTCTTTGATTAACTTTTCTTTGTTACTCATATATGTATTATATATATAATTGTCTTAAAATATTTTAAATGTATTCAAAGTCTTACAAGGTATTTTATATTTTATTAAGTATTTGTATTTTATAATTCTTTTACATTCAAAGGGGGGCTCAACCCCTATTAAGATAATCTAACAAATCTTCATTTATTAAGCAAATCAAATCATTTAAAAAGTTTTCTATCTTACCAGGCATTAAACCTATATTAGTCCCTTTTTCTTTTGTGCTTATGCGTGGATATAATTTATTATCATTTTCTCTAATTTTTAAAAGATTTTCAAAATGACAGGCTCTATTCCTTAAAGTATGTAGCAAGTTTAAAACTATATTAACTTTATCTATATTATCAAAGCCTTGTTTTGTATTTTCGTAAATAAAAAAGTTTCTATTACTACTGCTATACTTCCTAAAATCAAAAGCCCTTAAATCTAAAATCTTATTTTGCACCTTATAGGATATGATTAATTTAGCTACTACACCTAAGCTAAGGCGTGATAAGATTTGATGAGGTTCTAAACTTTCTTTGTCTTTAAACTCATTTATTTTAGCCAATAAAAAAGGATTATCGCTAGTTTTTATCCATTCTTTGCAATTACTATTTAATTCATAATCTAGGGCATTTCTTAGATAAATTTCAAGTATTGCTATTTTAGGTATTATCTTAGATATTAATTTCAAGTTCTCAAAATGTTCGTTTATATCTTTATAATGCTCTAATCTTTGTTTTGAAAAGATAAAATCTAAATCTAACATTTTAATCTTTTTCTTGTAGCTTTTTTAAAGCTTCATTAGCTCTTTGACTTGCCTTAAGTGTATCATTAGTCGCATAAATATTTATAGTGCTTAAATCCCTATGCCCTAAAGCTCCACTAATAACTGCGGGATTAACTCCATTTTGCATTAAAAAACTAGCCTTTATGTGCCTTGAAAAATGGGGCGTCCATTCTTTTACTCCGCTAAGTTCTCTTATTTTGGCTTCTTGCCTTGCCAAATTTGATATTTTTTTACCGCTAATGCTAGAAACAAAAACTAAACCTTTGTCTTGTTTAACCTCATCTTTTAAAGCCTTTAGTGCATTATAGCATTCATCATCTAAGGCGTGCTCTTGTGCTTCGCCATTTTTTGTCTTTGGCAAAAATATGGTTTTTCTTTCTAAATCTACATTTTGCCAAAGCAAACTTAAAACCTCATCCCTACGCCTACCACTATGTATAAGCAAGAATAAAGCCTTATAAAGTAAATTATCTTTGTATAGTTCTAAAATAGCATTTAAAATAGCTTCATATTTGCCTTTAGGATTAGTAACAAGCTTTTTATTTTGCACTCTATCAAGCTTTAAACCTAATGTAACATTTTCATTAATCCATTTATTTTTTACTGCATATCTAATCATAGGGCTTAGCACTTCTTTAATGGCTCTATTATATGTTTTTGGCTCTAATCCTTTGTTTTTCATTCCATTATAAAACTCTTGCACCTTGTAAAGCGTAAGTTCATCTAAG
Source organism: Campylobacter sp. BCW_6465 (assembly GCF_001762815.1). NCBI lineage: Bacteria > Pseudomonadati > Campylobacterota > Epsilonproteobacteria > Campylobacterales > Campylobacteraceae > Campylobacter > Campylobacter sp. BCW_6465. Next base: position 105,292 of record NZ_MJXN01000101.1, read on the forward strand.
TGTATATTTCCTAATGGCTCTAAGATATGATTATTAAAAATGCTTATTAGATTTCTTATGTGTCCTTTGTGTTGTTCGTTTAAATCTTTTATGTTGTAATTGGTTTTTATAAATATCTCAAAAAGATTTTTTATCAAAATGCTAGAGTTTAAAGCATATCCAACGCTAAAAAGCTTTTTAAACTCGTTTTCATATTCTTTAGCTCTTGCAAGTGCTATTCTTATATATTCGTTTTCATTCCACGCAGGGCGCAAAGGAATAGTAAAAGCGTGTTGCTTTTCTTTACCCCCATTTTGCATTCTAAATAAAAAGGCGTTGATTTTATTTTTATGTCTTTTTAAATGCGTCCCTTTTCCTATTGGTATATTATAATCCTTTCTATCAATCGCCATTTTTAACCTTATTATTTTTGCTATATTATAGCGTATTTCAAAGCCTTATAAACTTAATAAAATTATCTTAGGTTACCTTTGCTTTAAGGTTAAGGCTTATTTTTACCTTTTTTGCCGCTAAACTTAAATGGATTAAAAGGACTATTTTATAGCTATCCTTTTATCCGGTTACTATTAAAAGTTACCTGCTAAAAGGTTGCCTTTTTGAAATAATTCGAAATGATATAATGGGACTTCAAAGGCTTCAGCGTAATTTAAGCAAAATCTCTCAAAGTATGGTAAAATGGGGTTTAGAGTGGTGCGGATGAAAGGACTTGAACCTTCACGCATTGCTGCACCAGATCCTAAGTCTGGCGTGTCTGCCAATTTCACCACATCCGCTAAAGTGGTACGCCCAAGAGGATTCGAACCTCTGACCTACGGCTTAGAAGGCCGTTGCTCTATCCAGCTGAGCTATGAACGCATATAAAATCTTGGTGGTGCGCCCGATAGGAATCGAACCCATAACCTACAGATCCGAAGTCTGTTGCTCTATCCAGTTGAGCTACGAGCGCTTAGTGGGGTGAGTGATGGGAATTGAACCCACGACCCTCAGGACCACAATCTGATGCTCTAACCGACTGAGCTACACTCACCATTTTGTATAAATTTATAAAAAATGGTCGGGGTGAAAGGATTCGAACCTTCGGCCCCTTGGTCCCAAACCAAGTGCGCTAACCAGACTGCGCTACACCCCGAATAAATAAAAGGAAATATTTTATCACAAAATAATTTTAAAGTCAAGGATTTTCATCTCTTATTCTTAAAAAAACCGGAAAGCGAGGTAAGGAATTTTTGGTCAATCCATTAAATTTATAAGTCACAATACTACCAATTTTTGGAGGATTTTTTCTATCTTCATCTTTTAAACCACTGCCTATTTTAATGATTTGTCCATTAGGCATTTTACAAAGTAAGGCACCTACTTGATTTTCAAATTTACCCTTACCCTTGCGAAATCCTACCAACTCACATTCTGCATCATCATAGGGTTTTAATTTCATAGCATTTTTACTTCTGCCTTTTTCATAAGGACTTAAATTTTTGCGTATGACAATACCTTCACCTTGATTTTTTATAATGCTTTCGTAAAATTGATTTAAATTATTTTGATTTTCAACTGGAATTTGAGGAATAATTTTTATATAGGCACTAGGATATTTTTGCAAATACTCTTCTAAAACAGCCAAACGATTTTTAAGAGTACAAGTAGAAATTTGAAATTCTTCGCAAGCATTTGGCACATCAAAAATATTATAAGTTACTTCCTTCCATAAGGTCAAATTGCTATCGCCACTACGAATTAAAGCTGAAATTTCATCAAATTTATTTCTTGCTATCCAAAGCTCACCATCAATAGCAAAAGGAGGGAAATTTTTTGTAAAAAAGTCAGGAGTTTTTATTTTATAATTTTGGCGAGTTTTTAGATATTTTCCATCCCAAATTCCACGTACTCCATCAAATTTTTCGCTCATCAAGTAAGCATTAAAATCTTTAGAGTTAAAATCTTGCTTATCGAATTTGCTAAGAAGTAAAATTTCATTAGCAAAAACTAAACAAGCACAACATATTAAAAAAATAAATCTCATCAAAGCAGATTAATCATATATCCAGTTGCATCTTTTTGAATATTATAATTATAAGTTCCATCAAGATATATTACAAGTCGATAATATCCTTTATGAGATCCAAAGTCTATGCGTTTAAAAATAGAATTGCTAAGGCGTATGTTTTTTGTAGGGCTAATCATTTTAGATCTAAAATCTATAACGATTTTGCTTGGATTTCCTACTGAAAAATCTGTGATCATTTCATCACTAGTGTTAAGTTTTATTTTGTTTTTATAAACCGCGTAAGAAATAAAATCATAAATCTTTGCAACCTGTAAAGGTATTTCAACATTGGCTGTTGAGTTTGATTCTTGTTTAGAACTATTTTTTTCAGGTATAGTAACTGAAACATCAAGTACTTTTGAAGGATCAGGGCTTTTAAATCTTGATATAGTATAAGTATCGTGCCAATCAATACTTTTATTGACATCTAAATCGATCTTATCTTCACTTCCGTCTAAATTGATATAATTAAAAGTAATGCTTTTTAAAATTCTTGCACTAGAATTAAATTTAACTTCCTCTTTTTGAAATTCAGGTGGAGCAACCAAGGTTATATTTTGATCTGTCTTGAAAGGATTTTCATCAGCATATAAAAGAGAGGTAAAAATAAAAAATATTGCTAAAATTCTAGTTTTCATTTGGGTATAATCCTTTTAATTCAAAATAATCTTTTTGTGCTTTAGCATTTTGTTCTTTGAGCAAAATAATCTTTTTATTAAGCTCTTCTTTGGTATTTTCTAAGCTCAATAAAGTATCTAAAGAATACTGCCCAAAAAACATATTGCCAAAATAAATCGCTCCAATTACAACAAGAAAAGCCCAAAAAATCATTTTTATAACATGGGTATAAAAACTTTTTTTTCTTGTGCTTTCGTCGTATTCTTTAAGTAAATCGCTCAGAGCTTTTCTCCTAAGTATTCATCACTTTCAAGTTCAATTTCAAGCAAGCGATTGTATTTTGCAGTTCTTTCGCCTCTTGCTAGGGCTCCTGTTTTGATTTGTCCTGTATTTAAAGCTACGGCAAAATCTGCTATAAAAGCATCTTCACTTTCGCCGCTTCTATGACTCATCACGCATTTATAGTTATTTCTTTGTGCTAAACGCACAGTTCTCATAGTTTGGGTAATAGTTCCGATTTGATTTGGTTTAATAAGCACAGCATTTGCCATTTTTTTGATGATGCCTTCTCTTAAAATATCTTCATTAGTTACAAACAAATCATCGCCTACAAGCTGAATTTTATTGCCCAATTTTTCAGTAAGCTTAATCCAACCTTCAAAGTCATTTTCAGCTAAGCCATCTTCGATACTGCAAATTGGATATTTTGCACAAAGTTCTACATAGCGTTCGATCAAATCCTCGCTTGAAAAAGCCTTGCCTTCCATGTGGTATTTACCATCTTTGAAAAATTCTGTACTTGCTACATCAAGAGCAATTTTTACACGATTTTCATAACCTGCTTTTTTGATACAAGTCATTAAAAGATCGATAGGTTCTGTGTTATTAGCTAAATTTGGAGCAAAACCGCCTTCATCACCTAAAGCTGTAGAATGTCCAGAATTTGCGAGTTCTTTTTTTAATATCGCATAAATTTCACAAACTGAACGCAAAGCTTCTTTAAAACTAGTAAAACCAAAAGGCATGATCATAAATTCTTGAAAATCTACATTGTTGTTTGCATGAGCACCGCCATTTATGATATTACACATTGGTACAGGTAAAATGCTCGCATTTGCACCACCTAAGTAGCGATACAAAGGCATTCCCAAAGCAGCCGCAGCCGCACGAGCTGTTGCCATAGATACGCCTAAAGTCGCATTTGCACCTAAATTTGAATAGTTCTTTGTTCCATCAAGCTCACGCAAAGTATCATCAAGTTGAGTTTGATTAAAAGCATCTAGCCCTAAAATTTCATCTGCAATGGTTTCATTGACATTTGCAACAGCTTTTAAAACGCCTTTTCCGCCAAATCTTTCATCATTATCACGCAATTCTAAAGCCTCTTTTGAACCTGTACTTGCACCACTTGGAACTATGGCCGCACCTACACTTCCATCGCTTAGTGTAACTTCGGCTTTTACAGTTGGATTTCCTCTGCTATCAAGAACTTCATAGGCTCTAACATCTTCAATTACTAACATTATTCTTCTCCTTCGTCATCTTCGCTACCGCTGAACATACCTTCTATTCCCATAGAATTTTGAATCGCTTTTGTGATTTCATCTGCAATTTCAGGGTTTTCTTTTAAAAAAGCTTTTGAGTTTTCTCTACCTTGTCCAAGTTTTTTATCTTTATAAGAGAACCACGCACCACTTTTATCTACAATATCAAGTTTTACACCGTAATCAATCAACTCACCTTCACGGCTTAAACCCTCTCCAAACATCACATCAAATTCAGCTTGTCTGAATGGAGGAGCAACTTTATTTTTAACTACTTTTACTTTTACACGATTTCCTATAGGTTCTTCGTTTTGTTTTAAGGTTGCTACTTTTCTAACATCTAAACGCACAGAAGCATAAAATTTTAACGCATTTCCACCTGTTGTGGTTTCAGGAGTACCATAACCCATAGCACCGATTTTCATACGAATTTGGTTGATGAAAATTACTGTGGTATTCATTTTATGAACTATACCTGTAAGTTTTCTTAGAGCTTGAGACATAAGTCTTGCTTGAAGTCCTACATGTTGATCGCCCATATCGCCTTCAATTTCTGCTTTTGGGGTAAGTGCTGCAACACTATCTACTACGATAAGATCTACTGCACCACTTCTTGCTATAGTTTCTACAATTTCTAAAGCTTGCTCTCCAAAATCAGGCTGAGAAACATACAAATCATCTGTATTTACACCTAAATTTTTAGCATATTTTACATCAAGCGCATGTTCTGCATCGATAAAAGCACAAACTCCACCTGCTTTTTGGCATTCTGCGATAATGTGTAAAGTTAGAGTGGTTTTACCTGAACTTTCAGGCCCATAAATTTCTATAATTCTTCCTTTTGGAACACCGCCTATACCTAAAGCAAGATCAAGCCCAACTGAACCTGTGCCTATGCTATCGATTTGCTCAACTTCTTTATCCCCTAGTCTTAAGATAGTGCCTTTTCCAAAGGTTTTATCTAAACTTTTTAGGGCAGCGTCTAGGGATTTTCTTTTATTATCATCCATAACTTTCCTTAAAAATTCTAAATTTTTAGCTAGAATTCTAACAAAATAAAATTAAATAATGATTTATTTTGCTAGAATTAGAGCAAAGATTTAAAGGAAGCATAGATGAAAAAAATTACTATTGCGCATTCTCCTGATGCTGATGATATTTTTATGTATATGGCTATTAAATTTGGGTGGATAGGGAATGATTTTGCTTATGAAAATACAGCTTTAGATATACAAACTTTAAATGAATTTGCTTTGAAAAATGAATTTGATGCTACGGCTATTTCTTTTGGGCTTTATCCTTTAATTGCTTCTGAATATGCGCTTTTACGCACAGCAGTGAGTTTTGGCGAAGGTTATGGGCCAAAACTCATCAAGAAAAAAGACACACATTTAAAAAGAAATTTTAAAGTCGCTTTGAGTGGAGCAAATACCACCAATGCTTTGATTTTTCGTATGAAATACCCTGAAGCTAGAATTATTTATAAGAATTTTTTAGACATTGAAAATGCAGTTTTAAGTGGTGAAGTAGATGCAGGAGTTTTGATCCATGAAAGCATTTTAGAATTTGATCAAAGTCTTTGCGTGGAAGCAGAACTTTGGGATATATGGCTTGAATTTGCTAAAGAAAATTTACCTTTGCCTTTAGGTGGAATGGCTTTGCGTCGCTCTTTGCCTTTAAGCGATGCGATTAAGATCGAAAAGGATTTAACCAATGCTGTAAAAATCGCCGATGCAAATCGTAAAATTTTAGCCCCTATGCTTATGGAAAGAAAACTTATCCGTGTTGATGAAGAAAAACTGGATACTTATCTTAATCTATATGCCAATAAAAACTCCATTAGCATGAATCAAACTCAACTTTTAGCTGTAGATACGCTTTTTAAACTAGGATATGATTATAAATTTTATGATAAAATCATACATGTAAATGATTATCTTATCCCTAGCGAATACGAAGAAGCTAGAAATTCTTAAAAAGGATAAAAATGGATGAAAGTACCTTAGTTGCTCTTGGAGTGCAAACCTTTAAAATCACACTTTTACTTTCCTTGCCTATGCTTTTAGCAGGGCTTATTGCAGGGCTTGTAATCAGTATTTTTCAAGCAACTACACAGATTAACGAAATGACACTTTCTTTTGTTCCTAAAATCATCCTGGTTGTAGTTATTTTAATCTTTTTAATGCCTTGGATGACTACAACTATGATTGACTTTACTGAAAACATACTAAATCAAATTCCAACTTTTATCAAATGATCATTGATTTTAAAAAATACTCTTCTGTGCGTATAGGAAATGAATTTGAAGTTTTAGTTTTGGATCAAATTTGTGATTTTGATGGTTTTTTAATAGGCGGCGCAAATAACCTTTTAGTTAGCCCAAAACCTAAAAATATAGGAGTTTTAGGAGATAGTTTTGATTTTATACAAATTTTAGATCAAAATAAAGATTTCACCCATCTTCGCATAGGCTGCAAAACAAAATCAAGCAAAATATATCGCTTTGCCAAAGAAAATAATCTTAAGGGTTTTGAGTATTTAAGCAAAATTCCTGGTACACTTGGCGGGCTTTTGAAAATGAATGCAGGACTTAAAGGAGAGTGTATTAGTCAAAATTTAATCAAAATTGCTACTTTTCAAGGCGAAATTTTAAGAGAAAATATAAATTTTGATTATCGTTTTTGTCCTTTAAATATGCCTTTTTTTTGGGCTGAATTTAAACTAAACTTTGGCTTTGATACCCTTAAAGATAAAGCTTTAAAAAATGCAAGGAACAACCAACCTAGTGGAGCAAGCTTTGGCTCTATCTTTAAAAATCCAAAAAACGACTTTGCAGGACGTTTAATCGAAGCTGTAGGACTTAAAGGATTTAGCAAAGGAGATGCTATGTTAAGCGATAAACACGCAAATTTTTTAATCAATAAAAAAAATGCAAGTTTTGAAGATGCGTTTTTTCTTATCAAATTAGCCAGAAAAAAAGTCTTTGAAGAATTTGGCATAAACTTAGAAAATGAAGTGATTATAATCTAAACACAGAAAACAATAAAAGTCTAAAAAATTTACTCTTAATCTAACTTTAAATAAAACATAAATTCAAACCATATAGTTTTATTATAATAAGTATTTAATAATATTTTAAGTATAACTATTTTAATATTCTGTCGTTTTATTTTGTATTTTATATTATTTTTAAAAAATATAATATATAGAACAAATTATAAAGGGAGGAAATTCTTATGAAAAATATCACATTAACTAAAACACCTATAGGAGAGGGTAAAGAACCCTGTTTAAATTCTAAAAAGATAGTTTTATCTTTAGCTACTATTTCTTTCTTAGCGAGTTGTGCTAATGCTACACTTGCTCCTGAAATAAAAACTTATGATGAAGCAAATAAAAATACTAAAGCTAGATCAGCAAGTGTTTATCAGAATACTAATACGACTGTAAGTGGTTCAGAAACTAACACAATAACCATTACTGGAAATGGAACATCAAATTCTTTAACAATCGGATCAAGCGGAACTTTAGGCAGTATAGGTAATAAAGGTAATATTATTTACGCCCATGCTAGTGGTAGCGATACTCTTACACTTACCAATCTTACCAACAATGGAACCATCAATGGTAAAGTAGCCATACAAAATAGCCAAGATAACCTCACAGGAACCATCACTGTTAACACCTTTGAAAATAAAGGTCAAGTTAATGGTCAAATTTATATGGGAATTTGGGGAAATAATTCAGGAACTCTTAATATAGATAAATTTGAAAATAGTGGGACTATAACAGCTTCTAATAATGATAAAGGAATTTTTTTCGAAGGAAAAAATACCAATATAGAAACCTTTAATAATAGCGGAACTATCACAAGCAATTCAATTGCCATTGATGTTGCAAACAATTCCAATATAAATAGCTTTACTAATAGTGGTTTTATTAGTGCAGGCAAGGGGGTTAATATAGGCCAAGGTACTATGACAAATTTTACCAATGCTAACAGTGGAACCATACAAGGCTCAGAAGCAGGAGTGCTTGTTAATACAAAAATAGATACTTTTACTAATAAAGGTTTAATTGATTCAATTGGACAAAGCATAGAATGGAGTAACGGGGTTTGGGTAAGTGGAAACACTGATATCAAAACTTTTGTTAATGATGGAATTATACAAGGAGTTTCTGGGGCTATAAGATCATCGGGTGGAACCATAGAAAATTTTATCAATAATGGTACTATGAATGGTGGTTCTGCTGCCATTCTTATACAAAATAGCATTATAAAAACACTTGAAAATAAAGGCACTATAAATAGCACTAGCGATATAGATTGGGGTGGTGCCATAAAACTAGGACAGGGTGGCACCATAGAAAATATCATCAACACAGGAACTATCAATTCAGCTACTTCTGCTATATATGTATCCTATGGTAAATTTGGAACACTTACCATAAAAGATGGAGGTGTAGTTTATGGAAAAAAAGCTGGAATAGCAGTAGGTCAATGGCAAACTCTAGGAGAATTATATATAGATGGAACAAACTTAAAAAAAGATGGTACAGTAAGTGGAATTTATAGCGATAATCATGGAATTGCTTTAGATGTTGGTTCAAGTACTAGTAAAATAGAACTTAAAAATGGTGGCATTATACAAGGTAAAGTTAATGGTATAAGATTAGAAAAAGCAGCTTCTTTAAGCGGAGAAATAATTTTATCCGGTGAAGGATCTAGAGTAGAAGGTGGAAGTGGCGCTGGTATATCTAATGAAAGCGGAAAAATAGAAGGCTCTATAAAAGTAGAAGATGGAGCTACTGTAACTTCTTCTTCAGGTCAAGCTATCTCTAATTCTGGCTCAGGAAGTATAACAGGTGGTATTACAGTTAGTGGGGAAAACACTAA
>NZ_MJXN01000102.1:0-572 GCF_001762815.1 Campylobacter sp. BCW_6465
TGTTTATATTGGAGAAAGGGGCGGTGTTGAATTTGAGTATTCTTTTGATAGTGAAAAAGAAGCTATTGATAAAATGTTGCAGATGAATTATAAACAAAAATATTTTAGCGTAAATGAAGACTATTCAATGCAAAATAGAAAAGAAGTAGCACTAAGAATCATCCAAGAAGAAAATCTAGAAGTGATTTGGTATGATGAAGCACTTAAACCTTTATGTACAGGTATCAAACATGATAAACAAAGAGATAAATATATTTCTTTTATCACTAATGCTAAAGCAGAGCTTATAGAATGGAAAAGTATTGAATTTGATGGGGATAGGTACAGTAAAACATTTGAAAGAATGTTAAATGATGAAGATATAGCCCTTTATGCTCTTATCAATCGTGCTAGAATGATTAAACAAAATAGAATTAGCTTTGTGTAAATGTTTCAAGGTTAGGTTTTATCAAACAAATACCATAATAAAGGATAGAAAATGACAAGAGAACAAGCAGAATTAATTATAGAAGAAGAAAAGTTAATCTATGTAACTTGGCGTGATTATGATTATACAGCAGGAGAATATCATT
>NZ_MJXN01000102.1:622-2186 GCF_001762815.1 Campylobacter sp. BCW_6465
TGTTTATATTGGAGAAAGGGGCGGTGTTGAATTTGAGTATTCTTTTGATAGTGAAAAAGAAGCCATTGATAAAATGTTGCAGATGAATTATAAGCGAAAAAAATACAATGGAAAAGACATTAAAGAATATCTAACAAAAGAAGTAGCATTAAGAATCATTAAAGAAGAAAAGTTAGAAGTGATTTGGTATGATGAAGCACTTAAACCTTTATGTGCAGGTATCAAACACGATAAACAAAGAGATAAATACATTTCTTTTATCACTAATGCTAAAGCAAAAATTATAGAATGGAAAAGTATTGAGTTTGATGGGGATGAAGAATTTGAAGGAGAAATATATAATGATGAAGATATAGCCCTTTATGCTCTTATCAATCGTGCCAGAATGATTAAACAAAATAGAATCAGTTTTGTGTAAATGTTTTCCTTATGATTTGATTTAATCTTAGTGGGTTTAAAACCCACAAGGCTTTTCATGGCTAGAAAAAGAACAATCCTTATTCCTAGAATAAAAGATATTAATATAAGTCCTGATACTTCTTGTATGCATCCTATCTTAGAAGATAATACTTTAGTATGCTTACATGGAGGTAGAGTTAAGTTAAAAGCAAAAAAAGCTAAAAGAATAAAATCAGACAATGTTCCTATTATGCTTGATAATGAAATACAAGGAGCTAGTATAAGTGGATGTTTAAATCCACCTATACTAGGAGGACCTTGTACTAAAGTAGCTATGGTATTTGCTTATACTTATTCAGATCATAAAGTTAATAATAAACATTCTGTGTTACAAATGGGTTTGATAGGAATGAGTATAAAAGGTTATCCTATATTTGCTATACCTAAAAAGAATAAAATTAAATTTGCTTTAGCTAAAATACAAGCTAGTCCTCTTGCTAAGATTAAGTATGATAGGATAAGATGGCAAGGGATAGGAGATAAATTAGGAGCGGCACAAAAAAGCAAAGAGAAAGCAAAAATGCTTTTATATTTGGAAAATGAAAATAAAAAAGGTAAGGTAAGTGATAAAGAAGTTCATCTTTATAAACATAATGGAATATGGCCTAAAGATACTCCAAAACCTAGAAGTCCTGATTATATTCTTGAAGATGGGGAGATTGATTGGCCTAATAAATATGGTTATAAAATTCCACCTAAACCAAGAGAAATCACTCTAAAAAAAGGGGCAAAACTAGACAGATATGGGGATAATTCAGGTGGCTTTGTTTGTCCTTTTAAAGAGAAAAAAGGAGTGATGCCTTATGAAAAAAGATCATTGCCTTATGAAGATAATGAAGCCATGCAAAAAACCTATAAAAGATATGAAGTATTAGAAGATATTAATATGGAGAGTGTTGATAGAAAGGTTAGAATGAGTGGGAATGAAGAATTAAAAAAAGATATTAAAACATTAAAAGAAAAAAACAAATTCCATTCCCCAAAAATAGGTAAAATATCTCCATGCTTTGAACAAGAAGGTGGAGGAACACAAATTAAACTTCCTATTTCCATAGAAAACTTAATGCAATTAGGTTTTATCAAACAAATATAATAATAAAGGATA
>NZ_MJXN01000103.1:0-3310 GCF_001762815.1 Campylobacter sp. BCW_6465
CCTACATTTAAGGTATTGCTTAATCCTACTATGGTATCTTTAGATAAGCCTACATTAGTTAAGTATTCTCCTCCTACATTGACATTTTTAGCTAAGTCTATGGTTTGAGTATGAATCTTTTTAATCCTTTCATTATAAATTCCATCCACTATAGAATCTTTATCATTTAAGATTCTTTGAGTGAAATTATGCTGGACTAATTCATCATAATCCTTTTGGGCTTTTAAATAAATTTGTTCTTTATCTTTTATATTTGAGAGGGTAAGTTCAATGGCTTTTTTTGCATAATTTAAATCTTTAGTCATTTTAACACTAAATGCGTTATTCCTTGTGTTGTTTTAAAAGCAGGTGTGTTAAAATAGGCAAATAAAATTAATTGATATTTTTCATTCATATTATAAAGTATATTCCTATCATTTTGTGAAAGCATAGAAGTATTAAAGGTTATATCATTTCCTTGAAGATTTTCTAAAATCTTAATTTTAGATTGATTGCATTCTAATTCCTCTTCTTTTTTTACACAATATGCCCATTTAATTGTCTCATCGAAGAAAAATTTCTCCTCATTATTTAAGTAAGCTCTAACAAAAATAGTTTCATTGTAAGGGATTTTATCAGTAGTATTTTGCTGTTCTTTTTCTTTATAAGCTTTCAAATTTGTGATATATAAATTCTCTCTTGAATTTTTTATTTGTTTTTCATACCCATTTGTCTCAGTATCTAAATAAAGATTTTCTCCAAAATCTTGCATACTTACCTTATTTGTAAAAGTATAACAACCTCCTTGCTTATCTGCAGAACTTAAAGAGACTATTGCCACATTTCCAATTTTATGCATTTGACTTGTGCTAAAGCCTTCTAAGGTTTTTGTAGCTATAATACATTTTGTAGCTCTTTTAAAAAAAGAAGAGTTTTCATCTAAAATTAAATCAATCTTGAAACTGCTCTTATAAATGCCTTCTTGATACTCTAGCTTTAAACTTTCATAAATCCTTCTGTTCTCACAATTATGAAGAAATATTTTAGTGATGGTTTCATGATTATTTCCATTTTTATCTAAAATCTTAAGATTATTAAGTGTTAATTCAAAATTCCCTCCTCTATGCGATAAAATCTCTTCGCTACTATACCTTTCTAGTTTTAAATAGATTTTTAGCATCTTTGAGGCTTTATCTTGTAAAATTTTAAATTGGTTTTCTTTAGCAAAACTGTATAATTCTATAGCATTTTCTTCATTGCTAGTAAGAGCAACTTTTAAAATTCCATCGTTTTTATTAATAAAATATGATATATTGTTTTTTACTGCTTTAAAGTATATTTCATCTTCTTTTTTTAAAATAAGTTCTTCTTGGGTGCTACAAGAAAAAGCTTGTGGATTAATTGCTTGTTGTTCTTCTTGTGTTGGATCATATTTTAAATACATTAGCTCACATTGATCTTCTATTAATTTAGAACAATCTATTTTTGCTTTTGCTCCTATAAGTAAAGTAATAAAAGTATTTTTAGGTTGTTCTATTTGTATAATAGATGGAGTGGGATTTGGATAGAGTATAAGAATATTATGGGGTGTATTTGCTTCTAGTTTTTCAAACTTTTGTCTTAAAGTTTTATTAAGCAAGGCAACATTATCCAATTTATTAGCACCTAAATTCTCACAATAATTAGCAATACAATAAATATTATCTAAGCTAAAATTTTTTTGAGTGAGGGTGTTTAGGTAATCTAAATGAGGCTTAAGGGTTGCAACAATATCATTTATGGGCTTTTTGGTAAGTTGTGAAATTGGTTTAAGTTTTTGAATTTTTTTAAATCGATAATATAATCTTGATAAGGTATAAAATCTAAATCGTTTTCATACCAAAGTGCTAAATTATATAGTGTATCTTGTTTATGAACTTGTTTGGAGCTTGTTCTATTTGTATTGATTTTATGTATTCTATATTTAATTATTTCCCTTTTGATATTTAAGTAAGAAAACACATCAAAAATAAGACTTATTTTATTAATATTTGGATTAGATAGATAAATATCGGCTTCATCGCAAGCCCTAATAAGAAATGGAATAAAGTTTTTTGGGTTAGTTTTGTATCGTATTAAAAACCACAATAGGAATCTCGAATTTTTGATAATAGAATCTCGAATATTATCTTTGATATTATTAAATCTGCCATGATAATGTAAAGAAACCAAGGAAGCTTTTTCTTGACTATATTCCAACAAGTTATCGCCAATATATTGTGATATATACTTTTTATATGAATCAAAGGTTCTTTCCAAAATTTCTTGGGCTTGTTCTTGCGTAAGCGAAAAATTAAACACTTTATTTTGTAAATAACCTTTTACTATCTTTGGGTCTGTAAAACCTGCCTTATTGGCTCTATATTTCTCTATAATTTCATAAAAAGTTAATTCTTCATCTCCTATTTTAAGTTTTTTAGAATCATCTGGTAAATACCCTTCTAAAAGTAACTTTGGATTATTTCCTGTCTTTAAATCAAGTCCATATCCAATAGTTACATTGCCTGCAATATGTATAGCATTTTCTTGTTTATAATTTGAATTTTCAAAAGCAATAAGAAGCTTTGCACATTCTTTTTTATAATCATTTTCATTTAATTTTTTAACATCATAAAGCATTATTGCATTTCCTTTTTATAGATATCTCCCCACTCAAATATCGTTTGGTTGCCACACATTGTGCTACAAAAATAATCGGGTGAATTAAATACTTTCTCATCTCTTATAAATACAATACCCTGTTGATTTTTCCTAATATAAATTTTACAATTTGCAAAATCCTTATCATCATTTAAAGCTATAGCTTCTTGTTGAGATTTTATCTGTAATTTCAAAGTTATATCGCATTCGTGCATATCATTAAATTCACTTTTATGGAGGATAGCCTCATATCTAGCTTCACAAATATTAAACTTATCACACTTTTTTATTGTAAAGCTCCCCATATAAAGATTTTCTTGTAATGTATAAGTCCCAAGCCACACATTGCCCGTGTGTGCTGTGTAATTTTGCAATTCTCCAACTCTATTTTGCAAAAGCTCTTTTACACATTCTTTAGATTTGCATTGATTTAGGGTTTGAAGCCATAATCGTTGCGATGTTAAAAGCTTATTTTGCTCATTTTTGTTTAGATTCTGTCTTAGTTCTTTATATGTCTTTGCCATATATCTATCAAGTTTTTGTAACTCCCCACTTTCATCATTACAAATCATCTTTTCAACCTTACTTTTTGCTTTAGCACAATCAAAACTAGGTTTGGCTTCTTTTGGGGATTGTGCATTAGCACTAATGG
>NZ_MJXN01000103.1:3360-4203 GCF_001762815.1 Campylobacter sp. BCW_6465
GCACTAATGGCTAACATTAAACACAATCCTAAAACTATTAAAAACTTTTGCATAAGAACTCCTCCTTTAAATAGAAATTAATTTTATTTATTTGTAAGCTTTTAAATTCCTCATAGCTTAAATTTGTTGTCTTAATTGGCATTTAGTTTCCTAATAATTTATTAAGTTTTTTATCTTTTGTAAAAGCTTGATAGAGCTTCTCATAGTATATTTTATATTTTTCTACCGCTTCATCAAATAAATCTGCATTTGCTTCATTAATCCGAACATCTACAAGAAAGTAATTCCACTGCATAATATTGTAAGCCATAAAATCTATAACAATGCTTTGAGTAGTGTTTTCAAAAAAATTGTTAAATAGATTATAATTGGATAAAAACCCTACGTTCATATCGTAGGTTCCATTAGAGTTTTCAATTGGGACAACAAAATCTTTCACTCTTTCATTAAAGCCCCATCTTTCTCTATTAACTCCACTATCTATCATTTTAAAAGCTAAAGTAGCAATCGCTTCTAAATAAATTTGTTTTATGCAATAATTAGACTGACGGTCTTCTTGTTTTTTTGTCTCAAATGGTGCAACAAAATAGCATTGAAATATATTTCTATTACTCATAACAGAGTGATTAAAATATTTCAGTTTTTCTCTTGTTTTTTGCCCCTCTTTTGTATCTTTAGGGATACTCTTTAGTATTGAAAAATAGAGTTTAGAATACAATCTATCAAGTTTTTGTAACTCCCCACTTTTATCATTACAAATCATCTTTTCTACTTTTGTACTTGCTTTAGCACAATCAAAACTAGGTTTGGCTTCTTTTGGGGATTGTGCATTAGCACTAATGG
>NZ_MJXN01000103.1:4253-8751 GCF_001762815.1 Campylobacter sp. BCW_6465
GCACTAATGGCTAACATTAAACACAATCCTAAAACTATTAAAAACTTTTGCATAAGAACTCCTTTAATTTACTCTGTATTTTTTGTCGCTTCAAACATCAATTATTCCTTTTTAAAAAGTGCATTTTAATTCTCTTTTATTACCTTCTAAAAGATAAATGCGTGTTTCTGGATAAGTAGAATTCTCATCAAAATTAAATCTACCATTCCAAAGAGTAATATAATTTTTGCCTTGAAATTCCATAACTCCATAAGTTAAATAGCTTAGTATAGGAATTTCAGAGTTAAATTCTGCTTGTTCTGGTATTCCTGAAATTTTATTGCTTGGCAGGGCATATGTATCAAATGCTATGCTAGGCACTTCATTAACCATTACAGTTTGATAACTAGTTTTTTCTCCACTAAAATGCAAATCATCTCCATAGATTTTATCACTTGCTTTTGCATCTAGCTTACCATTTTTATATATCCAAAGTGCACTAAAATATTCCCCTCGTGAAAGAATTACATTATCTAACACTCCATCATTATTAATATCAATTTTTCTTTTATAGACTCTAGGAGGACTGATAAAAAGACTTTTTTCTTTGATAGCTTTTGTCATTTCTTCTTTTATAATCTCTCTATTTTCTGTGCAATAATTATCAAAATTGCCATATTTATCATTTGCTCCAAAAGCACAATAACCTATACTAAAGGGAGGATTGACAGATGGAGGAACTTCTTGCCATTTACTGTCACCAAATTTATTTTTTCTTGCATATTCACATAGTTCTTTATTGTTAGAATCTAGCACTTCTCCTAGAAGTTTAAGTAATTGTGTAATGCGCTCTTCATAAGAATCTTTTATAAAATCAACTTCATTTAAATTTTTAATAAATGCTCTTTGTGAATCTAAAAGATCTTTTAGCCTTTGCTCCTTATCAGGAAATTTAGAGATTTTTAACTCTTTTCTTAATTGTGTATAGACTTCACCCATATAGCGATCTAAATTTTTTAACCGCCCACCTTCATCATTACAAATCATCTTTTCTACTTTTGTACTTGCTTTAGCACAATCAAAGCTAGGTTTAGCTTCTTTTGGAGATTGAGCATTAGCACTAATGCTTAACATTAAACACAATCCTAAAACTATTAAAAACTTTTGCATAAGAACTCCTTTTAATTTACTCTGTATTTTTTGTCGTTTCAAACATAATAACTACTCCTCAATGAAAATTCGTTTGGAGCTAGTTAAATGTGATTGCATAAAAAATTTTCTTAAAAATATACCAAAGGTAAAGAAATACCACAGATATACATTGTTAATAACTCCCATTCACAAGTAATGCAGATAATCAAAAATAATAAATAATATGAAAAAAGCCAAGCAATCCAAAAACTTTTTGAACATACAAACCCACAAAAGCTTTGAAATCTTATCAAAAATACTATACATACACAAGATATACCACCAAGAATCAATACAGGCAATGTAAAGACATATGCTAAAAACCCAAATCCATCAGTCATTATCTCGCCTCACTTTTTACTATAATCCTCAATAGTTTCTTTGTATCCAAATTATTTGGAATCTTAATATTTTTAAAACCTTTGCTTGTAACTATAAAATCACAACCAAGATTGAAATGTTTCTGTGTTTGTTGGATTTGTATTTGTTGGTAGTCGTGGTTTTGATATATAAGTTTTTGCATTATGGTTTGTCCTTGCCTATCATAGATAAGATTCTATATAGAATCTTAGTAAAAAATGACTTATGATTTTTATAGAGGATATAGCTAAGGAGTAGTGCAATTATACTGGGAAAAACCACAACAAGAACATAAAAAGTTATAGTGCGAATCGCCTCATTTCTCTCATCGATTTTAAGATAATATCTATCACACCATGAGCTGATATAATATCCAATAGCATACATCATTACAAAAGAAAGGATAAGTAGTCCAATCCCAATAAAAAATGAAACGATATATCTGCCTAGTCTCTTTGTAAATGAAATCTTTTGCATATCAAAATAAGTATAGATAATAGTATAGAGTATAAAGGTAAGATGTATAATTTGCAAGATAATGGGGATTAAAAACATTTGAAAAATTTCAAAAAGGCTGATAATAGTTGTATCGACAAATATTACCCACATAGCTAAGTATAACAACACTGAAGCTCCAATATGTAGAGTAAGATTCACATATTGAGGCTTATATTTATACAATAAAAGCGTCAGACAATAAAGGGGTAGAAAATAGTATGCAATAAGACTAAGCCCATATATAAAAGGCTCATAATCACCACCAGCAAAAAACATCTTACTTCCCCACTATAAAAGCAGTATCTTGCATTTGCGTATGACTAAAATCCATATCCAAAAATGTAGAGCTATATAAAAAGAAATCTAAGCCTAGATTAAAATACTGCTTTGTTTTTAGAAAGTCTGAATTATATAAGGGAAATAAGAATGATTTTGGTGAGGTATATTTAAAATGAAATTTTGTATTTCGGTATTGCATTATCGAATTATATAAATCAAATCCTACCTTCTTATAATCCCATGCCCCAATAAGCTGATCGCTACCATTATTATTAAAATTCACAGTATTAATGATAAAAGCACGCACCTTTTTGCACGCAGCATATAAAGAATGGTAATTATAGAATCTTGTAACTCTAGTGATTTGTATAAGGCTTGGTATATATAAGATATTAAAAGTCCCTGCAATAGAGTATAGAGCAAAATTCTGCTTGTATTTTGGGTTAGAGTGGAATTTATCTAAAACTTCTTTTTCATGTTGTATGGAGTTTTGCAATGGAAATGCATCAAATTTACTTAAGCCTAAATGCGGTAAAAACACATCATTTTTTATATCAAACCTTTGAAAATATAAACTATTATCGATAATATCTGATGGTTTTTGTAAGTCTTTTATAGCTCTATGAGTTTCTGCTAGAGTGCAATCAATGGTAATTTGTGGATAATCATTTATTCTTATAAGATAAGAGGCATTATAATTGGGTATTTCTTTATAAGCAAAGACTAATAGTGCTTTTTGCTCTTGTGTGTCTTTAGGGTTTGGTAGTTGCAAACTAAGAGATTTTCCACAATAAGCTTTGTTGTCTAAATGTCTATAAATGATAGAAGAAGATAATAGGGCTTTATCTTCTTCTTTTTCAATATAAAAACAATCTTTTAAAATTTCTTCATCAAATAAAGAACTTTCCTTTTTGTCATTAGTTAATTGGTTTTTGTTTAACTTATCTAAGGTGTTTTTATCCTGAATAAAAACATAACCCCATTTAATTTGCTCTTCTTTGATTTTTGTATCCTCATAAATAGCTTCAAATTCTACTATATCACCAAAAGTATAGAAATTACGCGCTATTTTTTCATTATTTTCTAAGGTAAATTCTTTGGATTTTAGCCTAATAGAGTTTATAGGGCCTTTATCTGCCTTTCTTTCAAATTTTATTTCACACCAATGCCCATACTCATAACTTCTTAATAAAAATCTATGATTATAGATGGGTTTGTTTTTATAAACACTAGATTGATTTAAAATTAATTCAAAGCTTTGTGCTTCTTTACTAAAAATTTCACTAGCATTTAAATGAGCTTCCCTCATTCTATTGGTTGTAAAAATAGTCTTGATTTCATTTTTATTGCCCTGTGCTATTTCATAAAGCTTAAATTCTTGATTATGCAGAAGAATATTATTAGAACTTAAAAGCCTAATATTTAAACTATTTTTTTGATTAAGTGCTTCCATTACTCTGCCCTAAGCTCTCCACCTCTAACCACAAGTCCTTTAGAGTCTATAGTTACTTCAACTCCACCTGCTTTAATGATAACACAATCTCCCTTAGTAACAATTTGAGTATCGCCTACTTGATGGAGGATTTGATTACCTGCTTTTACTTCACAATCTGTTTGAAAGTCAAAAGTTGAATTATCTGATTCTAAAGAATATTGTTCCTCTACCTTTGTCTGCATGGAATTGGACTTTAAGGATGTATTATCTTGTATGTGGGCGGATAAATTTTGATGAACATTAAGGAAAAATTCTTTTTCTATTGTTTGGGTTAAAGACTTTTCTATTAATAATTTATTTTCTCCCTTCACATTTCTTATCTCATCCTTATGGATAATAGTGTTTTGATTAGCACCTATTTCTATGTCTTTGTTTTCTCCTACATATTCGCTAGAATTCTTAGATACTCTTACTTTATTATCTACCCCTACATTTAAGGTATTGCTTAATCCTACTATGGTATCTTTAGATAAGCCTACATTAGTTAAGTATTCTCCTCCTACATTGACATTTTTAGCTAAGTCTATGGTTTGAGTATGAATCTTTTTAATCCTTTCATTATAAATTCCATCCACTATAGAATCTTTATCATTTAAGATTCTTTGAGTGAAATTATGCTGGACTAATTCATCATAATCCTTTTGGGCTTTTAAATAAATTTGTTCTTTATCTTTTATATTTGAGAGGGTAAGTTCA
>NZ_MJXN01000104.1:0-452 GCF_001762815.1 Campylobacter sp. BCW_6465
AGATAGATCAAAAATGGTATGAAGCTAAAGAACCTAATGAATTCAATGATGGTTTTTGGGGTTCTACAAGACAGATGGAAACTTATAAACCAAAGATATATATTATACCACAAATAACCTTTGAAGATATTCTCCGATCTCCAAAAACCAAACAATACTATCTTTACAATCAAGATTATCAAGACTATCAAAAATTCACTCCTTATGGTTTGGACTTTAAACTTTATAGTAAAGATTTTATCACTAAGCTTGATTTTAAAGATAAAGCTTATAATGTGCTTTATAATACAGGAGTTTAAATGGGAGATAGTATTACGCTTTCTATTTTTGTAGGTTCATTGCTATCCATTGCTGTTATCACAAAATTTTATCTTATAGCTTTATCTGTGCTTATTGCCTTTTCTATTTTAAATTATTGGATGAGAATTAACATAAAAGAATTTGTAAAATCT
>NZ_MJXN01000104.1:502-941 GCF_001762815.1 Campylobacter sp. BCW_6465
ATATCTTTTATTATCTTTTTTATGGCTATTGTTATCATATTTTATCTTAGCTATGATCTTGAATTTTATAAATCGCTTGTATTACTTGATCCTCCAGAAATTGAAAAATTATCACCGCAAGAATATAGAGTGCGTAATTATTTTAAATTTTTAACCTTTGCAACTATGTTTTTTTTAGCAATCACATTTATTATACTTCCTTGTTTATTACAAGCTTATTTTTTTAAATGTTATAGCACAGGAGAAAAATGCAAAAAATTAAGTTGGTTTATAGGGTTTGTGTGCAATATCTTTTTATTAATTGTGAGTTTTTATAAGTTATATGAAAATCTTTAAAGACTATCAAAAATTCACTCCTTATGGTTTGGACTTTAAGCTTTATAGTAAAGATTTTATCACTAAGCTTGATTTTAAAGATAAAGCTTATAATGTGCTTTAT
>NZ_MJXN01000104.1:991-2622 GCF_001762815.1 Campylobacter sp. BCW_6465
TGTGCTTTATAATACAGGAGTTTAAATGGGAGAAGATATTACATTTTCTATTTTTTGGGGTTTATTTGGATTTATTCTTGCTTTTACTAATATAAAATTTTATCTTACAACTTTAAGTGTTCTTATTGCCTTTTCTATTTTAAATTATTGGATGAGAATTAACATAAAAGAATTTGTAAAATCTTATTTTTTAGTATATTTTATTATCTTTTTTATGGCTATTGTTATCATATTTTATCTTACCTATGGTATTGAAACTTCTAGGGATCTTGCATTACTTAGCTCTCTAGAAGCTAAAGAATTGTCACCGCAAGAATATAAAGCATATAATTATTTTGGATTTTTGACTTGTATAACTATGTTTTTTTTTACAATCACATTTTTTATACCTCCTTGTTTATTACAAGCTTATTTATTTAAATGTTATAGCACAGGAGAAAAACGCAAAAAATTAAGTTGGCTTATAGGGTTTGTGTGTAATATCTTTTTATTAATTGCGAGTGTGTATGTGGTATATGAAAATCTTTAAAGACTATCAAAAATTCACTCCTTATGGTTTGGATTTTAGACTTTATAGTAAAGATTTTATCACTAAGCTTGATTTTAAAGATAAAGCTTATAATGTGCTTTATAATACAGGAGTTTAAATGGGAGAAGATATTACATTTTCTATTTTTTGGGGTTTGATAGGATTTATTCTTACTTGTAGTGTTATAGAATTTTATCTTATAGCTCTAAGCGTTCTTATTGCCTTTTCTATTTTAAATTATTGGATTAAGATTAACATAAAAGAATTTGTAAAATCTTATTTTTTAATATCTTTTATTATCTTTTTTATGGCTATTGTTATCGTATTTTATCTTACTTATGATCTTGAAACTTCTAGAGGGCTTGTATTACTTGGTCCTCCAGAAATTGAAAAATTATCACCACAAGAATATAAAGCACATAATTATTTTGATTTTTTAGGTGGTATAACTTTTATTTTTTTAGTAATCACATTTTTTATACTTCCTTGTTTATTGCAAGCTTATTTATTTAAATGCCATAGTACAGGAGAAAAACGCAAAAAATTAAGTTGGCTTATAGGGTTTGTGTGTAATCCTATATTAATGGCGGGTGTGTATGTGATGTATTAAAATCTTTAAAGACTATCAAAAATTTAATATATTTGATATAATATTCATTTATCTTAAATATTTAGAAAAAAATGGATAGAGAATTATTTATAACAAGGCTTGCTTTTATAAACAATGATGAAATAGACACAATAGATAAAAATTCATCCATAGCATACTTAAAAGCCTTATATCAATGTGAAAATTCCATAGCTATAAATTATAATCAAGAAGAGCTTTTCACCCAAGCTACCGCTATAAACAATCTAGGCTATAATTCTACTTTCACAAAAATCTTCATCCTAGATAAAGAAAAGCTCAATGATACCTATCTTGATACTAGAAAAAAGCTTTATAAATCTATCAATACTTTAAAAGAAAAAAGAAATGAAAAAATAAAAGATATCCAAGACTATTTAAATAAAGAAATTTCCTTACAAGATAATCTAAATAATCAAAGCTTTAATACTAAGGAAAATGATGTTAATTTAATTTTAAACGAAGTATTTAACA
>NZ_MJXN01000105.1:0-2493 GCF_001762815.1 Campylobacter sp. BCW_6465
AGTGTTCGCAAAATTTCCATAAGATAACCAAACATAACAATCATAAATATAAGGCTTATTATACCGAATAATACTATATCCCAAATCCCTTTATCAAAAGCTTGATATAGCTTTTAGTTTTTTCCATTATTATTTATCCTTTCTAATAAAATCTAAAAGTCTTTGATATTCATTGAAAAAATTTATATAAAGATATTAACTAAATAATTATATAATTTATATAATTTTATATAATTACAATTAAGGAAAATATTTGAAAGCAAAAGAAGTTTTAAAGCTTTTAAAAATAAGTCGTGTAACTCTTTATAAATATGTTAAAAGTGGAAAAATAAGAGTTACGCAAATGCCAAATTCTTCATACCTATATAACAGAGAAGATGTTTATAGATTAGCAAATATTAAAGATGAAAAACTAAATGTTATATATGCAAGAGTAAGCACCCACAAACAAAAACAAGATTTAAAAAATCAAATAGAAAACACAATCGCTTTTTTAAATGCAAAAGGAATAAAAGTAGATAAGGTCTATGAAGATATTAAAAGTGGAATGACTTTAGACAGAAAAGGTTTTATGGAGCTTTTAGATGATGTTATGCAAAAAAAGAATTAGTGTTGTTTATATAGCTTATAAAGATAGACTAGCAAGACTATCTTATGATTTAGTGGAAAAACTTTTTAACGATAATGGTGCTAGAATAGAAATTATTAACTCTTGCGAAAACAAAGCACTAGAGCAAGAATTATTTGAAGATATTATGCAAACAATACACTCTTTTTCTATGAAAATGTATTCAAAGAGAAGATTAGCCAATAAATTATTAAATGAAAGCAAGGCAAATGAAAACATTACAAAGAGTTGAAAGACATATAATTAAGCCCTACAATAAAAATTACAATTCACTTTTATTGCTTGCAAATAAGACTAAAAACTTATATAACTATGTTAATTACTTGCTTAGACAAGATTTTATAACTAAAAAACCACAAATAAAAGAGTATGATTTAAGTAAAAAATTAGCTAGTGAAAAACAATTTGATTATAAAGAATTACCTAGTCAAACAGCCCAACAAACAATTAAATTATTATATAAAGATTGGAAAAGCTTTTTTAAATGTTTAAAGTCTTATCAAAAAGATAAGAACAAATTTACAAGTAATCCCAAACTACCTAAATACAAAAGAAAAGGAGAAAAAGGTCATCATATAGCTATATTTACAAACCAACAAGCAAAAATAAAACAATATAAAAACTTTAATAAAATCGTATTTCCTAAAAGTGTAAATATAAAATCTATCATTACTAAAATAGATACTAATATTTCAAGTCTAAAACAAGTTAGGATTATTCCCAAAGCAACTTGTTTTATAGTTGAAATAGTGTATGAAACTAATCAACTAGCTATTAATTATGTAAAAAACAGCTTTTTATCTTGTGATTTAGGTTTAAATAACTTTGTAACTACAATAGATACTCAAAGCAAACAGCCTTTAATTATCAATGGCAAAGGTATTAAAAGTATAAATCAATATTACAATAAGAAAAAAGCATATTTACAAGCAATAGCAAAAAAGAGTAATAATAGATTTATCACAAAGCAACTACTAAAATTATTAAACTTTCGTGAAAACAAATTAAATGATTTTTACATAAAGCAAGTAATTTTTTAGTTAAGTATTGTGTTAAACATTCTATTGAAACATTAATTATTGGTAAAAATAAAGAATGGAAAAAAGAAATTAATTTAGGTGCTAAAAATAATCAATCTTTTACTTCAATACCTTATGAAAACTTTATTTCTAAATTAGCTTATAAATGTGAAACATATGGTATTAATTTCGTTTTAACAGAAGAAAACTATACGAGTAAATGCGACTATTTAGCTAATGAAAAAATGAAACATCAAGAAAAGTATTTAGGTAAAAGAATAAAAAGAGGTTTATTTAAATCAAGCACAAATAAAATATTGAATGCTGATGTTAATGGAGCAATAGGCATAGCAAGAAAAGTATTCCACAATGCAGTGCAAACTCTAGTGGATAGTGGAACAGCGTTCGTTCCTATAAAAATCAATTTAGCCTTTTAGGTAGATTGAAAATTTATAAAAGATTTTTATATAAATTTTAATATTTTATATGAAAATTTGGGCGTTACAAGATAATTCATCATATTAAAATAAAAAATAATTATTTCTTATAATTATTTTGTAAAATATTATATAATAATATTATTATTTAAAATTAATTTTATTATATGTTAATAAATATTAGTATATTATAGTTACTATAAATATATATAAAATTTATAGAAAAAGGAACTTTTATGCAAAATTTAATTAAACTGAGTTTATTAAGTGTAGTTACTGCTTGTGTTTTTTCTGCTTGCTCTTTAGAGCCAAAAAAGTATGTAATACTATGAAGATCCAAAAAATCCTACAGAGTTAGAATCTAAAATCAAAGAATGTGCAAATGCTTCAAGTTATTCTAAATCATTTA
>NZ_MJXN01000105.1:2543-4169 GCF_001762815.1 Campylobacter sp. BCW_6465
ATTTAATTACAAACCACAAGTAAGCACAAAAGAACTTATGGAACAAGCTAGAGAAAATATAAAAATATAAATGAATGATCTTTTTCAAACTCTGGGTGAAAGCATAAAGCAAATCGACTTCCACCCACGCTTTCTTAGGACTTACCAAAGGCAAAAGTCCTGATAAGCTTGATAAAGTAGATGAAACATTAAGACAAGAATATCTTAAAAACAAAGAATTTAAATTAATTAAAAGTATTAAGTAGATTGGTTATAATAAAACAATTTATCTATATTAGGAGTAAATTTGCAAATTCCTATTTATTCTAAACTCAAAGAAAAACTAGAAAGCAAAGGAATAGACAATATATCAAGTGGGCAAATTGCTTGGTGTTTAGGGAGTGGCTATATTGCTTTAATATGTGCTGTATTTGTTGTTATATATAAACTCAAGAATTTGGAATTTGAGCTTTATATTGTTTTTTTCTTTCCTATCTTGCTATTTTATATTGCTATATTTTGGTTTATTTTTTTAAGTTTTTATAAAAACTTCTTTTTTATTCATCTTTTTTGCTATTGTTTTATGTATATTTTTAATATAATTTTTAATGATTTTTATTTAAATCTTGCAATAATAAATATTTTATTAATGATAATATGGTTTTTTTTGTTAAATTGCATTTAAAATTTAAATTTTTATTTTTAATGATGTATTTTTGTTTTGAAATTGCAATATTTATAGGAATAATACCTTATGGACTTTTAGAAGGAACTATTTCGAAATGAAAGAAATAATAAAATATTATGTAGCAATTTATGTAGATGAGTTATTAGAAGATGAAATGTTAAAGCATGTTGATTTTTCTTTGCTATTTGAAGCAAAATTTTCTCAAATTTCTAAGCAAATCGACTTCCACCCACGCTTTCTTAGGACTTACCAAAGACAAAAGTCCTGATGAGCTTGATAAAGCAGATGAAACATTAAGACAAGAATATCTTAAAAACAAAGAATTTAAATTAATTAAAAGTATTAAGTAGATTGGTTATAATAAAACAATTTATCTATATTAGGAGTAAATTTGCAAATTCCTATTTATTCTAAACTCAAAGAAAAACTAGAAAGCAAAGGAATAGACAATATATCAAGTGGGCAAATTGCTTGGTTTGTATGTAGTGTAGGGATTTTTATCATTCCTATGGTATATTTTTATATCAGTAATAATTATGATCAATTCACTATTTTATTTATTATGTTATTTATTTTTATATTGAATATGCTTTATATTAAAAATTTTTTTGCATTATTGTTGCTTGTGATATTAATATTTATATATATGAAATATCATGAGTTTATCTATAATTTTAAAATTTTATTTTTTATTTTTGCACCTATAATTTTTATCTTTTTAAGAGCTTGGAGAATTTTAATAACTTTTTTATGTGGATATATTTTTTTAGTGGCTATGGTATATATATTTGAGTTATTAGGAGGATTTTATAAATGAAATATTATGTTACGATTTATATTGATCCATTGGTAGAATGTTTTTTGGATTTTAAAAATCAGTGTTACTGGCAAAGAGAAGATTTCACCCACGCTTTCTTAGGACTTACCAAAGGCAAAAGTCCTGATGAGCTTGATAAAGC
>NZ_MJXN01000105.1:4219-6606 GCF_001762815.1 Campylobacter sp. BCW_6465
AGATAGATCAAAAATGGTATGAAGCTAAAGAACCTAATGAATTCAATGATGGTTTTTGGGGTTTTGGAACTGGAATTGCTAATGTTGCAGAATCTCTTATAGGATCTCCTGGCAAAGTATTTAACAATAACCAATATGTATTAGATAGCAATATTGATAAAAATTGTTATATTATTAAAAAACTAAGAAGCCCCCAAGCTTTCAAACCCTCTAATCGTTGCACTTTAGAACTTTCTAAAGAACAATATGAAATCCTACTTGCAAATATTAAAAATGATTTTAATACTACAAAAGAAATTACACCTAATAGCAAAGAACCAATCAATGAAGAATTTACCTATAAGCTTCTTGAAAACAACTGCGTTACTTGGGTTATTCAAAAACTTTCTGATATAGGAATAGAGCTTATTGATGATGAATATAAAGTGCCTGGAAATTTGATAGATATCTTTGGCTTGATCAAATCTCTTCACTCTATCTTTTTGAAATTTCAAAACATTGATGATAATTTACAAAGTGTAAAAGGTGCAAGAGCTTTTATTACTTGGACTAGATCTATGCTAGATAATAATTATATATGTTATGTAAATCAGGAAAATTTAGAAAAGAAAATACAAACTTTTTGTAAAAAAGATATAGAAAATCAAAGATATTATGAAAGTATTAAAAAATTTTATGATAAAGCCTCCCAACTTAAAAGTATATATAATAAATTAGATTTTTGTTTGGAATCTATCACTAAAAAATTTAATACAAGCATAAAAGGCGATTTTGAATTGATTTATTTCGATAGAAAAGATAGACAAATTAAACTTTTAAAAGCAGATAATGATTATGAAGCTATTGCGATACAAGATTTAGATTTGAGTCAAAAATATAATAATTTTAGTGTGAGTAAGTTTTATCCTTTTATTTTTATACCTAAAGATGAAATGCTTTCAAGAATGCTTTATCATAAATATGATTATGGTAATATCTCACAAGAATATCAAAAAGATAGAAATGAATTTTATTTTAATGTTTTAGCAGGAGAAAAAAGCGATAAATACTGGAGTTTAAGTTATCATAAAATGACTAAAAATTTAAGGAAAATTCATGCCTCTTGAAAAAGTAAAAGAAACAATTTTTGCTTATGATAAAGAAGTGATTGATTGTGAAGTCTTAAGGGCTAAAAATGTTGATTTAACTCATTCTAAAATTTATTTTCAAGGTATACTCCTTACAGGCTCAAATGAACTTCCTAACAATCCTTTTTACTTTGGAGAATTAGATCAAGATAATACTATAAAACAAGATACACCCAGTTATTATTTTTCTCCTAAAGATGAAAGCAGTGGTTTAGGAAGACTTAGTATCTTTTATAAAAATGATGAACTTTGCTTGCTTAATTATTCTATTATAGAAAATTCTTTAAATATTAAATTAGAATGTTTAAGCAAACAAAGCTTAGAGTATAAAGACTTAATTTCAAACACTTTAAAAGAACAAAAAACCACACAAGTAGATAAAAAACAAGCTATAGCTAAACTTCATGCTCTTTTAGAAAATCAAAACCTAGAATGTATCCATGGAGGTAAAGTCATACTTAAATCAAACAAAGGAAAAACTTTTAAAGATGATGGTGTGTCTATAATGCTAGAAAGTGATTTATTAAACTCTAGTATAGTAGCTTGTCCTAATACTATAGCAGGTGTAAGTGTTCCTTGTACTAAAGTTGTTAATGTAAAAGGATCCTTATCTCAAAAGAAAGTCAATAATGAATATGTAATCTTACAAGAACTCATATCAGCTTGTATTAGTGATAAAGGTTTTCCTTTAAAAGTAAGCTTTACTCCTACTAAGTTTAAATTTGATCACAGCTTTGATCCTAAAGAGGGCTTAGGAGAACAAAGTAAAAATCAAATAGAGTTAAAAGAACCTATAATAAGACTTCATTATAAAAGTGATAGATTTCAAAAAGATAATTTACCTATCTATAATCTTTTAATCAATAATGAAAAAAAAGAACAAGATAAGGCTTTAAATGAATTTAATATAGATTTAAAAGATTTAAAAGATATAGAGGATATAAATATTCTTAATCAATTCAAACAAGACTTTAGTAAAGATTATGAATTTAAAGAATTAAATCTTAGCTTTGATACTAATTTAATCAAACTTTATTTTATTATCCCAAAAAACATTGCTAAAGTTTATAAAAGTGCTTATAAGGAATTTGAAAATAAAGATTTAGGAGTAGGGTATTTTACACAGCTACATGAGTATGATAAAATCATCAAAAATGCTTTAGAAGATAATAAAGAATTAAACGAATATCATTTAACTTTTTTAGCTCCTGCAAAAATGCAAAATTTAAAACTTCAAATCGCACAAGGACTAGATGAAAT
>NZ_MJXN01000106.1:0-2150 GCF_001762815.1 Campylobacter sp. BCW_6465
TGAGAGATAAAGATAGTATAAAAACTAGAGTTAAATTCTAATTCTTTTATTGTGTTTTCATCAAATAAAGCTTGCTTATCTTTATCATATAAAACATAATCTTCACAAAAATATAAAGCTTTTAATAGATAGGGTTTTGAATCGATGTTGATGTTGTTGATATTTTCTAAAGATAGTTTTTGTATATAGGCTATTTTTAAATTATTGATTGCTTGTATAGATACAAGCTTATAATTATTATATTCTTGATTAAAATAATTAAGATTTTCTAAAAATATTTTATACTCATTGATATATTCTTTTTCATTTTGTATATTATTTAAATGCTTAAGACTTTGATTGAAAATATTATTATTATAAAAATTACAAGAAAAACTATCAAAATTAAATTCTTTTAACAAATTACTATTTTTATTATCTATAGAACATAAAGGAGTAAAGGAATTTTGTATGTTTTTGTAGTAGGGGTAGAGAGAGTTATTGGAAAGATTAAATGCTTGTTGAGTTTTATTTGCACTGAAATAAAGAATTTTTTGCGTTGGTTTTTTGATTAAAGAAACCACAGCGCCTGGTCCAACTATACTCCCAATATAATATAACGGTTGTTTTTGAAAATCTTGTTTTAAGAATTGAAATGCTTGCTTTCTAATTTGATCATTTGAGATTATAAGTTTAATGGCTTTATAAAAGACTTCGGCTTGTTCAATAGCTTCATCTTGTTTTGTGTTGTCATCTAAAATTATATTTTCAACTCCAATAATTTTTATTACAAAATGTCCAAATTCTAAAGCCGTCATAACTGTAGAGTCAAATATACCATTTACTAAATCATCAATATGTTGCAAAATATTCTTATTGTTAGACATTTTATTAGTCCTTTATTTTATTTAAATAGATAAAATATACTAAAATAATTTTATAAAATAAATAAAAAACTATTGAAAAAATAATTTTTAAATTTGTATTTAAATGAAAGAATTCTAACAAATCCATAAAATAATTCCACAATATAAACAAAATTAAAATATCATTAAAAATGCTATATAAAAAAATAAATAATGAATTTGCTTTATATTTGGCTTTACATTTTTTACAAACTAGTTCTTTACCAAAGCCCAATAAAAATACATTTGATGCATTTTGTAATTTATTGATTTTTGTTTTACAAACTTCACATTCTTTATAAATAGACATTTATCGCATTCCTTATGTTACTTTCTACAATTTCTTGCCCCTCTCTTAAAGCTTCTTTTATACTTTCTTCAATATTAATAGTATTATTCTCATTATTAGCATTGTTTTCATTTGCATTCATCTAAAGCCTTTTGGATTTCATTTATCGTATTTTCTATAAAGATTGATGTGTTTTTGCGGTAATCTTTCCATTCTTTCCCGAGTGTCTTATCAGGAAGTTTTGAGCCATCTGGATCTAAGTTAATGAATATATTATAACTTCTCTTTATTTGATTAAACATTAAGTTTCTATCTTCAAAAGAACATAATTGATTGTTATGAAACAAAAGAAGACCCCGAATTGTTATTTTTGGATAGATTGCCATAGTTTTATACCAAGTTCCCTTATCCAAATAACCTACACCCTCTAAATAATCATAAAAATCATCATAATGTTTTATAAATTTAAGTTTTTCTTCAAAAATTTGTTTTTCTAAATTTTTGGTAGTTGCTCTTAGGGCTAAATATTTTTGCTTTTCATTGGAAGTTGAATTTATACCGCTTATGAAATTAAGATAATTAAAATAAATTTGTTCTTTGCTATACAAAAAAATAAAAAACCCGATGTAATTTTTAAGAGAAAATTCAAAATATCTATCCTCAAATCCAAAGAATTTAGCCACCTTAAAATCAAAAATAGCCTTTTGCATTTTTGCATTTAAATCTTTAAAATCTTCTAATTTTGGCTGATGATCATCTACAATTTTAATCATATCTTTAGGACTTGGATTTAAAGTCATTTTTTCAAAGTTTTTAAATTCTAGTTGAAGTTTAGGAAAATGATACATTCCCCAATAAATCGTATATAAAGGAGAATAAAGTAATTTTGCAAGCACGGCGAGTGCTATAATAATCACACCACAAGGTATATAAAATTTTTTAAGTTTGTAGAAGGGTTTATTCATTGTTTATCCTTT
>NZ_MJXN01000106.1:2200-2926 GCF_001762815.1 Campylobacter sp. BCW_6465
TCTCCACCTCTAACCACAAGTCCATTAGAGTCTATAGTTACTTCAACTCCACCTGCTTTAATGATAACACAATCAGGTTTTGCATTAATAATTGTTTCTCCTACCTGTATAGTCGCTTCGCTATCGGCTTTTAACTCATGAATAGTTTTTGCATAAGTTGTGATATTATCAGCTACCATGCTTGTATTTTTATCACTTTCAAATCCTATGGATTCATTACTTGTAAAAAGAATATTGTCTTTGCTTTTATAATCCATCTCTTTCTCGCTTAATACTTGCATTTTATCGCTGATATTAATATCATAATGCCCCTCAACCACCTCCTTTTTATTTCCCTTCACATTCCTTGTCTCATCTTTATGGATAATAGTATTTTGATTAGCACCTATTTCTATGTCTTTGTTTTCTCCTACAAACTCATGAGAGTTTTTAGCCACTCTTACTTTATTATCTACTCCTACATTTAAGGTATTGCTTAATCCTACTATGGTATCTTTAGATAAGCCTACATTAGTTAAGTATTCTCCTCCTACATTGACATTTTTAGCTAAGTCTATGGTTTGAGTATGAATCTTTTTAATCCTTTCATTATAAATTCCATCCACTATAGAATCTTTATCATTTAAGATTCTTTGAGTGAAATTATGCTGGACTAATTCATCATAATCCTTTTGGGCTTTTAAATAAATTTGTTCTTTATCTTTTATATTTGAGAGGGTAAGTTCA
>NZ_MJXN01000107.1:0-7731 GCF_001762815.1 Campylobacter sp. BCW_6465
TTTTTTCCATTATTATTTATCCTTTCTAATAAAATCTAAAAGTCTTTGATATTCATTGAAAAAGTTTGTATAGCTTAATCTTGAAAGATTGTTTTCATTATAAAGTTCAGTAAAAGAAGCTCCACTACTCATAGAATTTTCAATTATCTTTGAAAATTTAAAGAAAAAAAGATTTAAATCTGTAAAATTGCTTTCAAGAGTTTCACAAATTTGCTTTTTTTCTTTCTCATCTCTATAGTCTGTAACTAAAATACAAACTTTACCATCATTACCTATTTCGTTTAAAGTTTCTAATGTTCTAAGTAAAGAATTATAATTACTCGTGCAAGGAACAATAATCTTATTGCTTTCTTTAATAATATCCAATACTCCTTTTTCTACAAACCCACCAAAATCATAAACGCAATTATCTATTTTTTTTGGAGTTGGTAAAATTTTTGCTTTTTCAGGATAAATTTTTTCTATAATAGAATTATCATTGCTTTGTAAAAAATATTCTAAATCTTTAGCAATTGAAAAAGCAAAAGGAGTCTTTCCAACACCACCTTTTTTATTTATAACAGATATTATCATTAAAAAACCTTTTTTATATTTTTGTATAATATTATATATTATTATTTATTAATAAATAATAAAAATAAATAATATTTATTTTTGTTTCTTTGATTTTTTAGTGATAGTTTTGTTTTATATTCTAAATAATCTTCTAAATGTGTAGGTAGCATGAAGTCAAAAAACAATTAAATTTCATTGATTTTCATAATAAACTTAATACCTTTGAAAATCCTACAAAAACAATATCTCAAAAAGATATAACAAGATAATTCATCATATTAAAATAAAAAATAATTATTTCTTATAATTATTTTGTGAAATATTATATAATAATATTATTATTTAAAATTAATTTTATTATATATTAATAAATATTAGTATATTATAGTTACTATAAATATATATAAAATTATAGAAAAAAGAACTTTTATGCAAAATTTAATTAAACTAAGTTTATTAAGTATAGTTACTGCTTGTGTTTTTTCTGCTTGCTCTTCAGAGCCAAAAACAGTGCAATATTACGAAGATCCAAAAAATGCTACAGAATTAGAAGCTAAAATCAAAGAATGCGATAAAAATGCTAATTCTGCACAAACTGACACAGAATGTGCAAATGCTTATAAAGCAAACTATTCTAAGTCATTTCAAAAGCCATTATCAAGTGCTAAAGATTTTTTTAAGAACAACAAATGAATTTAGATCTTTTTCAAACTCTAGGCGAAAGCATACAACAAATTGTTGATGCTATAAAAACAAATAAAATATATAAATAACCCTTATATTCTAAAGGGTTATCTTATTAATTTTAAATAATTAATTTAACTTTATATCAAGGATATGGATCCTCTTTTGCATCACCTCTTCCAGTAAGATTCTTCCATCCTTTCAACTTATGTTTATCAGGTTCTTTTCTAAAATTTGGACAAGGAGGCAATGAGTCACTTGAACTGATTGTTATTTTCCGTTTGCAATCAACACATTCAAATTCTCCTCCAGAAACATCTGAACCATAAGGAATATAACTTTTATTCATATACTACTCCTAATTATTAATTTATTATCATATTTTACCTTAAACTTTATTATATATAAATAAATATTAATATATAATAAGTTACTATAAATATACATAAAAGGAAACTTATGGAAATAAAATATTATCCGCCAGTTTTTCGCCAAGATAGCTTTCATTGTCCCCATTGCAATGTTTACTCTCATATAAAATGGGAAGATACTTGTATAGATTTTTATCATGTTGAATATTTGTGTTCAATCGCATTTTGTAATCATTGTAAAAAATATTCAATATGGATAAATGAAACCAAAGAAATGTTATATCCAAAAACAATAAATGTTCCTTTACCAAATGAAGATCTCAAAGAAAACATAAAGCAAATATATAATGAAGCGGCAATCATACTTAATGATTCACCCAGAGCAGCTTGTGCTCTAATGCGTCTTGCATTACAAGAACTAATGAAAGAATTAGGAGAAAAAGGGAAGGATCTTGCTAGTGATATATTAAACTTGAAAAACAAAGGACTTGATGAACAGATAATAAAAGCCTGTGAAATTGTAAGAATAGTAGGAAATAATGCTGTTCATCCTGGAATCATTGATATAAATGACAATCCAGAAATTGCCTACTGTCTTTTTGAGATGATTAATTTAATTGCAGAAAAATTAATCACTCAAAAAATAAAAACAGAAAAATTATTTAATAAAATACAAAATTTAAAAAACAAAAAACCTAAAATAAATCCTTAATTTAAGAAAAAATTAGGAAAATAGGCACGAATGATAAGGTTGTTTGAAAGTAAATACTATTATATATTAGTAATTTTTAATATATAATAGTTATTTTTAGTAATTAATGTTATATGTTAAATTAATTTTATGTTCCGCATTAAACCCAATATCGAATAACAAAGGTATTTCATAAATTTTAAGCCTTTTAGCTTCATTTACACTATTTGGGCTAAAAATAGAATCTATTTCGTTAAATAAAAAATTCTCCTTGTTTTGCCTGACAATTTTGACATATATTCATAAG
This sequence comes from Campylobacter sp. BCW_6465, assembly GCF_001762815.1. Taxonomy (NCBI): domain Bacteria; kingdom Pseudomonadati; phylum Campylobacterota; class Epsilonproteobacteria; order Campylobacterales; family Campylobacteraceae; genus Campylobacter; species Campylobacter sp. BCW_6465. The sequence goes on from NZ_MJXN01000107.1 coordinate 2,609, forward strand.
GTAGTAACTTTTTGTTGTATTGGAATATGAAATTTTCATATTATTTTTTTTAAAATACTTTCTAGCTCTTGAGAATAAGACAAAATATTCCAAATCATTTTAAATTTTGAATTAAATTTCCAATATTTTTTTTCACAATCTAAAAAAGAAGATTTTAAAGCCCCAAAAGCATAAACTGAAATCATCTTAGAACATTTCCAACAAGTAATAAAACCTTCAACAATATACAACTTCTCAGTAACATAGATGGTAAAATTTCTATTTTCTAAATAATCGATAAGGTAAGTTAAATTCCTATAATCTTCTAAATACCAAATTTTATAATCATTATTCCACTTAATCTTATATTTTTTTAAACCCATTTATGCAGAAATCCCAACTGCTTTAGCGGTTGAGCTGAATGCCAACGAGCTTAGCGAGTTTTATCCTTGATTTTCTATATAAGCCTTGATTGTTTCAGGGTTTGCTTCGCCTATACTACAAGCAAAAAATCCATCAGTCCAAAAAGTCTTTTCTTTCCAAAAATGTCGTTTTAGAAATGGTTCAAATCTCTTGTCTTTCCAAATATAAAAAGTCGTTATTTGTTTTATCTTTTGGACAATGTAGCTTATACTAACTCTTGGTAAGTATTGTATCATTAAATGGATAGGGACTATATCGCTTTTTATAGCTAAGATTATAAATTCTGCATTCTCACTCATTTCATCAATTTTAGCTTTTATAAAATTATTCAAATCACCTTTTAGAAGTTTCTTTCTATATTTATATGTGCTTTTAGATTGTGCTTAGAGCGATTTGTAGAGATATATCCGTGTAGTTCATAATTATTCTTTTTCATTTTTATACTCACATTTATATTTTTTATTATAATTATATAAAAATATAAACAAGGAATACTAAAAATTGCTAAGTGCTGTAAAATATGGAATTTATCCTACAAAAGCTCAAAAAGAATTAATCCATAAACACTTTGGCTGTGCTAGAGTAGTTTATAATTATTTCTTAGATTATCGCCAAAAACAATTTAGTAAAGGCATAAAAGAAACATACTTTACTATGCAAAAAGAGCTTACTATTCTAAAAAAGCAAGATGAATATAAATATCTTAATGAGTGTGCTTCACAATCTTTACAAATGGCTCTTAGACAATTAGTTACTGCTTTTGATAATTTCTTTGCTAAAAGAGCAAAATACCCAAATTTCAAGTCAAAGAAAAATGCAAAGCAAAGTTATGCTATTGTACAGAATATTAAGCTAGATGATAAAAAAGTTTATATTCCAAAATTTATAGAAGGTATAAAAGCTAAAATCCATAGAAAGCTTGATAAGGATTACACAATAAAACAAGCCTTTATTTCTAAAATAGCTAATGAATACTACATTGCAATTAGCTACGAAAACAATAAATCTTTACCTAAGCCAAAAGTAATAGAAAATGCTGTTGGTTTAGATATGGGTTTATCAAATCTTATCATTAGAAGCGATGGTATAGTTTATAAAAATCACAAATTCTTACAAGATAAAGAAAATAAACTCATAAAACTTCAAAGACAACTTAGCAAAAAACAAAAAGGTTCAAATAATCGTGCAAAAGCTAAGCTAAAAGTAGCTAAAGCTCATCAAAAAATTACAAGAGCAAGAAATGATTATTTACATAAGATAAGCGATGAAATCACAAATTTATATGATTTTATAGCTGTTGAAAATCTAAATATTAAAGGACTAATTAAAAACAAACACTTATCTAAATCTATTGCTAATGCTAGTTGGGGTAAATTTATCAACTTGCTAACTTATAAAGCCGAAAACAAAGGTAAGACGCTAATGCAAATTGATAAATTTTTTCCTAGTTCTAGGATTTGTAGTCATTGTGGAAGTAATACAGGTAAAAAGCCTCTACATATTAGAAGCTTTACTTGTCCTAATTGTCATACTAAACATAATAGGGACTTAAATGCTAGTATCAATATAAGAAATTATGCACTAGGTATCATTGATGATAGATATAAGATAAAATTAGATAAATCTAGGGTAGGAATTACCCAAAGTTACGCTTGTGGAGATAGCTCTAGTGGGGTATCAAAATATGGTTACATACTTGATACTAGCTATCTATCGATGAAGCAAGAAGCCCACTTGCTTTAGCAGGTGGGTGATTCACTTCTTATGATATTATAACAAAATAATAAAAAAATTTTTTTTATTAAAACCCCTTTTTTGGAGTTACCAAAATCATTTTTTATGATTTTATACAAAAGTTCAAAAATTTTAATTTTTGATTTACCTTTTTTAATATTATAGAATTTAACAAATTTAAGAATTTAGTAACTATTCTATTTATGTAAATGTGTCTTTTAAAGCTCCTATTTTCCATATGGGTGTTCCGAAAAAATGTCAAAAACTATTCTATTTATGTCAAAAACTATTCTATTTATGTCAATTTTTTAATAACTTATGGGTGATTGTATGCTGATTTTGCTGACATAAATATAATAAACTATTCTATTTATGTCAATTTTATATTTTAGATGAAATTAGTATTTTTCAAAAAAATAATTTTTTACATAGATATAATAAGTATTGACATAAATATAATAATTTTATTATAATTACTTTATAAAAAGTTGTTAATTTGCACTAAACTATTCTATTTATGTCAATTTTTAGGGTGTAAATTAATTGTTTGTTCTATTTATGTCAATAGTAAGGAATTAAATGTTACTAAATATTATTATTGAAAAAGATCAGGATGGATATTTTGCACGCATTCTAGAGCTTGAAGGTTGTGTTTCGCAAGGAAATACCTATGAAGAAACTTTAGCTAATATAAAAGAAGCTGGGGAGCTTTATTTAGAAAGCCTTGCAAATGAAGAAAAAAGGATTATTGAAAACAAAACAACTTCAATTATTCCAATGGTTTTAGCAAATGCCTGAATTGCCAAGATTGACTGCAAAAGAAGCAGAAAAGCTTTTATTGCAAAATAATTTTTTGATTGATAGGCAAAAAGGTAGTCATAGAATCTATAAAAAAGGACTTTATAGAATGGTTATTCCTCATCATAGCGGAGAAATATTACACCCTAAAATCATAAAACAACTATTTGAAATTATAGAAGTAGCAAAGGATTAAAAATGCCTAAACGCAATACTATTAATACAATTACACTTGGAATTTTTAGCGATGAGAATGCTTCTGTAATTTGTGAAGATACCATTAAACTAGAAAGAGGTTCTGTAGCTGTATTAAGCGGCAATAGTGAAGTAGGAAAATCTTTTTTAGCTTTAAAAGTATGTGCTAATGCAATTAATGATGGTTTAAAACCTTTTTTTTGGAGTATAGAAGATAAGAATAAAGCAATTTTAGAACGCATTAAAAATATAGAAAATTTTTATCCTTTTAATAGTTTAGAATTTGAGTTTTCAAATGAACTTCCAAAAATTGATAAAGAACCTATGGATAGCTTAAAAGAAGAACTTAATGAGTTAGCAGATTGTGATTTAATCGTTCTTGATACTTTTAGTGCATTCTTCTCAATCTCGGGCTTTAAAGATCAAAATAATCAAAACGATGTGCAAAATTTCTTTAATATTTTAACAGATGTAGCAAAATCAAATAATCAAGCCATTTTATTACTTCACCACTTAGATAAAAAAGGTGAAAGTCTTATGGGTAGCTCTGTAATTATAAATGCCCCTAGACTTGTTTATAAACTCTCATTTCAAAAAGGAGAAGATAAAAACTCTACAACTTATCGCTTACTTGAAGTGCTAAAAGATAATAATAATATCAATGCTGGCGAGTTTCAAAAAACAATCAAAGTATTACAGAACTCTAGCATTGATGAACCTTTAGTTAAAGATATAAAAGTGGAAAATATTGACAATCATACCTTAGAAATTATCAACAAAAAAGATATTTCTGCTGTAAGTGTTAATGATTTAGCAGAAGGCTATGTAACAATGAATGAAAATAGAGGTGTTTTTTATTTAAGCTCACGAAAGCTTACTGATTCTAATTTTTATAAAGCATTTAAAGAAAATGACAATAAAATAGAATTTGGAATGCTTGGTGCAAATGGTTCATCATATGCTATTACTCTTAAAAATTCTTTACTAACGCAAACACATAGAAGTATTTTAGATGCTTTATTTTTATATATCAAGAAAAATGTAGATACAAGTGTTATTAAAAAATATCAAGAAAATTTTTGGGATATGGAAGTAAGATTAGAGCCTTATAAATTTTTAAAACAATATCTTAATAAAGCTCCTAGTAATTATTCTTGGTTAAAACAAAAATTTACAGAAATTTCTCGTTTTGCATATGATTTAGCCTTTACGCAAAACATTGAAGATGAAGATAAAGATAAAAAAACAATTACACAAAGAGATAAAGGGATTTTAATGTTTGATTCTGTAGAGCGTATCACAAAAGAAAATGGCGTGATTGTATCTGTATTTGTATTGACAGTTCGTAGGGAATATATCAAAAGACTTGAAACAGAATCTACTCTTTCATATGATGATGACTTATCAAAAATACTCATTGATTTAAATTCTTTAGTTGCACAGGATTTAATTAGATTTTTGACAAGTTTTCCTGATAAGAAAATCCTTAGTTATAGTGAGTTTTGTGAAATTAAAGCTTATAGACTTTATAAAGAAAGTTCTATCATTTCAAAACAAAAAAAGGAGATTGCTAAATTAAAAGATAAGCTTATAGAATTTGGAATTAATGTTTATGGCAAAGGTATAGAATTTGCAAATTATGATGATGAATTTTTTTATAACAAGTATAAAAATGAAAATGATTTGTTTTTTATCTACCAAAGTAATAATAGAGTAAAAAGATATATTAAGCGTGGTGATCCAATGAATCGATTAAACACCAAAAGTAATAAATTTATCTTACAGAAGTCTTTATTTGAGTGAATCACCCATCTGCTAAAGTAAAGTGGGTTTCTTGCTTCAACGAATAGATAACTAGTATATAACCATTTTTAATACCCTACTAGAGCTATCTCTACCCCAACTAGCATTAGTAATAGATTTAGATAAGCGTTTGTTTTTAATTAGTCCTTTAATATTTAGATTTTCAACAGCTATAAAATCATATAAATTTG
>NZ_MJXN01000107.1:7781-8298 GCF_001762815.1 Campylobacter sp. BCW_6465
TTTTCAACAGCTATAAAATCATATAAATTTGTGATTTCATCGCTTATCTTATGTAAATAATCAGCTCTTGCTCTTGTAATTTTTTGATGAGCTTTAGCTACTTTAAGTTTAGCTTTTGCGCGATTATTTGAACCTTTTTGTTTTTTTACTCATTTGTATCCTTGTTTTTTGTTTTTTGCAAGGATATTGTAACATTTTTAATTATTAATATTTAAAGTTCTTGCCTCTTTTAAAATCAATTTTCTTATATAAGTGCCATATTCACTTGCTAAATCTAAAACCATTAATTTTTTCAAAATTTCCATTTCTTGTTCATTAAGTCTGCAAACTACTAAATTATCTCTTCTTAGTTTTTGATCTACGGTTTTTCTTCCAGCTGATTTTTTATTAGCTTTACTATATGTTTTTTGAGAGCTTGTTTCAGAGTTTAAAGCTTCTGCTATTGTAAATGGTTTTTTTTCCATTATTATTTATCCTTTCTAATAAAATCTAAAAGTCTTTGATATTCATTGAAAAA
>NZ_MJXN01000108.1:0-986 GCF_001762815.1 Campylobacter sp. BCW_6465
ATGAGTTTTGAAGAGATAGCTAAAGAACTTAATCTTAGCGTGACACGCGTTCATCAAATCTATACTGAAGCTCTTAGAAAGTTAAAGAGTCCTAAAAATAAAGACAAGTGGATGGCTATCTTTGAAACGATTGACTTAATCAAAAAAGAAAAAGCAAAGAAAGAAAACTTAATACAAGGAGAGAAAAAATGATACCAATGATTAAAGGTGAGAAAGCTGATTATAGTAGAAGTCTTTTTGAAGTAAGAGGCGTAGGGATTTATTACAAGCAAAGTGGAGTGTTTGTAGATGTTTTAAAAGGAATTTATCCTGATTATATTGCAAAAAAAATCATTCGTTTTCATTTGGGTAAAAAGCTTAACAAAAGTGCTTAAATTAAAGCACTTTATAGAAACCTCGCCTTAACGGCGTCGCTTCGCTGGATTTGATTAAGTTTTTTAAAACTTAAATTTATTTAGAAAGGGAAAAATGCAGTTAAGTTATTATTGTTTTAAAGATAGAAAAAAAAGAAAAATGCCTTTAGATACACCATTAAATACTAAAAATTTTAAACTTAAAGATAAGCTTGGTTTAAACATAAAAGAACAAATAGAAATTTGTAATAAATATGGGATTACTCACAAGCTTTATGTGAAAAGAAAAGAAAAAGGTTGGAGCTTAAAAGAAATTTTAGAAACTCCAAAAGGAGACAAGCGTTTTAAATATATTATTATCGATGATATCAGAAGAAACAAACAAGCAGTTAGCCTAAACAGTCATAGTAAATTTGGTAGAAATGTTTTACATTTAGGAAATATGAGCAAAAAAGCTAACTTGCATTTTAAATATTCAAAACTTGATCATCTAGCCTTGCAAAATAATTTATACCAAGATAAAAATGGAGTAATTAAGGCGTATTAGAAAATTTAACAAATCTACTAAGGTGGATTTGATTAAGTTTTTTAAAACTTAAATTTATTAGAAAGGAAAATTCATGGCAATAGTTT
>NZ_MJXN01000108.1:1036-1904 GCF_001762815.1 Campylobacter sp. BCW_6465
TATCGCTTCTCCTTACAAAGCTTTAGCTGTAAGAGAAAGTCAAAGAAAAGCACAAGCTATTAGCATAGCCCAGCAAGAATGCTTAAAAATTATGCGTGAATGTGAAGGTTTTGTGCCTGTTTCACCCATACTACAATTTAGTTATTTGGATGAAAACAAGCACAGAGACAAAGCTTTACAAATGGGATTAGAGCTTTTAAAAGCGTGTGATTATATTTATCTTAGCAAACACAAAGATGCAAAATATTCACAAGGTATGCAAGAAGAATTAGCATTAGCTAAAAAGCTTGGCATTAAAGAGCTAGTTTTGGAGTTGCCCTTACAATAAGGGTTTAAGGATAATCAAGAAAAGAGCTAAACACGCAATACTTTTAAGATACGGCGTAGTTCTTTGGGATTATCAAATTAAAAAATATAAATTAAAGGAGATTTAAATGCAAATAAATAGTTTTGAAGATGTAAATCTTGCACTTAAAAAAGTGGCAGAACTTAGTGTAAAAATAGAAAAGATTAATGGCGAGGTAACTTTAGCTTGTAATGAGATTAAAGAAGCTCGTGCAGGAGAGATTAAGGTTTTAAGTGATGAACTTGGATACATAGAGCAATGTATCACTACTTTTTGTGAAAATAACAAGCATGAATTTGCCGAAAAAAGATCTAAAGAATTTACCTTTGGCAAGATTGGCTATCGCTTAAGTAAAAGTGTATCTTTACCACGTGTGAAAGAAAAACTAGAAAACTTAATCAAAGCCTTTAAAAGTTACAACCTTAATGAATGCATCATTTACAAAGAAGAGCTTAATAAAGATGCCATTGTAGAGCTTGATGATACTACTTTAGTAAAGCTTGGACTTAAAAGAGTTGTAAA
>NZ_MJXN01000109.1:0-1374 GCF_001762815.1 Campylobacter sp. BCW_6465
CAAAAAGAACTCTTTAACAAAAACATTGAGGCTTTAAGCAATATTCTTTTAAAAGAAAGTTTAAAAGAAATCAAATCTAGTAAATTTGAACTTATCTTAGGTAAAGATAATCTTGATATCAATCTAAAAGATACAAGTGATAATACTTTTCTTTATGAAAATGTTATTGATGAATTAAACACTATGTTAAACACTTATAATGATAAATATCTACTTTATCCTGTATTGTATTTTTATGGTTTTGGAAATGGAATTTTATTTAAAGCTTTATTGCAAAATAAAAATCATCAACATATTGTTGTTTTTGAAAAAGATATAGAAATCATTTGGGTGATGTTTCATATCTTAGATTTTTCAAATGAATTACAAAATTCAAGATTGATGATTTTAGAAACTAGTTCTTTAGATATAGAATTTTTTTCTGATTTTTGTTCTAGCAAACCTTTCTTTCAATTTTCTAGAATTTATTTTTTAGAACTGATGAGTAATTATTATGAAAGATTTCATGAAGATGTTTTAAAAATCAATCATAAACTAGCAGAAACTTTTAAAAATATCATTTTAAGAAATGGCAATGATCCACTTGATGCCCTTCAAGGCATAGAACAATTTGTTTATAATCTTCCTCAAATGATCACTCATCCTAGTTATACAGAATTACTTTCTAAAAGAAAGAATTTAAGTGATACAGCTATTATTGTTTCTACAGGGCCATCTCTTACCAAACAACTTCCTTTATTAAAAAAATATGCTAATAAAGCTACGATTTTTTGTGCGGATTCTTCTTATCCTATTTTAGCTAAGCATGGTATAAAGCCTGATTATGTTTGTATGCTTGAAAGAAAAGCCATTACAGCAGAATTTTTTAATCATGATTTTGGGGAATTTGATAAGGATATTATATTTATTTGTGCTGGTGTTGTTCATCCAAAGGCGATTGAGTATTTAAAGGATAGAAATTTAGTCATAACTCAAAAAGTTCTTGCTTTTCCATATTATATAAATCTTAAAGATTTTTCTTATGCTGCTGTAGGACTTAGTGTTGCACATACATTATCTTATCTAGCAACTTATCTAAGTCATAAAAACATCATTTTTATAGGACAGGATTTAGCTTATGCTGAAAATGGCAATTCTCATCCTGATGATTATCAAAATTCAGCTAATTATGAAAGTCAAATGTATGAACATATTTTAACTACAGCTTATGGAGGCAACGGAAAAGTCGAAACTCATAGTATATGGCTTTTATTTAAAAATTGGTTTGAAAATGAAATGATTCCAAATACTAGAAAAATGGGTATCACCACCTACAACTGCACCGAAGGTGGAGCAAGGATAGAAGGAACCATAGAAAAACCTTTTCTATGGGCT
>NZ_MJXN01000109.1:1424-5330 GCF_001762815.1 Campylobacter sp. BCW_6465
AATTAGAACCTTTAAGTTTAAATAAACAAAATGAGTTTTTACTTAAGGCTTATTATAAAGTTTGTAAAAGTATTAAACATTGTAGAGATTTTAGTAAAATACTCAGCAATGATTTTAAAAAAATACAAAGTATATATTTGAGTTTAAATGAAAAAGAAGAGGATATCAATTGGGCTATTAGAAAAATAGATGAATTTAAAAATAAATTAGAAAATATCAAACAAATGCAAGATTTATATGAAATTTTACAACCTCTGCGTACTCAATTTGAACTTAATCTTACTAGAATTTATGTCTTAAATCCTAAAACCAAAGAAGATGCTTTTAATAAAAGTATTCTTTGGATAAAAGAACATTTAGAATTTATGGAATTAGTTTATGGACATATTAAAGCACAAGAAAATGCTTTGATTAAAAATATACTTCCTTTAGAAGAAAAACTTAAAGAAAGAAAATTAGATAAATGGATGGAAAGGGTGAGAAGGTGAGAGAAGAAAATAATTTTAACAAAAATTTAAAAGCTTTAAGCGGTTTTGAGTATAACGACTTACGCAAAAAACTTGAGGATCTAAAAGAGCTTAGAGAATTTACTTTCACTCAAGGAAAAGATAATCTTGATATCAATATCATAAAAAAAAGAAATTTAAAAAAAATGTATCAAGATCCCATCAAAGAGCTTGAAAAAAATTTAGAATATTTTAAAGATTTTACACGCTATCCTGTGCTTTTTTTTTATGGTTTTGGAAATGGAATTTTATATAAAATTCTACTTCAAAATCAAGCACTTAAAAGAATAATCATCTTTGAAAAAGAATTAGAACTTATCTTTTTGGCCTTAAATTTCATAGATTTTAGCAAAGATTTAAGCTTAGGGCGACTCATTATTTTACATCATGATGATATTAATCTTCCTAAAATGGATAAAGTTTTTCGTTTGATAGGGGATTTGTTTTATCGTTCTTATAATCTACACATTGCTAATGATTTTTATGAACACTATAAAGAAGATATTTTAAAACTTAATAAACTCAACATGCAAATCATCAAAAATCACAATCTTATGCGTGGTAATGATCCTAAAGATGCCATGCAAGGTATAGAACAATTTGTTTATAATCTTCCTCAAATGATTACTCATCCTAGTTATAAAGAATTACTTTCTAAAAGAAAGGGTATAAGTGATACAGCTATCATTGTTTCTACAGGACCATCTCTTACTAAACAACTTCCTTTGTTAAAAAAATATGCTAATAAAGCTACAATTTTTTGTGCGGATTCTTCTTATCCTATTTTAGCTAAACATGGTATAAAGCCTGATTATGTTTGTATGTTGGAACGCGATGAAATAGTAGCTGAATGTTTTAACAATGATTTTAAAGATTTTGATAAAGACATCATTTTTCTAGTAGCTTCTTTGGTGCATAAAAAAACCATTTCTTATCTTAAAAAAAATAAAAGAAAATACATTTTAATCATAAAAGGCCAGCCTTTTGCGAGATGCTTGGGGCTAGACGATTATGGATATATTAACGCAGGCATGAGTGTATCTCATATGGCTTATGAACTGGCTGAAAATTTAGGACATAACAACATCATTCTCATAGGTCAGGATTTAGCTTATGCCAAAGATGGGCAAACACATTCTCAAGGTTTCATCCATGCTAATTTACACAATGGAGACTATGAAAGGGACTTAGATAGATTTAGCACTACAGCTTATGGAGGAAATGGAAAAGTTCAAAGTTCTGAAATTTGGACACTTTTTAGACAAATTTTTGAAAATTTCATTGCTTTTAGCAAAAGTAAAACTTATAATTGCACTGAAGGAGGTGCTAGGATAGAAAGCGCTATAGAAAAACCTTTTAAAGAACTTTGCGAAAATTTACTCGAAAATAAAAAAGATAAAAAATTTAAAAAATTACAAGTTTTAAATACTAAAAAACAAGTAAAACTCGGATTAAAAATCTATCAAAAAATTAAAAAAAATATGAATTTATCCTTAAATTTTAAAAAAGAGTGTAAAAAAGTTCAAAAACAAATTCACAATCTTACCCATGGAAAAAACAAGCTCTCTCTTGAACAAATAAACCAGAATATAGACAAAATCAAAGAAAAACTTTCAAATAAAAAATATCTCTTTTTACAAGAAATTTTAGGCCCTACTTTACATCATGAACAAAGTATATTAACGCCTTTATATCTTAAAGATATCAAAGATGAATCTGATAAACAAAATAAACTTTTTGCTTGGATTTATGCGCATGAATCTTTGATAGAAAATATCATAGAACTTTTAGAAGCTCAAGACAAAAGACTTAAAATCGCTATTTTACCTTTGCAAGACTTTTTAGAAAAGAAAAAAGCACTTTAAAAGCTTAGATGCATAAAAGCATCTAAGAAATTATTGAAGAAGTTTTAAAACATTTTGCTGCACTGCATTAGCCTGACTCATAGCATAAGAACCTGATTGCGCAAGGATGTTATATTTAGAAAAATTTGCACTTTCAGCTGCAAAGTCTACATCTCTTATGGTTGATTCTGCTGCTTTGACATTGACTTGAGTTACGGTAATGTTATTTATAGTTGATGTAACTTGATTTTGCACTGAACCAATGTCTGCTCTGATTTGATCAAGATTTGTTATAGCAGTTTCTGCTATATCCATCACTGCCATAGCACCTTTAAGTGTAGTTACACCTGCAGTTTCATCTTTTACCCCAAAAGCAGTTGTCTTCATAGTTGCAAACTGAGAAAGTCCGCTTTGACTTGAAAAACCTGAACCTGCAGAAACATTATATACTGCAGAAAGTTGAGAAGCACCTGAAATAGCTATAGCATTTGCAAAACCTGTAGAATAGTTTTTACCACTACCTACAGAATAACCTGAACCTGAAGAAAATCCACTTCCTGCACTACTCATATAAGCACTAACAGAAGAATAACCACCTAACATAACTCCCTTATTTGCAGAACCAAATCCCATAGCATCAGCAACATTGGCATCAAATCTTCCTTTTGATTCCCTTAAAGAAACAGAAGCTTGAGAGATAAAATTGCTCGCACCAAAACCTGCAAAAGAAAGTCCAGAACCACTGATTAGAATATCTTTACCATCGTTTTTAACCAAAGATAAGCGACCGTAATTTTCTTTCATATTTGGATTGATAAAAGCACCTCTACCAATATCACCATCAATTTTAATCCCTCTACCCTCTCTTGAGGTAAGCAAAAGCTGTCCATTAGCATCAATTGAAGCTTCAACCCCTGTAGTGTCTTTTACAGAGTTAATCGCAGCAACTAAGGCTCCATTAGCATCGCCATCTTTATATTCTACTTGGCCGATTTTTACCCCATTAATAGCAAAATCATCTGAAGTGGTACTTGCTCTAACTGCTGATATACCCCTAGTCTCTACTGTAAAGGTAGCTCTAACACCGGTTTGATCAGCGCTTTTATTGATCTCTTCAGCTAAAGCCCCAAGTCCTGTTCCTACTGAAGTTGAAATCACAACTTTTTGGAATTTAAAATCATCTATACCGTTGTAGTTTTTCAAAGTAAATTGCACTTCACCACTTTCAGAAATTCTTCCTCCGGTTTCAAAGCGTGTTAAACCGATTTTAGAAGATTGAGTTGCTCCTATGGTAGCCTTTACAGTTTGATTTGAACTTGCACCGATTTGAAATTCTTGATTGATAAAATTACCACTTAAAAGTTGTTTACCATTAAATGAAGTAGTATTAGCGATATTATCAAGTTCTTCCATCAAGCGGTTAATATCTGCTTGAAGCATGGTTCTTGTTTTTAAGCTTTGTCCATCTTGAGCCGCTTGAGTTGCCTTAGTCTTGATTGTATCTAAGATTTTAAGTTGCTCATCCATAGCCTTATCTGCAGTTTGTAAGATACCTA
>NZ_MJXN01000110.1:0-4762 GCF_001762815.1 Campylobacter sp. BCW_6465
TAGAAGATGAAGATAGAAAACAAGAGCTTTATGTTTGTAAATTTGTGGTGGTAAATGGGGTTAGTGAAAACAAAATAAAAGCAAAAAATAAAGATGTAAATATAAATAATGGCACAAAATACACAAACACTACAAAAAGCAATAATATAAGTTCTAGTGAAAACAATGCTCAAGAAATCATCCCTGATAATGTTATAAGAATACAAACACAAGATGGCAGTGGGGAGTTTATTGAGATAGTATTTGATGATTTGGAGGAATGGAGAAATAAATCAAGTGGAGCTATAAAGCCTTTATTTACCCCATTAGAAGGTATAGTGGAAGATATTTCAAATTCACTTGAAAATGTCAGCATTATCGGTGATGCCTTAGCAATGCTTGGTGCAGTGAAAAATCCTAAAAATGCAAAAAATATTATTAAGAAAAAATCCAAATATGCCACCAAAAAAGAAGTGATAGAGGTATTAAAAAATAAATACAATCTTAAGACTTCTAAAGAATTAAATAAAATGGGCTATAAACAATTTATCGAAAATAATAATGTCTATATAGTCAAGGATAATAAACAAATAAAAGAGATTTGGGAGGATATTACAAAAGATACGACAATATTGCCAGATGCGGGAAATGGTATAAAAATGAGAAAACTAGATGATGGAACTATTATAAGATTAAGAAAAACATCTGATTCTGGTGGTTCAGCAATAGATATAGGAAATAAAAAACCAAATAATGTAATCCATAATAAGGCAAAAGAAGATGGTGATTGGTAAAGTAATTCATAAATACGGTTCGTTTTTCCCTGATTTTGATGAGATATTTTACAATTTAGGTTATGATGGTATTTGTTTTGATGAAAAATCAGATATAAAGCTTTTTCTACAAATTCCAAACCTTAAGAAAACAGATATTTTAGAATATTTTGAAGATCATTTTTTAGGATCAATTTTTGAGGATGCATGCGAATTTAATGACTTGGATTGTCCTTTGTTTTACACAGAAGATGAAAACTTAAAAAATTCCATAAAACCAAATTACAATAGTGAGTATGTAAGTATTATAGGGCAACTATTCTTAGCAGGATATATAGACTTTGGGATTACTCCAAGATCGGAAGATAAATATACAAGAACAGACTATCCTACTAATTTATCTTATTATAAAGAAGATAAATATCAAGCTTGGATATATTTTAGAGATAATTTCTTTTATACTAATGCATTTTTAAAAGGGTATTATGACGATATTTTAATCTATAAAGGCAAAGAATATACAGCAAATACTCTACCCAAACTTAAAAAAGGAGAAACGATCCATAGTACAATGCATAGTGCTGCTTCTTGGGATATGCCAAGATATTGGAGTGGGTATAATATATGGGTAACAAGAACTCAAAAAGGCACAAAATATCTCCGTGAGATTTTAGAACCTAGAGTTTACAACAAATACAAAGATTTAGAAGTAGAGATTGATGATAAGGGTAATGTGCTTAGATGGATAGGAGAGATTAATAGAGACAAAAAATATTAGCAAATAAAAAATGATATAATAATGCTTTATATAAGGAATCTTTTATGTTTATAAGTTCTAAAACAGAGTTAATTCAAACTATTAAAAATTTAACAATCAACAATAAAGAAGTTAAACAGATTGATTTTATTTATCCTAATTTTTCTATTTTACACGCTATATTAAAAAATATTGATTTTCATCAAAGAAAAATGCTATTTAAAAATCAAATATTGACTATGGAAATACTAGAAATTTTAAAACAAACTTGTGATAATCACAATAATATAGAAATAAATATCCATACCCTTAATGAGCTTGATGCTGGACAAAATGTAAATTTAAAAGATTTATCAAGCAGTGAAATTTGCACTAAAGTTTATTTAGAAGACTTAGAAGAAGAAATTCAAGACAAGAAACAAGGTAAAGATTTTAATCTTTTTTATCATACAGATAAAAATAATCTTTGTATCGAATTTATCAATACTTTAAAAGAACTAGCTAAAGATTCTGAAGATATAACAACCTTAGACGAGTTAATCGAAAACATTGATCCTGATGATATAAGCAGTGATAAATTTGATGATTTTAAGAAAAAAGTTTTAGAAATGATTGGAAATGTCATAGAATCGGATTTTTTCAAAAATAGCATAAGTCCCACTTTAAAAAATACTTATGAAAAATTTATCAATGAGTTGTTAGAATACATTAAAAAACTTGCCGAAGAAAAAGAATATGAAAAAATTAAAATCATACTAAGTGCTATAGCGGGTGTTGCAATAGCCACAGTGGTAGCTGTTCTTACAGGTGGGGCAGGATTAGCTATTTTGACTGCTGGTTTATTTTCTTTAATGGGTTCTGCAAGCGAGTATTATGAATTTGCTCAAAGAGATTATGGCACACTTTTAACGCCTTTAGCCGCATTTTTAGCCACTAGATGTGCTATGTTTATTCATTATATTAATTCTCGCTTGTTATCTTGTGTTTTAATTATTAATAAAAAAGAAATTATTGATTTAAGTGGTTTTGGATTATATCTTGGAAGCGATGAAAGCAATATCGCTTCGAATTTGGCTTATAAAATCACTTTAAGCGAAGAAATAAAAAGCATTGAAAATATTTTTAGTGAAATCTTTTTAAACCCAGAACAAAAAGACAAGAGGTATAAAAATACACCCAATGATTCAAAATCGAGCAATTTACTCGCTTTCATTTCAACGCAAAAATTATCTAATTTGTATTTAAAAAACAATGCTATTTTAAAGAATTTGCAAGAAGATATTAAACAATTTATTTATTTTTCCTATATAGAAAGTCCAAATTTTAACTCAAGTAAACTAGCTGAATTTTTCGCACAAAAAAATCAAAATGCACAAATAGATTTAAATACAACTAAAATGAGTAAAAATTATTTGATTATTTCAAATATCCCCAATAAATACAATGCAGGACTTAGTGAAAGTTTAACTCAAGAAATCGCCAACTATAATATACAAGATAAATACAGAAGAATTAAAAAAAATATTGATACTTCAAAAAAAACTTATGACAGCACAAGAGATTATAGCGAATATAACATAGAAATGCCACAAGATGAAAATGAACCTTATATTTTACAATTAAGCCCTTTTGTGAAAATATCCAAAGAAGCTTATGAGAATAGTAAAAAAGCTTATGAAGATATGCAAAAGGTTTATAAATATTTAACAAATTTTGTTGCTACACCGCAGAAGCTACCAGAATTCGCAAAAACAGCTAAAGAAAAATTAGCAATATCAGAAAATGAGCCAATGATAGAAATAGTAAAAAAGACGGAAAATTTACGACATTGCGAACGAATAAACATTTTAGCTTATTTTGACTACAGTAAAAAAATAAATGATAAAAAATGGCTTCCTTATTTTTATATCCAAAAATTCTTTAAACAAAACGAAGCCAAAGAATCCATCATAGAAAAAGAAAAAAAGATAGCTCATCAATATTTAACTTTTTTGAAAAAAGAGTTTTTTGAAAAATCGGATAAATCTTCATTTGGGAACTATTCTTTAATGGAATGTTTATTCATTTCATTTGTCTTGTATCAAGCTAAGCTTATTTTTCCAAATATCAATTTGGATTTGAAAAAATATGGAGGCAGTAATTTTGTATATATAAAATACTTAGAGGAAACTTATGTTTTATGGACAGATGAATGTCCAATATATGTAAATAATGAGCCAACAAATATTACAGCATATGAAGTTGTATCGCAATTATTAAAAATACTTGACAAAAAAGATTATTCTTTTGTGGAAAATGATAGTTTGATAACTATAGATGATTTTTTTAATGAATTATCAAAAGATTTAGATACAACAAATACATTAGATAAAAAAATAATCAAATTAAAGCAAATGTATCATTTAGATGAACAAAAATGCATTAAAGAATTTATGAATTTAGACGAAGAAACGCAACGAGCTTTTGTTGCATGGATGGATATAGAGAAACAAATATCAGATTTATCAAAGCTTTTGGAACAGATGTATGGAAAAGAATATTTAAATAAGGCAAAAGAACAAAAAACAACTGAAATATTTACTTATGCGATGTTAAAAATTTTATTAAGTGCTAGTCCTTTTATCAGCTTTACAGCTCAAATGTTGTGGGATTTTAATTTTTTAAAAACAATAGAATATGTTATTCAAGCTTGTATTAAAATAAACAAAGAAGGATTTAAAGAATTTTTTAAAGAACAGCTTGGTATTTTTGCACCTCCAAAAAAGAATAGTATATATCATATACACATAAAATCTAATTTAATAATAAAAGCACGCTTGCAGCAAATAGAAAAAGAATTAATTCATACTAAAATCCAAATGATTTTAGCACAAGAGATAAAATCCAATTTAATAATACAAAAAAATACATCCGGTTTAAATCTATTTATCACAAAGATAAAAGAATACTTTAATGAAAAACAAATTAAGATTTATTGGAGTGATAAATATATGAAACAATTATTTATATACTCTAATCAAGAAAGCAATATATCTAAAATTGCTCTTATGCATAGCATAGATATACAAACTCAAAAATATACTATTTATACTTATGCTAAGCTAAATAAACTTGACCTTGCTTCTATTGTGGCTGGAGAATTTGTGGGTATTTTTTTAAATTATCTCTTTCCAACAAATTTTAAAGCCCTACAAGAACAATATGAAAGCATTGTTTATCAGCTTTACACCTTTAAAGATGATTCTCCTTTAGC
>NZ_MJXN01000111.1:0-3739 GCF_001762815.1 Campylobacter sp. BCW_6465
TCTAGCTAATTCTTATGCAGTGAGCTTTTCTCCTTTAAGAATAGGAGAGCAAGTATTAGTCATACCTGTGCGTGGGGATTTAAATAGTGGAGTTATTTTGCGTGGGCTTTACCAAGAAAAACATAGAGCAAAAAACACAGATGAAAATACTTTTAATATAGATTTTGAAGATGGAACACATTTAGAATACAACTCTAAGAGTAGCACTTTAAAACTTGATGTGGTTAAAGATATAAATATCACTTGTGTAGATAAAACCACCCATAACCAAAACAACACCTTAAATACTAAAAATCATACTACAAACGCTAATACCATAACGCTTAACGCTCCAAGTATTAATTTAAATGGTAATACTCAAATTGCAGGAGCAATTTCTACAAGTGGCGAAGGTGGGGCAAGTGGTACTTTTAGCATAAAAGGAAATTTAAACTTAATAGGTAATTTACAAGTTAGTGGAAATATAAGAGATAGCAAAGGTGATTTAACAAATCATACCCATTCTTGTACTTGTGGTGCCACAGCTTCGCCAAGATAGGAAAAACTATGAAAGAATTATTTTTGCTTTTATTTTCATTAGTCTTTTTTATGCTCTTTTGTATGGGGGCATTTTATGCTTTTTTAAACCTAAACTTTTTTATTAAAAGCATTTTTATAGGCTTTTTTATAGCTTTTACATTTTTGGGATTTTCTCAAATGCTAGAAAACATTTTTGAATTTTACAAAGGTTTAAAATGAATTACATGGTAAGCATCGAAGAAAGTATCAAAGACATTTTAATCACTCCTTTAGGCTCAAGAGTAATGAGACCNGANTATGGTTCTTTNCTTTNTACANTNATNGATAGAAAAATCGATGATGATTTTAAGATAAAGCTTACTAGATATACAGCAGAGGCTATTTCAAAGTGGGAAAAAAGAGTAAAGCTAAAAGGTGTGAGACTTAATGAGTGTAAAGACAATAAATTAAGCATTACCTTGCTTTTTGAAAATTATGGGGATTTAACAATGGAGCTAGGCAAATGAGTGAGCTTTTAAGTGCAAATGATAGCTATTTTAAACAAAGCTTTTTAAAGGATATCCCTTATCCACAAATCATAGAAGAGCTTGATTATGAAAAGCTTTTAAAAGCCTATGAAGAACTTTTTAAAAGCTTTTTAAAAGATAATGTAGAGCTTTTAGAATCTGACCCTTTTAAAGCCATTTTAGAAGCTTTAGCTTATAGAGAAATGATAATTAGAGCAAGAATTAATGAGAGTATAAAAGCAACATATCTTCATTATGCAAAGGGAAGTGATTTAGATAATGTAGTAGCTAATGGCTATTTAATACAAAGGCTTAAAGGGGTTAAACCCACAGCTAAAGTAGAGTTTGAATTAAATACTTTACTTACTTATGATGTCATCATCCCAAAAGGTGCAATTTTTTCAAATGAAAAAGCAGACCTTGCCACTTTAAAAGAAGAAGTGGTAATTAAAAAAGGGCAAAGTAAAGCACAAGGTATTTTGGAACTTAATGAATTTATTCAAAGCAAAGAAAGTAAAACCGAGTTTTTACAAACCCCACTGCCTTTTGTAGCTAAGATTAAACAACTTGAATATTTTAGTGGTGGAGCCAGTGAAGAAAGCGATGAAGCCTTAAGAGAAAGGGCTGTAATGAGTGTACATCGTTTTTCAACCGCAGGAAGTGAAAAAGGCTATATCTATCACGCTTTAAGCGCAAGTGCAAAAGTAGCCTCCATAAAAGCTTTAAACAATGGAGCAGGAAAAGTAAGAGTTATCATTAAAAGTGAAGATGAATTAAGCGTTGATGTGGTTAAAGAGTATTTAAGTGCGGATGAGCGAAGACCTTTAACTGATGAAGTCAGCGTTGAGTTAGCTAAAAAAAGAGAGTTTATCGTAGATGCCAAACTTTTGCTTTTAGAATTAAGCCGTGCTAATGAAATAAGTGAAAAGATTAATGCTTTGCAAAAGGACTTTGATTTAAGTGTGGATTTAGCACTGGGATTTATTTATAAATGTCTTCATCAAGACGGAGTTTATAAAAGCGAAATTTTAAGCATTAAAGAAAAAATCATAAATGAAGAAGAGCAAGAATTAAAAGACTTGCCCTTAGAAAATATAATAATAGCTGATGATGAGTTTGCAACCCTTAGCTTTTCACTTAGTTATGAAAAGGCAGTACTATGAAGGGGCATTGCGTAGCAATGGGTCGGGAAGCCTTCAGTAAAAGCGACTTTGGGCGAACTTCGTTTGCACAAAGTGATAGCATAAAAAAGGCGGTGCTATGAATACACTAATACTAAACCACCATCCAAAACAAAGCAAAGCCATTGATTTAAGTGCTAAAACAAGATTTGAAGATTTAAATTTAGCTAGTATCACAAATCTAGCTCTAAATTGCGATGAAAGATTATTGCCAATTTTAGCCAATGCTTATGATGTAAGTATTGATGGTTTAAATGAAAAAGAAGCAAGAAAGCTTATATCTAAAGCCTTGCTTTTAGATAGATACAACGGCACAACTTGGGCTATAAAAGAAGCTTTAAGAGCCGTATTTCCTACTGCAGTGGTTAAAGAGTGGTTTAATTATGGTGGAAAGCCTTATTTTTTTAAAGTTAAAGTAAGCACAACTAATGTTAGCTTTGATGAAAGAACGCTTAATACCTTAGAAAGACTAATTTATGATTTTAAAAATGTTAGAAGCGTTTTAGAAGCAATTGAAATAGAGATTGAAAGTAAAAATGATAGTTTTAATGCTAGTGTAGAAATAAGTGGAGAAACTATAGAAATCTTACCTTTTCAAACCACGCAAATTGAAAACAATCAGAAACCAAGTTTAAATGCAATGGGTGTTTTTATGTGTGAAATAACAAGAACTAATATTGATTTTAAAGGAGTGTATTAGATGATTTTAAATGTTTTTGGGGCAAACACGCAGTGTTTGGGTCGGGAAGCCTTTAGAGGGGTCAAGGGGATAAAATCCCTTGTCGCAAGGGCGAATTCATTTCAACCGCGAAGTCAAAAAGGAGTGTATTAATGGCAAAAAGTGAATACTATACCATACTAACAAAAATTGGCATTGCTAAATTTATTGCCGCAAGAGCAAGTGGAAATGGTATCAATTTAAAAAGCTTTAAATTAAGTTCAAAAGTTATTTTGCCCAGCGAAGAAATGCAAAGCTTAGAAGAGATTGTATATGAAGCTAATATTAGTAGCAAAAGCGTGGATGAAAGCAATCCAAACTATGTGAATTTAATGTGTCATGTGCCAAGCGATGTGGGCGGGTTTGAAGTTAATGCAGTAGGCATTTATGATGAAGCAGGAGATTTGCTTGCAGTAGGAAATGTCCCACGCACTTATAAACCTATCTTAAAAGAAGGCAGCGCTAAAGAGCTTATGATAAAAATTGTCATGGAGCTTTCTAATGCAGAGGAAGTTATTTTAAAACTAGATCCTAGTGTGATTATGGCAAGTCGTGATTATGTGGATGCTATTAAAGTGGAACTCAATCTTAAAATTGATGCTTTAACACAAAAATATGATGCAGAGTTTAAAAAAGTATGGGGTGAGTTTGCTAAATATCTTTTAGAAAATAAATTTAATACAGAAATTGCCAAATATGTTACTTTAGCTACTAATCAAACCATTACAGGAGCTAAAGACTTTACCAAACTACCTACAAGCTCTATAAAAGCTACAAATGACAATCAATTTGTAAATTTAGCTACCTTAAAAGAA
>NZ_MJXN01000112.1:0-102182 GCF_001762815.1 Campylobacter sp. BCW_6465
TATCAAATTCCCCAAAATCATGATTAAAAAATTCTGCTGTAATGGCTTTTCTTTCAAGCATACAAACATAATCAGGCTTTATACCATGCTTAGCTAAAATAGGATAAGAAGAATCCGCACAAAAAATCGTAGCTTTATTAGCATATTTTTTTAATAAAGGAAGTTGTTTGGTAAGAGATGGCCCTGTAGAAACAATAATAGCTGTATCACTTAAATTCTTTCTTTTAGAAAGTAATTCTGTATAACTAGGATGAGTGATCATTTGAGGAAGATTATAAACAAATTGTTCTATGCCTTGAAGGGCATCAAGTGGATCATTGCCATTTCTTAAAATGATATTTTTAAAAGTTTCTGCTAGTTTATGATTGATTTTTAAAACATCTTCATGAAATCTTTCATAATAATTACTCATCAGTTCTAAAAAATAAATTCTAGAAAATTGAAAGAAAGGTTTGCTAGAACAAAAATCAGAAAAAAATTCTATATCTAAAGAACTAGTTTCTAAAATCATCAATCTTGAATTTTGTAATTCATTTGAAAAATCTAAGATATGAAACATCACCCAAATGATTTCTATATCTTTTTCAAAAACAACAATATGTTGATGATTTTTATTTTGCAATAAAGCTTTAAATAAAATTCCATTTCCAAAACCATAAAAATACAATACAGGATAAAGTAGATATTTATCATTATAAGTGTTTAACATAGTGTTTAATTCATCAATAACATTTTCATAAAGAAAAGTATTATCACTTGTATCTTTTAGATTGATATCAAGATTATCTTTACCTAAGATAAGTTCAAATTTACTAGATTTGATTTCTTTTAAACTTTCTTTTAAAAGAATATTGCTTAAAGCCTCAATGTTTTTGTTAAAGAGTTCTTTTTGGGTAGGGGTGAAAGTCATCATAAACCCCATCCATCATCTACTACTAAGGTTTGTCCTGTGATAAATTTACTCTCATCACTAAGCAAAAATACCAAAGTTCCGCATACATCATCTGCATCTAGCATACCCTTACTCGCACAACAATTTCTATAAGCTTTTAAAAAAAGTTCGTTTTGATTGTCTAAAATTCCCCCGCTTGCTAGGGTATTAACACGTATGTTTTGATTAAAAAGCTCTTTAGCTAGCCAAGCGCCCATGTGATTAATCCCTGCTTTTATCACGCTATATTCTAAAGAGCTTTGCATAGAAGTGCCTTTATAGTTTTCAAATTTTGGCGCATAAACTCCCATGATGGAGCTAAGATTGATGATATTGCCATGACCTTGTTTTTTAAAAAATTTCACAAATTCTTGAGCTGCCAGCATAAAACCTGCTAAATGTAAATTTAAACTTTCACAAATTTGTTCGTATTTGAGTTCATAATAAGGCGTTTTACCCCAATCTTTACCAAAAGGATAGCTTGAATTGACAAAAGCATCGATTTTACCGTATCTTTCATGGCTTTTTTGAAGGGCGGTTTGTAAGCTTTCTTGTTTGGTGATGTCAAGTTCTAAGCTTAAAAGTTTTGTTTTAAAATTTGTTTCTAAATTTTCTTGCAGTTCTTTTAAGCGTTCTTTGTTGATATCTGCGAGTATAGGGATACCTTTGCTAAGAAGTATTTTTTGACAAAGCGCTTTACCTATGCGTCCACAAGCTCCTGCTACAAAGATGATCTTATTTTCAAGCATTAAAAATCCTTTGGCGATAAATTTTTTAAAGAGATCAAAAACTCTACGATTTTAAAATCAAGTTCACTATCTACATCAAAAGCCGTGCTTTCATCCATCACAAAAAGCCCTGTTTTTTCTCCAAAAACACTATCATTTTCTAAAAGATAATCCCTTTTGAAGATATAAATACTAGCGTTCATATCGTAGCATTTTGGGGCACTTTGGCGGGTAGTAAAATTTCCTTCTTTGGATTTTACTACCTTGTTATTTTGTATTTCTATGAGATTAAAATAAGGATTGCGTCTAGCTGGAACTGCGGTAATGAGATTGGAATTATCATTTTTAACAAAACTTTCATAAGCTTTTTTTATATCAAGGCTTGAGCGTAGTGGAGCTGAAGCATCTAAGTCTATGAGAGTTTCAAAACGCGTTTTAAAGTGCTCTTCACTTCTTAGCAAGGCATCACGCATAACAGGAAGTTTTGCGGCCTGATCATTGGCAAGATGGGCTTCTCTTTTAAAAAAAACTTCAGCACCGTATTTTTGAGCTACACTTGCGATTTCATCACTATCAGTACTTATGACTATGTGTTTAAAAAGTTTTGAATTTTGAGCTTGTATGATGCTATAAGCTATCATTTCAATTTCGTTAATCTTTCTAATATTTTTGTTTTTAACGCCTTTACTTCCACCTCTAGCACAAATGGTGCATAAAATTTCAGCCATTTTTTTTCCTTACTTCATCGCAAAGTTCAAGTACTTTTAAAGCTTGCTTAAGATCGCAAAGTTCTTTGTCTTTTTCAAAGATTGCTTGATGTAAATTTTGAAGAGTTTTTATCGTATCGTTTTCAAAATTTAAGATTTTTTGACTTTGATCTTTGTGATAAATTTCGATTTTATTGTTTATTAAATCGGCTTTAAAGCTTTTTTCTAAAGTATGAATGGTAATTTCTCTTTTGTTAAATTTAGAAAAATAGCCTAATTCTATATGAATTTTAGCTTCTTGTGAATTTTTTAAAACCAAAAAGGCAAAATCATCGCTTGTTATGTCAAGCTCTGAAATTTTAGCATTTTGGGAGTGCTCAAGCTCTAAGTTTCCAAAAAGAAAAAAGGCTAGATCGATTTCATGAGAAAGATCGAGTAAAACCCCACCACCTAGCTCTTTTTTAGCGCTGTAATTTTGCCTGTAGTCTAAAGCCCTCCAATGGGGCAAATAAGAATTACAAACCAAACTAGCAAAATAATTTTTTTCCTCTTTTAAAAGCTTTTTTAAAGCCACAATCACAGGATGAAAACGTAGTAAATACGCCACATAAATGTGATTTTTTGAGCTTGTGAAATTTTGCACCTTTTCAAATAAAGGTTTTTCTACGAGTATGATTTTATCTTTTACAAGCTCATTTAAAGTTTTTAAGGTGTTAAAATGCTCTGTAGTGATATTTGCGATGATAAAAAGATCAAATTCGTTTAAATCACATTCTTTTAAAGAGCGATAAATTGGAGTTTTTTCAAACTCTTCTTTTTTAGCACTTAAAGAAAGCAAACTTACTTCATACTTTAAATTTTTTAAGGCTAAAAAATGCTTTTTTCCTATGCTTCCAAGGCCTATGATTAAGATTTTCATTTAAAATCCTCATTGGCTTTTAAAAACTCATCTGGCCTTCCAATGTCAATCCAATAATCATTGATGATATAGGTATTTACCTTGCCTTTTTGTAGAGCGAGTTTGATGAGTTCGGGCATGTCTAGGTATTCGTTTTTAGTAATTAAATTTAAAATTTCATTTTCAAGTACATAAATTCCTGCACTTACTAGAAATTTTTGAGTAGGTTTTTCTTCTATATTTTCTATAAAACCTTGCTTTTGAGTGATCACTCCATAAGGAATTTGTTGCTCAAACTCACGCACGCAAACGCTCATTAAAGCTTTTGATTTTTTATGCGCTTTTAAAAGATCATTAAAATCAAGCTCGGTTAAAATGTCTGCATTCATAACAATAAAGCTTTCTTTAAATTCTTGTTTTATAAGGCTTAAAGCCCCTGCTGTGCCTAGTTTTTTACGCTCTTTAATATAAGAAATTTTAACCCCAAATTTTTGTCCTTTTTGAAAATAATTTTCTATGATTTGTTTTTTATAATTCACACAAAAGATAAAATTTTCAAAATTTTGATTTTTAAATCTTTGGACTATGCTTTCTAAAATGGGTTTTTTGCCTACTTTTAACATAGGTTTTGGAGTATCTTTAGTCAGCTCTTTTAAGCGAGATCCTAAGCCTCCAGCCATGATGATAATGAAGTTTGGATTGGATTTTAAAAGTGATGAGATAGATTTTATAGAAAGGATTTGCTCTTTTTCATCTAAAACAGGAAAGTCATAAATATCGGTTTTAGCAGAAATTTTTAAAAGCTGTTCTTTGCTTGTGTTTTCTTTTATGGTGATGGGATTTTTAGTGTAAATATCCTTGATACTATCTTTTAAAGTTTTGCCACCAATTAAAGCTTTTCTGATGTTTGAATCACTAATGACTCCTAAAAATTTATCCTTTTTATCAACTATAATGCCTAGTCTAACACGTTCTTGCCCGACTATTTTTAAAGCTTCTTCTATGCTTGAATCAGGGGTGAGTTTGAGTTTGTTTATATTCATACTAAGCCTTATAAATCGATGAAATTTTTATGTAAAATTGTATCTAAATTTACATTTTTTAGGTAAGTTTTTATGATTTTATTGGGATTTTTATTATTATCATAAGGGTTTTTGAAATTTTTTAATTTTTGCTTAAATTCTTTGCTTTCTAATTTTTCAAAAGCTTGATCAAGAGCATTAATTTCACAATCAATGATATTTTGAGTTCTTAAACGCCCTTTTTGTCTATCGCCTATATTAATGCAAGGAGTTTTAAAAAAAGGGCTTTCGCTAATACCACTTGAAGAATTGCCTATCATGGCCTTGGCTATTTTCATAAGACTTAGGTATTTTTGTGAGCCAAGATTGTCAAAAATTTTAGCCTTGTGTGAGTTTTTTTGGCAGTAATTTTGCAAAATTTCATTGATTAAAAGTCCATTTTCATCGGCATTTGCTTTGGTAAAAATCAAACTTGCGTTTTTAAGGGTATCAAGTTTTTTAAGCAAGGTTTTAATCTCTTTTTGAGTGTTTTTTACATTTAAGGTTAAAGGATGATAAGTGATTAAGTAAAGTTCTTTATCTAATTTCATTTCTAAGGCTTTTTCTAAGTCTTTTTTGTTTAAAAAACTCATATTTTTTATGATAGTAGAAGCTAAAGAGCCTATGTTAAAAACCCTTTTTTCTTCTTCTCCAAGTTGTAAAAGCCTTTTTTTATAAATTTCATGACTTACAAAATGTAAATGTGACATTTTTGAAATGCTGTGTCTTATACTATCATCAATGGCTCCTAAAGTAAGCTCCCCACCACATAAATGCACTAAGGGTATGTGCATCAAAAGACACACACTTGCTACGCTAAGCATTTCATAACGATCACCTAAAATCACCACCATATCAGGTTTTAAGTCTTCAAAAGCTTGACTAAAAGCACTAAAGGCTAAGCTCATGCTTTTACAAAGGCTTATTTTATCATCACTTGCGAGTAATATAGGAATTTTTTTAGTGATTTTAAATTCTTTTTCTATTTCTTTATAAGTGAGTCCAAACTCAGGACTTAAATGTGCTCCTGTAGCGATGATTTGAAGGCTTAAATCTTTATCATTTTGAATTTCATGACATAAATTTCTTAAAAGATACCATTCAGCCCTTGTTGCACTGACTATACAAATCTTTCTTTTACTCACGGATAAGCTCATCTTCTTTGTAGTTTTTAGTAGCAATCTTACCCAAAAACTCTTCATATCTCATAGCACTTATACCATTTGCGGGACGTTTGGTAGTAAGATTTTCTTCGCTAAAAATTTCTCCTTTTTGTATATCTTTTTTGGCCACTAAACTTTTTCTTACTATGTTGATATTTTTTTGTTCGCTTTTACTTGCTTTTTTTATGCCATCACCCATAGCCTTTTGTATTTGTCTTATTTGAGTGCAAAGCATTTTAAGTTCATGAGGTTCTAGGCTTGCTTTATGATCAGGCCCTGGCATATTTTTATCTAGAGTGAAATGCTTTTCTATCACACAAGCTCCTAAGGCCACAGCAGCTAGAGAAATGTGTATGTCTTGAGTGTGATCAGAATAACCCACATCAAGCTTAAAAGCGTCTTTTAAGCTTTGCATGGCTTTAAGATTGACTTCATCAAAAGGGGTAGGGTATTCTGTAGTGCAGTGCAAAAGAGTGATATTTTGGCGTTTAGCGCCATTTTTGCAAAGCACATTTAAAGCTTCTTCTATCTCGCCTAAATTTGCCATGCCTGTTGAAAGTATGATTTTTTTATTAAGCTTTGCAATTTTTTTAAGATAGGGTAGATTGGTGATTTCTCCGCTTGGAATTTTAAAGATTTTTAAGCCTAACTCATTTAAAAGATCTACACTTTCAAGATCAAAAGGAGTAGAAAGAAAGGCAATATTGCATTTTTTTGCGTGTAGGATAAGCTCTTTATGAGCTTTAAGATCGAGTTCGAGTTTTTGTACCATTTGAAGCTGACTCTCATCACTAGCTGTGGTTTTAAGCTGATAGGGTGCTTTTTTAGCCTTTGTGCTGATACAGTTTTTGGCTTTAAAACTTTGAAATTTAACAAAATCAGCCCCTGAATCTGCTGCGATTTCTATTAACTTTTTAGCTAAATTTAAATCACCATTGTGATTGACTCCTGCTTCTGCGATGATTAAAGTTTTTTTCATGATTTTTTCCAAAAATTTTTTCTTTAATTATAGCATTAAAGCAAGAGTTGTTCCAAATTATTTTAAAGGATTTTTTAGCTTAAATTCTCCAAAATCATTTTTATAAAATAAATCCATATTATAGTGTTTTTCTACTATTTTCCAAAATGTAGTTTTACTAATATCTATGAAGTTGCAAAAATCTTCAACGCATTTATTGTCAAGCTTATGATCTCTTTTTTGTACAAGTTCAATAGCTTCTTTTCTGCCTAAAAGTCCATAACGCACGAAACGAGCTGTGTAATCACTCGCACAAGCATGACCAAATTTAGGGTATTTCATCCAAGCATGTAGGATATAACCTATACTATCAACTTGATCAAAATTTTCTGCACACATTGTTCTATCCCATTCGCCTTCTAGATCAGTAAAACCACGACTTTTAGCAAAAATATAATTGCTATAAGAATTCCATTTTACAAAATAACTTAGATAAATAGGGTCAAGTTTATCGAGCTTATCTTTGTTTGGATTGAAAAAGAGTTGCAAATTTTCTTCTTTGATTTCATCATCTATAAATTCATTTATATCTAAATCACTAGCTGTACCATTTAAAAATATTTCTTTGGCACTAGGAGTTTCTTTGGCATCACTACCTCCATATTCAAAGCTAACATTTTCCCCATAAACCAATAAAGGTGTATTAAATTTTAAAGCCATAGCAAAAGGATAGCTGTAAATCAACCTATCAATAAACCAAGTAGGTTTTCCATATTTTTCAAAGGTTTTTAGCATAACTTTTTTTTGAGTTTTGATATCGGGTTTTAAGCTAATGATATGACAACCAAAAGTTTCACTTAAATTTTTAAGATTTTTCTTACCCGCTTCAGTCATAGTGAAATTATCTTCAACACTAAAAAGAATAGGATTCATTCCAAGTTTTTCTTTCATAATATGCACTTGAAAATGCGAATCCTTACCTCCACTCACAGCAATAGCGCAATCATATTCAAATTTTCCATTCATTCTGCGGTATTTATCGCATAAGGCTTCAAGCTCTTTAAATCTTGCTTTATAGTCAATATTTTCTTTATTTTTATGATTGATACAAGCTGAACAGATATTTTTACCTTCTTTATCTTTTGTAAAATTAATACCAGGTCTAGTATTTGGCATCACGCAGTGATCACAATAAATCATTTCCACCCCTTCAATTTAATAAAAAGGTTAGATTATATAAAATATTAAATTAATATTTACTTATTTTATAAGATATCACTTATTTTTGTTTTATTTTTTCTACCTAAAATTCCTTTTTCTAAGGCCTTTTTAAAGATTTTTGGATGGTAAAAATTTTCATCTTCTTCTTTTAAATTCTTACAAATTTTATCACAAAGTTCTATGCCTATAGTGTCGATAATATTTAACAAATTTCTTTTTTCATAAAGCAAATCATAAACTGTTTGACATTCTTTGAAATTGTAATTGTATTTTTCTATAATTTTAAAAAACGATGAAATTTCATTGAATAAAAGTAAATTTGCTAAAGCTCCTCGATTGCCTTTGCCGTGAATGATATGAAATCCTAATTTTTTAAGATCTTTCAATGGGGTAAATCGTTCTAAATTAGAACCACAAAGTTCTATTAATTTGATATAAATAGGATTGAAAAAATGTATAAAATCGCAGTTTAAATCATCCATACCCAAAGAACTTGAATTTGAAAAAACTATATTATTATTGTCTCTAAGAATTTGTATGATTTCTTTTTTTAAATTTAAATCTTCATTTAAGCTTTCTATAGTCAAGCTATTTTTAAGATCTTCTATATGTTGGTAAATATTTATTTTTCCGGAGTTAAAATTAGAAAAATCTATTTTTCTTTGTAGAAGTTTTATTTGTTTTTCAAATTCGTATATATTGGGCTTGCTTTTACTATAAACACCTATTTCATAACCCAATAAATAAAATAAAGCACTTATTTGCCTACCCATTAAACCAAAGCCTATGATATTAATTTCTTTCATTGTTTTTTCCTTGTTTTAATTATATTTTTATGAAAAATAAGTTGATTGGATGTGTAGTTTTTGCTAATAATGCTACCTGCGCTTACTATGCAGTTATCTTCTAAGTTTACGCAAGGCAACAGGCTAACTCTAGTAGCTAAAAAACAATTTTTTCCTATGCTTGAATTTCCATTGAGTGTAGCATAAGGGCTTAAAATACTTCCTTCTCCTACCTTGCAATCATGAGCTATGCTTGAATAAATATTACAAAGCACAAAATCTCCTATATTTGAATTAGCATTAATGGTTGCAAAAGGACACACTATAACCCCTTGTCCTATTTTAGCTTCTTTTGAAATAAAAGATTGAGGATGTATAAAAGTGATAAAATTACATGATTTTTTTGAAAGTTTTAAAAGGATTTTTTTTCTTAAATTGATTTGTCCTACACCTAAAGCAAAAGATGCTTTTTGAATCAACTTTTTATCGAAATTATCTTCATTGCCTAGGTATTTTAAGTCAAAAAAATTATTTTCTTGTATATCGATATAGCCTATAATTTCGTAATTTGCATCTTTTAAATAAGAATAAAGCTCTCTAGCAAAGCCACCCGATCCTATGATGATGACATTTTTCACGCACTTCTCCTAAAAGAAGAAGTAAAAAAATCAAATCCCCCCCCGCTACTCTCATATTTTTTCTTATTAAAATTTTTTTAATGCTTTGAATTAAATTTTGCAACGCATCATTCCTTTTTATTTGCTATTCTAACGCTACTAGGTAAATTAACCAAGTGTTTTTCTAAATTTTTAGTGTTTATAAGCTCATCGCTTTGACAGTTTTGAAAAGCTTTTAAACTCGGTAAGCTTTTCCATACAGGACGGACGAAAATATTATTTTTCAAGCATTCTTCTAAAAAGATATTTCTTAAATTCTCATCCTTAAAAAGCAAGGTATTGAGCCAAAAATTGCTTTTTTCATTGCTTTTTTCGTCAACAAATTTGCATTTATCGTGATTTTTAAAAAAATCCTTGTAAATTTTAGCAAGTTCTCTTTTATTTTCTAAAAAAAGTTCCAAATTTTCAAGTCCTGCAAGCAAGATCGCTGCGTTTATATTGCAAAGACGGTAATTATAAGCCACCCTATCATGATCGTATTCGTAAGGATGAGAGATTTTGGCTGTAGTGCTAAGGTGTCTTGCAAGCTTGGCTAAATTTTCATCATCGCTTAATATCGCTCCACCGCATCCGCCTGTGATAATTTTATTGCCATTAAAACTTAAAATTCCACACTGTCCAAAAGTGCCTAAGGCCTTATTTTCATAAGTGCTTCCTAAGGCTTCTGCAGCATCTTCGATTAAAAGGATGTGATATTTTTCACAAAGCTCTTTGATGGCTTTTATATGAGCACTTAAACCAAAGGTATGCATGATAACACAAGCTTTGATGGGTTTGTGTGTAGTTTTGTTATAGCTAAGATTATCTTTTTGATAAGTTTGATTTTCTAAAAAATGCTCTAAAGCCTTAGGACTTAAACTCAGAGTGTTTTCATCTATATCTAAAAAAACGGGCTTTGCACCTGTATAAGTGATAGCATTGGCCGTGGCGACAAAACTTATGCTTTGAGTGATGACTTCGCAGTTTTCATCGATACCATTAGCTAGTAAAGCGATATGAAGGGCTGCTGTGCCTGTATTTGTAGCGACAACAAAGCGTGTTTTAGTTTTTTCTTTTAAAGCTTCTTCAAAACGCGTTACAAATTCTCCCATGCTTGAAACAAAACCACTATCGATACACTCTAAGAGATATTTTTTCTCATTGCCTATAAAACAAGGCTCATGTAGGGCGATATTTTCTTTATTAAAAAGACTTTTTATAAAAGAAATTTCTTTTTCAAACATTATAAAGCTCACTTTTATAATTTTCTAAATTTTCTTTAAAATACTCTATGCTTTGTCTTAAGCCTTCTTCTAGACTTATTTTGCTTTGCCAATTTGTAGTTTTTTTGAGCTTGCTTGCATCGCAACAAAGTCTAAAAACTTCGCTATTTTTAGGACGCAATCTTTGTTCATCTTGGATGATTTTTACTTTAGAATCTAAAATTTTTTGTATGAGATCAAGTACTTCTTGCATGGAGTATTCCGCTCCTGAGCCTATATTATAAACTTCTCCAAAATGTTTTAAGTTTAAAAGAGAGATAAAACCCTCGCAAGTATCTAGCACAAAATTTAAATCTCTTTTAGGGCTTAAATCTCCTAGTTTGATTTCCTTTGCTCCGCTTAAAATTTGTGTGATAATGGTAGGTATGATGGCTCTTGCGCTTTGTCTTGGACCATAGGTGTTAAAAGGGCGTGCGATATTGACATTTAAATTAAAAGAATTATAATAACTCAGTGCCATCATATCTGCAGCGATTTTGCTTGCAGAATAAGGGCTTTGAGGTTGCAAAGGGTGTTTTTCATCGATAGGTGCATAAAAGGCTGTGCCATAAACTTCGCTTGTTGAGGTGTGGATAAAATGTGAAATTTCATTTTTTTTAGCTGCTTCGAGCATATTTAAAGTGCCATTGACATTGGTATCCACATAGCTTTGTGGGGCTGCGTAGGAGTAGGGGATAGCAATTAAAGCGCCAAGATGAAAGATTGCGTCTATATTTTTGGTGATTTTTTCGCAAAAAAAACTGTCTCTTAAATCTCCACTTATAACTTCCATGTCTTTTAAAAAAGGACTTTTTTCTAAATGTCCCCAAAAATTAAAAGAATTATACTGACTTAAAGCTCTGACTTTAAAACCTTTTTTGACCAAGCTTTCGCAAAGATGAGAACCTATAAAACCATCAGCACCTGTAACTAAGATATTTTTCATTCAAAATCTCCTTGTTTTAAAGCATCGCCAAATTTTATATCTTTAGTGGCTTTTTTTCCCAAAAGTTCTTGATAAAATTTAGGATGTAGTCCAAAAGAAGGACGCACTGATTTTACATTTTCTTCGCTGAAAATTTCACCTTTTTTGATATTCTTACTTGCATATAAACTTCTTGCAAAAACACGGTTTTTAAGCGCCTTTTCATCTAAATCTAACTTACCATCGCCTAAAGCACTTTCGGTCTGTCTAACCGCATCTACCATAGCTTTAAATTCATCAAAATCAAGACTAAATTTATTGTCTTCACTTTCTATATTTTTATCTAACATAAAATGCTTTTCTATCACTCTAGCTCCAAGTGCTACTGCCATAACAGGAGCTAAAAGACCAAAGCTGTGATCGCTTAGTCCAACTTCAACATTAAATTTTTCTTTTAAACTTACTATACCTTTTAAATTCATATCTTCTATGGCAGCAGGATAAGCTGAAGTGCATTTTAAAAAGATGAGATCAGAATTTTTTTCTTCTTTAAAAATTTCACAGATTCTAAAAAGTTCTTCTTCTGTAGTAATGCCCGTTGAAACGATAGTAGGTTTTTTTTCTTTGGCGATTAAACGTACGAAATTTTCATCATTGGCTTCAAAAGAAGCGATTTTATAGGCTATAGGATCAAAGCGTTTTAGAAATTCTAAATCTTCTTTGGCAAAAGGACTTGAAAAACAAAGTACGCCTTCATTTTGTGCGGTTTCAAAGATTTGAGAATGCCATTCATAAGGGGTTTTTGCATTTTCATAAAGCTCATAAAGTTTTCTTTTATCCCAAAGCCCACTCTTGATGATAAAATCTTCTTTGTCGCTATTTAGCGTGAGGCTATCTGGAGTGTAGGTTTGGATTTTTATCGCATTAGCACCTGCTTTTTTGGCTGCTTTTATGCTTTTAAGTGCCATTTCAAGACTTCCTGCGTGATTTGCACTAAGTTCTGCGATGATAAAAACTTTTTTATTGGTGTTAAAATTTCCTATTTGCATGTATTTCTTTCTTTGGTAAATTTCCTAACTAAAAATAATATATAATTATATTATATATTTCTTCAATTTATATATTTATATTATATAAATATTACGACTTTGTTATGATTTTGCTTGGTTTTATTCAAAAAATGCCATAGGGATTTAAATCATAAAATTCATTCATTTTTTAATTTTTATATAATATAAATATATAAAATTATAAAATAAAATTTAATTATAACGATATATATTTAAGGCTAATTAAAGGAAATTTATGAAATTTTGCAAAAAATGTGTGATGCCAGATACTAAACCTGATTTGCATTTTGATGAAGAAGGGGTTTGCGATGCTTGCCGTTCTCAAGAAGCTAAAAATCAAAATATTAATTGGCAAGAAAGAGAAAAAGAATTTTTTGAGCTTATAAAAAAATACAAAAAACATCCTGTTTATGATTGTGTTATCGGAGTAAGTGGCGGAAAAGATTCTACTTTTCAAGTAGTTAAAATGCTTGAACTCGGACTTAATCCTTTATGTGTGTGTTTTGAGCCTAGTGTGCCTACGAAAATAGGGCGCAAAAATTTAGACAATTTAAATCATCTTGGCGTGGATTTGATCCATATCAAGCGTGATCCAAAAGTTTATCAAAAACTTGCCCGTGAAGCTTTTATAAGAACAGGGGATAATGAGTGGCAAAACCATTTGGGAATTTTTACTTCTGTTCCACGCATAGCGGTAAATTTTGGAGTGCCTTTGATCATCTGGGGAGAAAGTCCGCAGATAGAGTATGGCGGTCCTGCGAGTAGTAAAAATAAAAATATTTTAGGCAGAGAGTGGCTTGAAGAATTTGGCGGGCTTTTAGGAAATCGTGCTTCTGATATGCTTGGGGTAAATGGTATCACTGAAAAAGATTTGTTTTTATATACTTATCCAAGTGATGAAGAACTTCAAAAAGTAGGAGTTACAGGACTTTTTTTAGGATATTATTTTAAATGGGACTATAAAAAAATTCTTGAAATTTCTAAAAAATATGGTTTTTTAACTCTAGATCATCCTGTTGAGACTACTTATGAAAATTTTGAAAATTTAGATTGTTTTTCTAATCATGTACATGATTATTTAAAATACTGCAAATACGGCTTTGGTAGAGCGACAGATAATGCTTGTTTGGATATTCGTTTAGGTTATATCAGCCGTGAAGAAGGGGTGCGTTTGGTACAAAAATACGATGGCAAGCCCCCTAAAAAGGCTATTAAAAAATACCTTGAATTCAGTGGTTTTAGCGAGGAAGAATTTCAAAAAATAGTAGATTCTTTTACCAATAAAAAAATTTTTAAACGTGATGAAAATGGTAAATTTATAAGAGATTATGATGGTTCTTTGGTAAGAAAAGACGAGTGTGTTTTAAAATGATAGCGCTCATTGATTACAAGGCGGGAAATTTAAACTCCGTTGCTAAGGCTTTTGAAAAAATAGGAGCTACAAATTTCATAGCTAAAAATCCAAAAGATTTGCAAAAAGCAGATAAATTGCTTTTACCTGGAGTGGGATCTTTTAAAGAAGCGATGAAAAATTTAAAAGAACTTGGTTTTATAGAAGCTTTAAAAGAGCAAGTTTTAGTACAAAAAAAACCTATTTTAGGCATTTGTTTGGGAATGCAACTTTTTTTAGAAAGGGGTTATGAAGGTGGAGTTTGCGAAGGACTTGGTTTTATAGAAGGTGAAGTAGTCAAATTTGAAGAGGATTTAAATTTAAAAATCCCACACATGGGTTGGAATGAACTTGAAATTTTAAAACAAGAACCTTTGTATCAAGGCATAGATAATAAGAGTGATTTTTATTTTGTGCATTCTTTTTATGTGAAATGTAAAGATGAGTTTGTAAGTGCTAAAGCACAATATGGGCATAAATTTGTCGCATCTTTGCAAAAAGATCATATTTTTGCGACGCAGTTTCATCCTGAAAAAAGTCAAAATTTAGGCTTAAAACTTTTAGAAAATTTTATAAGGCTTTAAATGTTAAAAACTAGAATTATCCCTTGTGTGTTATTAAAAAATTCTCAACTTGTTAAAAGTATAGAGTTTAAAGATTTTCGCACTATAGGGCATTTAACTTCAACGATGAGAATTTATAATGCACGCAATGTTGATGAACTTATTATCTTAGATATAGATGCTTCAAAAAGCGGAGAAATAGATTTTGAAAGTATAGAAGATCTTGCTAAAGAATGCTTTATGCCTTTAACCATAGGTGGGGGGATAAAAACTCTTGAAGATATACAAAAGATTTTAAATTTAGGTGCGGATAAAATTTCTATCAATTCTAAGGCCTTAGAAGATATGGATTTTATAAGTAAAGCGGCTAATCGTTTTGGTTCTCAATGTATAGTTTGCTCTATAGATGTTAAAAGAAAAGGAGATCAACTTTGTGTTTATGATAGGGGAAATTTACTTGAAAAAAATCCTTTAGAACTTGCTTTAGAATATGAAAAAAAAGGAGCTGGAGAGCTTCTTTTAACTTCTGTGGATTTTGAAGGAAAAGCAAAGGGTTATGATTTAGAACTTTTAGAGATCTTTCAAAATAAACTTAAAATTCCTCTTATTATCAATGGAGGACTTAGCAATCCAAGTGATGGAGTTAAGGCTTTAAATTTGGGTGCTGATGCTTTGGCAGGAGCTTATATTTTTCATTTTTCTAAGTATACCCCTAAAGATATCAAAGAAGAATTAGCTAAGCAAGGCTTTGCAGTCAGATTGTTTTAGACTCATTTTTAAAATTTTTTGTTTTTTTATGAAAAATTCTTGTACAATGCTAAAACCAAATTTGCGGTGTAGGTTGATTACTTGTGTATTATTGCTAAAAATTTCCAACGAAAGTATAGGTACATTTATAATTTTAAAAGCATAATAAATGCTAATTTGTTCTAAAATTCTTCCTATGCCTAATATTTTGGAAAATGGATTAGCATAAAATCCAAAATCTATTTCATTTTCTCTGATGTAAAAATTTATATTTCCTATAATTTGACTGTCTAATATGACGCAAAAATAAGATTTTTTAGTATTATATTTGAGTTTTTTGATAAAATTTTTATGTTCTGGTTTTGATATGAAATGGGTTTGATAGAGATATTTTTTAACTTCTGGATGATTTCTATATTTTCTGATTTTTTCTTTTTCGATATAATTTAAATTGATGTAGTTTTTTAAAAGAATATTACATCGATAATCTTGCATTAAAAAAACAATATTTTTATTTTTTATATTATATTGAGTAATTTTAAAAAAATTTGTCATTAAAATATTTTTAATATTTGTATTTATCCCCCCCCCTATCCAGTTTACTTATTCTTTTTGCAAATTGCTTTTTATAGTTATAATTTTTAAGTTTTATATAAAAGATATTTTTATCTTCATCGTAAATAGTAAAATGATTTTGTTGATATAATTTTAAAGCTTTGTGATTATCTTTAAAAACATAAGCTTTAAGAGTATTTACTTTTAAGTTTTCAAAAGCGTATTTTATAATTTCATTCATTAAAATTTGTCCTACGCCTTTTAAATCAGGTTTTGCATAAAGTCCAAATTCACAAGATTTAGTTGTGATATTGACAAAATCAATCACACCGATCATCTGTTCGTCTTGAAAAACTAAAAAATATTTTTTACTAGAATCTTGATGTAAATTTTTTAAAAATCTTAAATGTTCTTCAAAATCAATGTATTTTGTTTTCATAAATTGACTGATATCGGGGTAATTACGCCATTTAAAAATCAGCTTTATTTCTTGAGAATTGAGTTCTGTGAAATTTTTAAGTTTTATCAATACTTATACTCCACTTCATAGCCTTTTTGAGCTAGCCAAGATGCTGTAAGCTCTTGATTTTTAACATAACAAATAGCTTTAAAATTTGCCTTTAAAAGTAAGGCTTCATTGACCAAAGAACTTGCACTGATGATGAGTTTATTGCTTTCATTCATCAATTTTGCAATATTTTCATGATCGATAAATAATCTAATATTACTATGTAATTTTGCAAATTTTTGCAATTTTTTAAGATTGGGATTAGAAGAGCTGGTTGCAATGCTTATGATTTTTGTTTTAGGTAATTCGCTAGCGATTTGCAAAGAAAGATTTTTTATATCAGTTCCGCCCATGCAAATGAAAAAATCATATTTTTTTTCTCTATTTTCTTTGGCTTCTTGATAAAATTCTTCTCTGATTAGGGCATAAGAAAAACCACATCTTACTTCACATTTAAAAGGTACTAAACCTTCATAATCACTTGCTTTTGAGTAAGCATTGACATTAAGTAAAATGTCACAATGATGAGGCTTTATTTCATCATCAAAGCTTAGAATTTTCGCCCCTGTTTCAAGCTTGATTAGTTTTTCATCATCTACGCTGATGCTATAGTGATCAATGATAAGAAGTTCAAATTTTTCTTCTTTGATGAGATTAATAAGCTCGTAGATACTTTCGCTACTAAGCTCATAAACAGGATAAGGAATTTCATCGATCAAAGAGCCTTCTAAAGGCAAACAAGCAAAACTTACATCATCATATTGTTTAGCTAAGATGAGATCTCTTTTAATATGACCAAAACCTATATGAATGGAGCTATCACTTCTAATAAGAACTTTCATGATTTGCCTTATAAAGTATTTTTGCAAATTCTAAATCTTGCATGGTGTCTATATCGCAAACTAAATTTCTTGGCAATACAAATACACTAGAATGAGATTTAAACATAAAATCTTCTTCAAACCAAGCTTTACTTGTACCAAAATAAAAAGCCCCTGCATCATGATAAGCTTTTGTTAAGTCTTGTGAGCGACTTTTATAATGTTTTTCATCAAACATATAAACTTGATTGTTTTTATTTAAATAAAAAGCTCTTTGTATAGGATACTCAAACTCAGTAGCGGCAAATAAAAACTTGCTTCGATTTTGGATAAATTGTTCATAGGCTTGTTTTAAAATGTCTTTATTTAACAAAGGAGCAGTAGCATAAAGACAACAGACATGATCATAAATTTGATTTTGACTTTGTAAAATTTCTATGGCATTTTGCACTACAGCAGTGCTTGAAGCATAATCATCGCTTAAATTTTTATCACGCACAAATGGAGCTTTTGCACCGTATTTTAAGGCTACTTCTATGATCTCTTCATCATCGCTTGAAAGCACTATTTCATCAAAAATACCCGAATTTAAAGCATTTTCTATGCTATAAGCGATTAAAGGTTTGCCTAGAAAATCAATGATATTTTTTCTAGGAATTCTTTTTGATCCACCACGAGCAGGGATGATACAAAGATTTTTCATAGCTAAGCCTTGTTTTTTGTGTTTTATTTTACTAAAATTTAAGTATAATTGTCTTTAAAATACAATAAAATAATACAAAGAGGGTGGAATAGTGCTCATAAATCAAACCTTTGAAATCGATTCTTGTGATGATGTAGAATTAGGTATTAAAAGAACTAGTAAGCTTGAATACCGCATAAGTTATGATGATGAAAAAGATATCAAAGCTATAGTTTTTGTCATAGGAGGCTATGGAGCTAATGCAAATATTTCTTTTTTAGATTTTGATAGAGAATATATTGCTAAAAATTTTGATGTTGTAGTGGTGCATGTTTTTTATCATTGTTTTTGTGCAAGAAAAAGTATTGATCAAAAGTACAATCCAAAGCTTATTCCTAACAAAGACGATTTAGAGCGTGTAAATAGTATTTTAAGAAATATTAATTTAGGACATTTGTTGGCTAATGAAGATAATTTTGAACAAATTATTTCTTTTATAGAACAAAGAGCTGGAGAGATTAAACAGGCAGGTTTGGTTGATGAAAGTCAAAAAATAGAACTTTTTTGCGATTTTATCCCACCTAATGGAGACTATCAAAACTATGGCATTATGGCAGCTATTGATCATATCAATGCTTTAAAAGATTTAGTGAAATGCTTTCCAAAATTTGCAGATTTACCAAAAATTTATGGGGGGGGGTCATACGGAGGATACCTATCTTTACTCATAGCAAAAATAGCTCCTTGGTATGTGGATGGTGTGATTGATAATTCAGGTGTTTGCTTACCATTCTTGGCGTGCATTTTAGGAAGAGAAATGAATCAAGGGGAATTTTATTTCGAAGGAAGTGGTCATAGACTTTATTGCTTTGTGTATAAATATTGGACTAGAAATATAAATTCTTCTTATTATTTTGGGGATGAAAATTATTTAATTAGAGCAATTTTAAATTCAAATCATCTTAAAATTCAAGCAAATATTGATAGTGATATCGTTTTTTCGAGTTATCATAGTTTGCAAGATATAGGTGCGCCAGTGCAAAACAAAATAGAGCTTTATAAGTGTTATCAAGAATTAGGCTATGATGCTACTTTGCATTTAATAAAAGATGAAAGTGATGTAGATGGTGGATTTATAAAAAGTTTAGAGCATGGGCTTAGAATGACTGATAGAGCTTTATTTAAAAAAGAACTTCCTTTAATGCTTGAAAAACTACAAGGAAAAAAATCTTTTATGCGAGAAAATTCCATCTCTTATCCTTGTGGAAATAAAATTTTTACTTTTAAAGATGTGGGAGATAAGTTTGAATTAGTCATAATAAACTAAAATAAAGACAAAGGATATATAAAATGACAGCATATTTACATATAGGAACCACCAATACAGGAAATCAAGAAAAACAAGGCTTCTTGATGCAAAACGAAGAAAAGCTTTTGCAAAAAGGTTATATTTATCCAAAAAGTCTTAGAGTGGCAAATAGACATTGGGCTTTGGTGGATATGGTTTTAGAATTGGTTCAAAAAGAAGATATTTTAAAAAAAGAGAGTGTTTTAAGTCATATTGCAAATGAAAGACTTCTTAGAACTATAGAAAATTTTAAAAGTGAAAGTACTTTACATAAAGATAAAAAATTTATTTTTTCAGCTGAGGGTATAGTTTGGGATTTTTCGACTAAAAAACATGTAGAAATTTTAGAAAAGATTATGAGAGAGTTAGGTTTTACTCAAATTTATGTTATTGTGTATTTTAGAGATATTTTAGGTTATTTAAACTCACATTGTTCTCAAGATCATAAAAACAATATGGGGTATTATTCTGCTGATTTTGCTCCGCAAGATCATCCTAGAAAATATATTTTTGACTACGAGTGGATTTGCAAAACTCATGCTGAGGTATTTGGAGAAGAAAATTTGATAGTAAGACTTCTAAGAGAGGATTATGTAGGAGGGACTTTGCTTAAAGATTTTGTTTATCATTTAGGACTTGAATGGGATGAGAGTTTTGTTTTAAAACAAACCAAAAATGAAAGTTTTAATCTTTTAGGAATGGAGCTTATGTCAAGATTAAATCAAAAAGATTTAAAGCAGGATAATCTTAATTCTTTGCTTTTTATGGCAAGAAGAAAATTTGAAGGCAGTAAAGAAAAAAGATTAAAATTTGCAGTGCAAAAAGATATTGCCAAAGCTTATGTGGATTATTTTGCTTCTTCGCTTGAATGGGTAAAAAACAAATATTTCCCGCATAAAAATTCTCTTTTTACTCCTGTAAATTGGGAAGAATATGAACAAAATTATACTTTAACTCATACACTAAGCAAAGACTGGGATGATGTGGTGGATTTTATAGCGCAAATTATTGTTTCTAAAAATGAAATCATCAGTTCTTTAAAAGAACAACTCGAACTTGCAAGGAAAGATTAGTCTTTCATTGCAATTTCAAGCATTTTCTTAATATTTTCAAAGCTTTCAAAATTTTCAGGTGTGATAAATTCTGCTTTTAAGGGTTTTTTATAAAATTTTTCTATTTCAGCAACCAAAGCCATGATATCGATACTATCGATAAAATCTTCACTTACTAGATTTTCCATACTCTCATTGATATCTGTTCTTTCTATATTGATAAAAAATTGTTTGATTTCTTGCATTTTTTCTCTCCTTTGGTTTTTTGAAATTATAAAACATTTATTTAAACAAGTTCTTTTAAAACTTTCCTATCAATCTTTCCATTTTGATTGAGTTTAAATTTGTCAATTTTAATAAAATTTTTCGGGATCATATAAGAAGGTAATTTATCTTTTAAAAAAGCTTTAAAATTAATCTCATCTTTGCTTTCATAAAAACAAATAATATCTTCTTTAAAAATACAAGCGCTGTTTTTTACACTTGTATGAGAATTTATCACGCTTTCTATTTCTCCAAGTTCTATCCTATGCCCCATATATTTGATCTGATTATCTGCTCTTCCATAGCATAAAAGCTCTCCAAATTCATTATAAGAAACAATATCTCCTGTTTTATAGAGTAAATCCAAATAATTATCATGCAAAGGATTTTGAATAAAAGCTTGTTTGGTTTTTTCTTTGTCATTATAATACCCTAAAGATAAAGAAGTTCCACGCACGAAAAGCCCTCCTTTAACACCTATTTGTTTAGGACTTATGAAATTCATATTTTCATCAAAAACTAAAAGTTCTGTGTTTTTACATGCTTTGCCTATGGGTAGAAGTTCTTCATCTTTAAAAGTGCGATTGATGATATAAAAAGAACATACATCAGTGATTTCTGTTGGACCATAAAGGTTGGCAAATAAGGCATTGGGTAAGTGTTTACGCCAAATATTTAGCTGTTTATTGGGCATGATTTCACCACAAAAAAGTATCTTTTTTAAGGCATTTAAACTAAAATTATTCAAAGCCTCAGTATTTGCAAAATAAATCAGCACCGAAGGTACCCAAAATATAGTGCTTACTTTTTCTTTTTCAAGACATTCTAAAATTTTATTTGGAAAGGCAAAAAGATGATTAGGTAAAAGGTGTAAAGTCGCTCCTGATTTTACACTTGAAAAAATATCTAAAATGCTATTGTCAAAATAAAATGGCGCTTGATTGGCTAAAATTTCATTCTCATCAAATTTAAAAGTCTCACACACCCAAAAAGTATAATCAATCACACTCTTGTGTGTTATGCTTACTCCCTTAGGAATACCTGTACTTCCACTTGTAAAAAGAACATAAAGTAAATTAGTATCTATATGTTTTTCTTTTGCAATTTTTATTAAACTTTCATCTATATTAAAACTTTCAAAGTCTTGTGTATGAAGCGTAGGTAAATCTAAGTTAAAATTTAAGTCCTTTGAAGTGATAAAAAGTTTAGGCTTTAAAACCTCTATAACTTTTTCTATTCTTTCTTTAGGACTTTTTTCATCTAAAAGGGTATAAAAATTTCCACTTAATGCCACTCCAAAAAATGAAATTAAACAATCAATCCCTTTAGGTAAGATGATTAAAATAGGAGTTTGAGTAGGATTATCATTTCCTAGGTTTCTTAAAATTTCACTGGCTAGTTTTTTAGAAAAGAGATCAAAGTCTTTATAAGTGATTTCTTTTCTTTCTTTAGCAAAAGGTTCTATAAAAGCAGTTTTTTCGCTAAATTTGATTAAACTTTTTTCTAAAAAATCGTAGATATGGGTTGTCATGATTTTCCTTTATAACAAACAATATGCATTTTTTTTAAGGCTTTTAAGGTTGCTTGTAGATATTTATTTGCATTGATGCTTACAATACAAGAATTTGCAAAATTTTCTACTTTAAAATTATCATCTTCTTGTAAAATTTTAATTTGTTTATATACATCTAAATCTGAGTTAATATCCAATTTTCTTACATAATAGTTTATTTTTATATTTTTACTCATGCCATTTTCAAAGATTATTTTACCTTGAAATTCTTTAAAATATCTATAAGGCACCCTAGCTTTTTCTTCGATAAAATGTGTAAAAGTATATCCATTAGTTTTCGAACCAAGAAGAATGATTTTTCCGTTTATTTTAGATAACATGTCATAAACACAGTCTTCTCCAAAACAACTTGTCTGTTCTTTTAAAAATTCTTTTTCATTCTTTCCTTTTATTGCAAAAGAAAAAATAGGATCATTATTTCTTTTTACTCCTTCCCATAATCTAAAAAATTCATTTAAAACTCCTACTTTACTTTTAGAATAAAGTTTGTTGTAAACTTCATTTTTGCAAAAACTATAACTAAAAACAGGCATAATTAAAGTGCCATTTTTTCCTATAATATCCAATATGGCTTCTATATAAATGCTAAGATGTTGTTTTTTTGGCAATAAAGCCGTTCCAAATTTAAAAAGTTCTGTATGCATGCATATGGTATCACCTTCTTGAATTTCTAGTTTTTCTAAAGTTGCTATCAAATCTTTTTTTGTGTAATTTTTATTACCTGCTTTTAAAAATTCAATCATAGATATCCTTGTTATTTATTGAATCGAGTATGGAGTTTTTAATTTTCATTGATCGCTAATCCTTTGAAATTTAAATTTTCTTTAACAATTTATTGTGTAGCAAAGCTAAAGAATGCACTTTTATTCTTGTTTATTTTTTGTTAAAAGTCGAAATTAAGTTAATATTAATTTTTTAGATTATATTAATTTTTTTATGGAAAATGCATCTTAATTTTACTTTTAATTATGGTTTTTGGAATTACAATTATAATCTATATTTGTTTAATATTTTTTAAGTCTAGTTTTAAAATATTATTTTAATTTTAATGTATTTTAGATATTATTTTAGAATTATATTAATAAAAAATGGAAATTTTCATTAATATTTTTTGTTCTTTTGTCGATAGTGATTTTATTAAAAATTATTAAGAAGGGATTGGATATGGATAAAAATGAATTTTTAAACGCACTTGCTGAAATTTTAATGATAGATACAAATGATTTAAAAGAAGAGGCGGAACTTAATTCTTTTGACGATTTTGATAGCGTGGCTATTTTAGAAATTTCTATTCTTTTTGAAAAAAATTTAGGTATAGAAGTATTTCCTATAGAAATAAAAAAAATGAAACAAATAAAAGATTTATTAAAACTCGGAAAATTTATATGATAAATTTAAAAAATAAAAAAATTTCTTATGTGTGCGGAATTTTACCATCTAAAAAAATTCAAAATATAGATAATCCTAATTTTGATGAAAAAACAAAAAATAAAATTATTCGTCTTTCTGGTATAAAAGAACGTTATATTCTAGATAGGGATAAAAATGAAAATATGCTCAGTCTTTATAAACAAGCCGGAGAACATGTGATCAAAAAGCAAGGTTGGAATAAAGATGAAATCAAGGGGATTATAGTAGTATCTCAAAACCATGAATATAGATTCCCATCTACCGCTGTATTATTACAAGAAGAATTAGGACTATCTAAAGATTGCTTTGCTTATGATATTGTAATGGGTTGTTCCGGTTAT
Organism: Campylobacter sp. BCW_6465; assembly: GCF_001762815.1. NCBI lineage: Bacteria > Pseudomonadati > Campylobacterota > Epsilonproteobacteria > Campylobacterales > Campylobacteraceae > Campylobacter > Campylobacter sp. BCW_6465. Next base: position 23,620 of record NZ_MJXN01000112.1, read on the forward strand.
GTGTACGGACTTTTTGCAGCAATGGGTCATTTAAACGAAGAGTGTGATAAAATTTTACTTTTTGTGGGGGACCCTATTAATGATTTTGTATATCCTAAAAATAGATCTATCGCTTTTTTGTTTAGCGATGCAGCAAGTTGTACTGCTTTGGAGTATTGTCATGGATTCAATGTTCAATTTTTATTTGAAACGGATGGTTCTGGACGAAATGCTATTATTGTGCCACATGGAGGCAGTGCTAACTTAATTAATTGTGAATCATTTCAAGAATATCAAGATAGTGATGGAAATACGAATATTAAAACTTGCATGGAAATGAAAGGTTTGGAAGTTTTTAATTTTTCTTATAAAAATGTTTTAAATATGATTTTAAAAATTTTAGAAAAAAATCAATTAAATATTAAAGATATAAGTAAATTTTTTTTGCATCAAGCAAATCACTATGCTTTATTGCAAATAAAAGATAAATTAAAAATATCCGATGAATTTTTTCCAATAAATATAACAAAATATGCTAATACAAGCTGCACTTCCATAGCAATTTTGCTTGCAGAGGAAAAAAATATCATCAGGGATAACATTATAATGGCGGGTTTTGGTGTTGGCTTATCTATAGGCGTAGCTTTGTTTAATAAACTTGAGTTTGAAAGTGAATTGTTATTTGCAAATTAAATTTTTTGTATTATTTTAACTTATGATAGGAGTAATTAAAATGAATAAACAAGAAATGTTAAATGCATTGGAAGAAATTTTAATGCTAGATAATGGGGGTTTAAGCGAAGAAAGTATTTTAAGCGATTATGAAGATTGGGATAGTTTAGCTTATTTGAGCTTAATGACTCTTTTTGATACTAAGTTAGGTATGAATATTAATTCTGAACAAATTTCCACATTAAAAACAGTTAAAGATGTTTTAAAATTAGCTAATATTAATTAAAAGATTTATTATGCAAAGTTTTAGTCAAGCAAAAATTGCACATATTACTTCCATCATTCCGAGTAAAAAGTGTTTTAATCGGAAGAGTGAGCATTTTAGTGAAAGAGAAATTAATAAAACTTTAAAGCATATAGGTGTTGAAACACGCTATGTTATAGATAAAGACAAAAATGAAAAAATTAGTGATTTATTTTTAAAAGCTGCCAATAAAACATTAAAAGTACTCCAGTGGGATAAAGAAAGTATTGATGCAATTATTGTTGTTTCTCAAAGTAATGAATTTCGTTTTCCAGCTATGGCTTGCTATTTACAAGGAAAATTAGGCTTAAGGCAAAAAGATTTGTTTGCTTTTGATATTAATCTAGGATGTAGTGGCTATGTGTATGGGTTAAATGTTGCTTATAGTTATATCTCCAATGGATTAAATCGCATTTTGCTTTTTGTTGGAGATGTGTCAAGTAATGTTATTGACCAAAATACAAGAGATGTTGCTTTACTTTTTGGCGATGGTGTTAGTTGCACTGCAATTGAAAATAAAATATCTCAAAGTTATTTTTGTTTTAAAACCTTAGGTAAAGGATATGATTGTATTATGGCTCCTTATGGGGGGGGTAATGCAAATGAAGGGTGTGGATGTTTTTGACTTTGCATTAAAACATATTCCTTTAGAAATTGATAGAATATTGCAATTTTCATCTTTAAAAAAAGAATCTATCTCACAATTTTATTTTCACCAAGCTAATGCATTTTTATTGACCTATCTGGGAAATAAATTAAATATTCAGGATAAATTACCAATTAATATTAATAATTTTGGCAATACAAGCTCTAACTCAATTCCCTTATTAATCAGTGATACTAAAGATAAAGATTATTGTAATGTTATACTTATGGGCTTTGGCGTTGGATTATCTGTGGCAACTTGCATGTTGGAAACTCTGGATTGTACTTGTACTCTTTTTTATGAAGGAAGTTTATGAAATATTTAAATGATTATTGCAATTGTGATGTTGAAAAGAAGGAATTTGAAAAACTTTATAAAAAATTTTGGATTTTTGGTTGCCACAGGGATGAAATAAAAAATAATAAAGATTATATAGTTTTAAGAATTTATGATTTTGAAATTATTATCTATAATGATAATGAAGAAATTATTGGTTTTTATAATATTTGCCCACATCGTGGAGCAAGACTTTTAAATGTTGAAAATTATGGTTTTTTAAAAGATAATGGAGAGATAAAATGTCTTTATCATCATTGGAGTTATAAAAATAAAAAGCTTCTAATCCCCAATAGAACAGAATTTGATCAAGTTAAACAATTTGATCTTTTTAAGTTAAAAATAGATTTTTGTGGAGATTTTATATTTTTTTCACATGATGCAATATATAGCTTAAAACAACAATTAGAAGGTTTTTATGAAGAATTGGAAAAAATTAGTTATAGTATTAATTGTTTTATAGGTTGTAATTCTCCTATAGATTACAATTCTAATTGGAAGATAGGAGTAGAAAATAGTTTAGAAATTTATCACGTAAATTGCGTTCATCCAGAGTCATTAGGAATATTGCAAATCAAAGATGAGCCAAAATTTATTAATTACAACTCTAAAACACGTGGAAAAATTTTAAATGAAAAAATTTATTTAAAATTACAAAAAAGCAGAACAGTTTTTTTGGAGGATAATTATTTTGAAGATAGATATTTTTCTTATCATTTATTTCCTTTTACTATTATTAGTTCAACTTTTGGATATTCGTATTCTATTCAAAATTATTTTCCTAATACTTACAATAAAACTTATTTTATTTCAAGAAATTATATTGCTAAATCGAGGTTAGATACTAAACTGTTTGCTAAAGAGATTATTGCCATGAATAAAAGAATTTTTCAAGAAGATGCACAGGTTACAAATTTAATTAAAGGAAGTAAATTTTTAAATTTTCTAAATTTTAGTTATGCAAAAAATTTAGAACAGAGAATTTCTTATTTTCATAAACAATATGAAAAAGCAATGAAAGGAAAAGAATGAAAGAAGATTTTTTTCATTTAAAAGATAAAGTTTGTTTAATTACTGGTGCAAGTAGTGGCTTAGGTAAGCAAACATGTAAAATTTTGGATTCTTTTGGGGCAAAAGTAATTGCAGTAGCAAGACGGGAGGATAGATTAAAGGAGTTAAAAGATGAATGTAAAAATTTAGATTATAAAGTATATGATTTAAGCTCTCACATGGAAATTAAAAATTTGGTTGATGAAATCGTAAATCAATATGGCAAAATTAACGCGATGGCTTATTTTGCTGGAATTTCATGTATTAAACCTTTAAGGATGGTAGATATAGAAGAAGCAAAAAAAGTTTTCGATATAAATTTCTTTAGCTGTTTAGAGCTTTTAAAATGTCTTTACGATAAAAGAAAATCAGAAAATCTCAGCGTTGTTTTAATCAGTGCTGTCTCTTTAAAATTAAGTGTGTCTTCTATGAGTATTTATGACGCTTCAAAAGGAGCTTTAAATTCGTTGGTAGTAAGTCTGGTTAAAGATTTTGCTAAATTTGGATATAGAATTAATAGCATTTTGCCAGGGCATATAGATACAGAAATGACACATAAAGCTTCTTTGATAAGATCAAAAGACTATGAATATGAATTAGCAAATTTTTATCCTTTAGGGGTCGGAAAAGAAAGTGATATTGCTAATTTATGCACTTTCTTATTAAGTCCTTTTAGCACTTGGATAACAGGTCAAAGCATTGTTGCAGATGGCGGAAGAAGTATTTTTTAAACTTTAAAGATATTTTCATTCTTATTAAATGTTGTGATTAAATCAGTGTAAAAAGGCTTAGCTTCGATTAGAGCTAAAAGTGTATTGCCAAAACCAATTTCTTTGAAATATTGCTTTTTTCTTAAAAAACATGTAATTTTATCATCGCTAGTTGCCACTCCTTGATGTCTTACAAAAAAGCTAATACTTTTTTCGAATTTGTTGTTATTCTCATCAAGTATTATTCCTTTAAATGTTTTATGGTATCTGTATTTAATACCTGCACTTTCTTCTGGATAATGAACAAAAGTAAAGCAATCTTTATTTCCAAAATTTAAAATTTTTCCATTATTTCGCGTAAGTATTGCATAAACACAATTTTCATCAAAGCATGATTTTTGTTCTTTGTTTAAAAATAATTCTTCATGGGCACCTTTTACAGCAAAAGAAAAGATAGGATCGTTGGTTCTTTTTACTCCTTGTTGTTTTCTAAAGAATTCATTTAAAGCTCCTACGGTGCATTTAGAATTAAGTTTATCATAAATTTCGTTTTTGCAAAAACTATAAGTAAAAGTTGGCATGATAAGTGTTCCCTCTTTACCAATGACTTCAAATAAACACTCAAGTAAAGCATTTAAAAAATCTTTTATAGGTAAAAGAGGAATGCCAAAGTTGTAAATCTCGCTATGAGAGCAAATGATATCGCCTTTTTGTATACCTAGTTTTATCAAAACTTCTATTAAATCATCTTGAGAATATATTTTTCCATTATATTTTAAAAGCTCTTTCATATTTTCCTCACTAGTTTGTATTCTAAAATTTTTTCCAAAAGTTCTTTAAATTCATAAGCTTGCATGTTTAAGATATTGGCTATATCGATGATATCATTTTCCCCATCACAATAAGCTAGAAAATTACAAGCCAAAGGAATGTCATTGGCAGTGCTAAGGGTATGATATAGTCCTCTTTTGCCAAGATTAGGTTCGCATACTATAGTGTTTTCATATACAGCGTTGATTTCTAGATTTAAAATCATTTCTTGCATGCTTTGAAGTCCACCCATTAAACCTTTTTCAGAGATAAAATTGAGATCATCTTTTGAAGTGTGGTATTGTTTATACTCTCCATACTTGGTGCGAGATACTCCTACTATGCCAAGATTTACAAGCGGAGCATTATATTGTCTTTCATCGCTTCCACGATCTAAAAAACCAAAAGCTTTGAAATTTTCTTTATTTTTAAGCGTATGCAGGGCAACTTTATCGCTTAGAGTGTTTTCTTTAGGTGTATGTATGAGTGAGTAAGCATGATCATCGCCTAAGCAAGAAAGCACAAAGCCTGCTTTAACATGTTTTTTTAAATGCTCTAAATGTTTGCTAAGATAGACTATAGAGCCTATGGTTTCAGGGATGATGACAAAGCGGTAATTATATCTTCTTTCTTTTAAACTCAAAAGCCATTTTGCTAAGAAAATAGCTACCACAGGGCTACTAAGCTCATTATTTGCCATGGAAGGGTGGCAAAGATAGGTTGAAATTAAAATTTCATCTTTTGAATTTTGTGTGCTAGGTAGGATAAAATCAGCATAGTCCAAAACCCCATTTTTATCATGTTTTGCATCGATATAAACTTTGTATTTGCCTTTTTTAAGTTTTTTTCTTTCATTATGCGTGAGACAAAATCCCCAACGTCTTTTGTAATAACTCGTTACATAAGGAATAGCATCGGGCATTTCTTCTATGGAGTAAAGATGATTTTGAAGTTCTTCAAGTTCGATTTCTTGATCGATGGCTTCACTATAGTTTAGAAGGTGTAGATTATGCTTTTTAAAATCACAAATTTTTTCTCCTTCTGGAGTGATGATATAGGCTTCTTTGGCATTCCATTCATCAGGGACTATCCAGTCAAAAACCTTTGTACCACTTTTTATAGAGTGAAATTTGATTATACCCCCCCCCAGAGTTTTATTTAAAATTTCTAAACTATCTCTAAAACCTTGCCCTGTGATGCTTCTAGGGATAGGAAAAAGTTCGCAAGCTAGTTCATACATAGCCTTTCCAGTTTGGCTAAAATCTTGACTTCTAAAGTCTAGCTTATTCACAATATCCCTTTTTAACTTTTTCAAGAATGCTAAATAAAGTATCTTTTACAAATTTTGCATCTTTTAGATTCATTTCTTGATGACAAGGTATGCTAAGCTCGGCTTTGTAAAAATTATCCGCATTTTGGAGTCTGATTTCTCCTAAGAGTTTTTTATAAAAACTAAATTCATAAGTTGGTTTATAATGTACCTGTACGCCAATTCCTGCATGAAGTAAGCTTTCAAAAAGTTCTTCTTTTTGACAATAAAATTCAGGAAAAAGCAAGATAGGGTATAAATGTCTTGAACTTTTTTTATAATCTTTGATTTTTATCGTGGAAAAATAAGGATTTTTTTCAAATTCTTTATCGTAAAAACTTGCGATTTCTTCTCTTTTTTCAAGATTGTGATCGAGTTTTTTAAGCTGGTTTATCCCTAAAGCACAAGCAACATCGCTTAAGCGGTAATTATAGCCAAGTTCTACCATATCGCTATCCCAAAGCCTTTTTTTAATTATACCATGGCTTCTTAAAAGCTTGATTTTGGTGATAAGCTCTTCATTATCACTCACCACGGCTCCACCTTCAAAAGTGGTAATAGGCTTAACAGGGTGAAAAGAAAAGATAGAAAGATCGGCTTTTTTCCCTACTTTTTCACTTTTATACAAAGCACCTAAAGCATGGCTTGCATCATCGATTAAAGAAATATTATATTTTTTAGCAAGGCTTGAAATTTCATCCATTTCAACGCTATTGCCCGCAAAATCCACTACGCTAATAGCTCCTATATTTTCGCTATCCTTTAAAAGTCTTGCTTCTAGTTTTTTTTCATCGATATTGCCATCGTTTTTAATGTCGATAAACTCTACCTTAGCTTCCGCCATTAAGGCCGCATTAGCCGTAGCAGCGAAGGTTAAAGGGGTAGTTAAAACGATTTTTTCTTGGACACCTAGTGCCGTGTAGACAAGATGAAGAGCTGAAGTAGCTGAGTTTAATACACAAGCATGTTTTACACCCACATATTCGCAAAGGGCTTCTTCAAATTCATCTACCTTTTTACCCCCTGTTAAAATTTCATCTTTTAAGGCTTTTATAAGTGTATCTATATCGCTTTGATCGATGTTTTGATGAGAATAAGTAAGCATTTTAAAAACCTTCAGTGTGATTGATGATTTCTAAAAGTTCTTTTTCGCTTGCCCATAAAGGATTATTATCCGAACTATAAGAAAAACCATCTTTTACTTTTTGTCCTTTTTCGCCTAGGGCATTGATGCTAAAGTCATTATCTTTATCCACAAGTTTAATACTCGGGCTTATAGCATAGTAGTTTTCAAATTCATAGGTTAAATGACTATCATCGCTTGAAATCATGATTTCATGTAGTTTTTCTCCTGCTCTTATACCTATGATTTTATGGCTTAAATTAGGAGCTAAAGCATGAGCTAGATCGGTGATTTTCATTGAAGGAATTTTAGGGATGAAAATTTCTCCTCCGTGCATTCTTTCAAAATTACTCAGTACAAATTTCACTCCATCTTCAAGAGAGATCCAAAAACGAGTCATTCTTGTATCGGTGATAGGAAGTTCTTTAGCTCCTTCACTGATGAGTTTTTTAAAGAAAGGCACTACTGATCCTCTTGAGCCAACAACATTGCCATATCTTGTAACGCTAAAGCGTGTTTGTTTATTGCCTGCTATGTTGTTTGCAGCGACAAAAAGCTTATCGCTTGCAAGTTTGGTTGCACCGTATAAATTTACAGGATTGCAAGCCTTATCTGTGCTAAGAGCGATACATTTTTTAACCCCATTTTCAAAACAAGCATCGATGACATTTTGCGCACCGTGTATGTTTGTTTTTATACATTCCATAGGGTTATATTCAGCAATAGGCACATGCTTCATCGCAGCAGCATGTATAACAAAATCCACATCACGCATAGCAGCACTTAAACGCTCTTTATCTCTTACATCTCCTATAAAATAACGCATACAAGGAGCATTAAAAACGCTTGCCATTTCAAATTGTTTAAGCTCATCACGAGAATAAATGATGATTTTATTAGGTTTATAGTTTTTTAGTAAAACCTTGGTATAGGTTTTTCCAAAAGAGCCTGTTCCGCCTGTGATTAAGATATTTTTTTTGTTAAACATTTTGCCTTCCTTTGCTTAATTTTTAAAATTAAAGCAACAAGTGTTCCTATTTTAAAATTCTTGGCAAGGTTATGCCAGTTTGGGCTTGATACTTGCCTTTTTTGTCTTTATAAGTGGTGTCACATTTTTCATCACCTTGTAAAAACAACACTTGTGCTATGCCTTCATTGGCATAAATTTTTGCAGGTAAAGGCGTAGTGTTTGAAATCTCTATAGTGATATGTCCTTCAAAACCTGGTTCAAAAGGAGTAACATTGACGATGATACCACATCTTGCATAAGTGCTTTTGCCAAGACAAATAGCTAAAACATCATCAGGCATTTTAAAATACTCTATAGTTCTAGCTAGGGCAAAAGAATTTGCAGGAACTATACATACATCACCTTCAAAATCTACTACATTTTCTTCTACGAAATTTTTTGGATCTACTACGGTTGAATTAACATTGGTAAAAATTTTAAACTCACGCCCTACGCGTATATCATAGCCATAACTTGAAAGTCCATAGCTTATCACTCCTTTTCCTATATTTGCTTCGCAAAATGGCTCGATCATCTTGTATTCTAATGCCATTTTTCTTATCCAGTTATCTGCTTTTAAGCCCATTTTTAACCTTTTAATATTTGTAATTTTTTATAAGGATTATAACCTAAAAAATCTATATTTTTTATGATTTTTTTCTTTTTTAAAGTTAAATTTTAAGTTTTTTTATATAATACAAGATTAAGTTCTTAAATTTTAGGAGAATTTTATGACAAAAGAAGAAATTAAAGAGTTAGTAAACCTTTTTGCTGAAGCAAATATTAGTAAAATTAAGATCAAAGAACAAGATGGTTTTGAAATAGAACTTGAAAGAGATATGTGTTGCGACGTTCCAGCTCCTGTTTGTCCTCCAGTTCCAGCTCCACAACCTATCAATGTAAGTGTTGTAAATGAAGCTCAACCTAGCCAAAATGCAAAATCAAACAAGCCAAGTATAAACAGCCCTATGGTAGGAACTTTCTATCAAGCTCCAAGCCCAGGTGCAGCACCTTTTGTAAAAGCGGGTAGCACAGTTAAAAAAGGTGATACTATAGCTATTATCGAAGCGATGAAAATCATGAATGAAATTGAAGCGGAATTCGATTGTAGGATCGCTGAAATTTTAGTTGCTGATGGTCAGCCTGTAGAATTTGGAATGCCTTTATTTGCGGTGGAGAAATTATAAAATGGAAATTAAAAGCATATTAATTGCTAATCGTGGAGAAATAGCACTACGCGCTTTAAGAACGATTAAAGAAATGGGTAAAAAAGCAATTTGTGTGTATTCTGAAGCAGATAAAGATGCTTTATATTTAAAATACGCTGATGCAAGCATTTGTATAGGAAAAGCAAGAAGTTCTGAAAGTTATTTAAATATCCCAGCTATTATTACAGCAGCTGAAATTGCTGAAGCAGATGCGATTTTTCCAGGATATGGATTTTTAAGTGAAAATCAAAATTTTGTTGAAATTTGTGCTAAACATAACATCAAATTTATAGGTCCTTCTGTAGAAGCTATGAATTTAATGAGTGATAAATCAAAAGCTAAACAAGTAATGCAAAGAGCAGGTGTGCCTGTAATCCCAGGAAGCGATGGGGCTTTAGCAGGAGCTGAAGCAGCTAAAAAACTTGCTAAAGAAATAGGCTATCCTGTGATTTTAAAAGCAGCTGCTGGCGGTGGCGGCCGTGGCATGCGTGTGGTGGAAAATGAAAAAGATCTTGAAAAAGCGTATTGGTCAGCTGAAAGCGAGGCTATGACAGCTTTTGGTGATGGAACTATGTATATGGAAAAATACATTCAAAATCCACGCCATATAGAAGTGCAGGTTATAGGAGATAGTTTTGGTAATGTGATTCATGTGGGTGAAAGAGATTGTTCTATGCAAAGACGCCATCAAAAACTTATCGAAGAATCTCCCGCGATTTTGCTTGATGAAAAAACACGCACTAGGCTTCATGAAACTGCTATTAAGGCAGCCAAAGCTATAGGATATGAAGGTGCGGGAACTTTTGAGTTTTTAGTTGATAAAAATTTAGACTTTTATTTTATAGAAATGAATACACGTTTGCAAGTTGAACACTGTGTAAGTGAAATGGTAAGTGGGATTGATATCATAGAACAAATGATTAAGGTAGCAGAAGGTTATGCCTTACCATCTCAAGAAAGTATTAAATTAAATGGGCATTCTATAGAGTGTAGAATCACGGCAGAAGATTCTAAAACTTTCTTGCCAAGTCCAGGCAAGATTACTAAATACATTCCACCCGCAGGACGCAATGTCAGAATGGAAAGTCATTGTTATCAAGACTATAGCGTGCCCCCTTATTATGATTCTATGATAGGTAAGCTTGTAGTTTGGGCAGAAGATCGCAATAAAGCTATTGCAAAAATGAAAGTAGCTTTAGATGAGTTACTTATAAGTGGGATAAAAACAACCAAAGATTTCCATCTTTCTATGATGGAAAATCCTGATTTTATTAACAATAACTACGATACAAATTATCTTGCAAGACATTAAAATTTCCCTATTAAAGGGAAATTTTAATTGTAGTTTTTATCTTAAATATTCTATATTGATTTTAGAGCGGAGTTTATCAAAATAATCCTGTATGAAATTTTGTCTTTGTTCGCTTACATAAGCGTTTAAAACTTCATTTTTAACTTGCTCATATTCAGGAGTTTGTGCTCCATCTTTGCTTTTAACTTCATAAAGTTCATAGCCATTTTTTCCATTTAAAACAGGGGAAAAGCCTCCAACAGGAATTTGCGATAAAAGCCCTAAAAGTCTTGGATCGGCATTGCTTGTGTTTAAAGATGCATTTTGTGGTTTAAGGATTGTTTTTTTTGTATTTTTGATATTTTCTAAAGTTTGAGGATTGTTTGATAAATAAATATTTGCATTAATTTGTGTATAAAAAGTGAATTTATCTTTATTTTGTTCGAAAAATTTTTTTGCTCCATCATCACTAAAATCAGTTTTTGCCATACTTACGATTTTTTCATAAAGCTTTCTTTTTTCTAAATCTTTTTTTAAATTTGCACGAAATTGTTCATAGCTTTGATTTTTGGATTTTAAATTTGCTTTGAAAGCATTTAAAGTAGTTTTGTTTTGAGCAAGCATTTTATTTATAGCATCGTCAAGCTCTAGTTCATTGACTACAATACCCAGTTGTTTCATTTGTGAAATTTCCATTTTTTCATTGATGAGTATGCCTAAAGCTTTATTTCTATCAATTTTAAGTGCTTTCATAGTTTGATCTATATCATAAGTCGTGATAGGCTCTTTGTCTACAATTACAGCTATAGCATTAATGGTATTTGCACTAGCTAAACTTGCAAAAAATGCAAAACTTAATAAAATTTTTTTCATTTCAAACCTTTATTTAAGTATAAATATCGCATTATATCAATAAAAATTTAAGAAAAGGCAAAAAATGCACGAAAAACTTACAACGCGTTTTGCTCCAAGCCCAACAGGGTATTTGCACATAGGTGGACTTAGAACAGCTCTTTATAATTATTTATACGCTAGAAAAAATGGTGGAAATTTTTTACTTCGTATTGAAGATACGGATTTAAAAAGAAATTCCAAAGAAGCTACTAAAGCAATTATCGAAGCTTTTAAATGGTGCGGTTTAGAACATGATGGAGAAGTAACTTACCAATCAGAGCGTTTTGATCTTTATAAAGAATATGTCAAAAAGCTTTTAGATGAAGACAAGGCGTATTATTGTTATATGAGTAAAGAAGAATTAGAAGAATTACGCGCCAAGCAAGAAGCCGCCAAAGAGCGCCCAAGATATGATGGAAGATATAGAGAATTTAAAGGCACGCCACCTCAGGGTATAGAACCTGTTGTGCGTATTAAAGCACCTCAAAGCGGCGAGATTATTTTTGAAGATGGGATTAAAGGCGAGGTAAAATTTAAAGCAGAGGATATAATGGATGATTTTATCATTGCAAGAAGTGATGGAACTCCAACTTATAATTTTACTGTTGTTATTGATGATGCTTTAATGGGAGTAAGTGATGTGATTCGCGGGGATGATCATCTTTCAAATACTCCTAAACAAATTGTACTTTATGAAGCATTGGGTTTTAAAATTCCTAAATTTTTTCATGTGGCTATGATACATGGAGAAGATGGTAAAAAGCTTTCAAAAAGACATGGGGCAACTGATGTTATGGAATACAAAGAAATGGGAATTTTACCTCAAGCTTTGCTTAATTTTCTTGTGCGTTTAGGTTGGAGTCATGGTGATGATGAGGTATTTTCGCTAGAAGATTTGAAAAAACTTTTTGATCCTTATCATATTAATAAAAGCGCATCTTGTTATAATGCTAAAAAGCTTGAATGGCTTAATACTCATTATATTAAAACTTTACCTTTTGAAGAGATTAACCGTCAGCTTAAAGATCTTGGTTTTGATTTATCTGTTTATGAAAAGGCAGGATTTTTACTTGATTTATTAAGAGAGCGTGCAAAAACCTTGCATGATATTATCAATGGTGCAAAAAGCATAGTTAATACGCCGCAAAATTATGATGAAAATGCAGTGCAAAAATTTGTTAACGAAAATAATTTAGAATTGCTCCAAGCATTTGCTAATACACTTAAAGATCAAAAAACAGGTAAAGATTTTGAAGATTTTACAAATGATTTTTTAGAAAAAAAAGAAGCAAAGTTAAAAGATTTGGCTCAGCCTATACGCATAGCTTTAACAGGGAGTGCGGTAAGTCCTAGTATTTTTGAAGTATTAGAATTTTTAGGGGTTGATGAGTGTAAAAAAAGAATAGAAAATTTTTTAAAAGTTAGAGGAAAATAAAATGAATTTAAAAGAAGAAGCTTTAAAATACCATTTAGGTGGGAAAATTGATATTGTGCCAAGTAAGCCAATGGCTACAAGTTATGATCTATCTTTGGCGTATAGCCCAGGAGTTGCAGAACCTTGCCTTGAAATCGCTAAAGATAATGAGCTTGCTTATACTTATACAAATAAGGCTAATTTGGTAGCTATAGTTAGCGATGGTTCTGCTGTTTTAGGACTTGGAAACATAGGAGCACAGGCTTCAAAACCTGTTATGGAAGGTAAGGCTTGTTTGTTTAAAAAATTTGCAAATGTTAATGCTTATGATATAGAAATTGATGTTCATAGTGTGGAAGAGATTGTAAATTTTTGCAAAGCTTTGGCTCCGACTGTGGGTGGGATAAATTTAGAAGATATAGCTGCTCCAAAATGTTTTGAAATTGAAGCGGCTTTACAAGATTTAGGAATTCCTGTAATGCATGATGATCAGCATGGAACGGCTATTATTTCAACTGCGGGACTTATGAATGCTATGGAGATAAGCGGTAAAAAATTTAAAGACATTAAGGTGGTTGTAAGTGGCGCAGGTGCCGCAGGTATAGCAAGCGCTAAGATGTATAGAAATTTAGGGGTCGAAAATATTATTTTAGTAGATAGCAAAGGTGTTGTTTCTAAGGATAGAAATGATTTAACTCCTCAAAAGCTTGAATTTGCTGTTGATTCTAAGGAAAAGACTTTAAAAGAAGTTTTAAAAGGAGCTGATGTTTTCCTAGGACTTAGTGCGCCAAAAATTCTTGATGATGAAATGGTTTTAAGTATGGCAAAAGATCCTGTAATTTTTGCTTTGGCAAATCCTATCCCTGAAGTGATGCCTGAAGATGTGGCTAGACTTAGAAAAGATGCGATTGTAGGAACAGGAAGAAGTGATTATCCAAATCAAATCAATAATGTTTTAGGTTTTCCTTTTATTTTTCGCGGGGCTTTAGATGTGCGTGCAAGTAAAATCACTGAAAATATGAAAGTAGCTGCTGCTAAAGCATTAGCAGATCTTGCAAAACTTCCTGTAAGTGATGCGGTTAAAAAGGCTTATAATTTAAGCGCTTTAGAATTTGGAAGAGATTATGTCATACCAAAACCTTTTGATGAAAGAGTAAAAGCTGCAGTAAGTACAGCTGTAGCAGCAGTTGCGGTAAAAGATGGTGTGGCTAAGGTAAAAAATTTTAACGAGAAAGCTTATTTTGAAAGCTTAAAATGAAAAATATTCATTGTATCAATCATCCATTGATCGAACATAAATTAGGAATTTTAAGGGCTAAAGAGACAAAGCCCTTTCAATTTCGCATGTTAATCGATGAAATTTCATCTTTTTTACTTTTTAAAGCGAGTAAAGATTTTTCTTTAAAAGAAATTGAAATTTCAACACCTATACAAAAAACTACAGTAAAAAAACTTGATGAAAAAATTATGATTTGCCCTATTTTAAGAGCTGCATTAGGAATGCTTGAAAGTGTTTTTAAGATGATTCCTGATGCAAGTGTTGGATTTTTGGGATTTGTAAGAAATGAAGAAACTTTAAAGGCGGATTTTTATTTTCAAAAACTTCCCAAAGATGCAAAACAACGCACCGCTATTGTCATAGATCCTATGTTTGCTACAGGTGGAACTGCTATAGAGGCTTGTAATTTTTTAAAAAGCCAAGGAGTTAAAAAAATAAAATTTATATCCATACTTGCTACTCCACAAGGTTTGCAAAAATTTAGCCAAATGCATGATGATGTAGAAGTTTTTGTGGCTTGTATTGATGAAGGTTTAAATGAAAAAGGTTATATTATACCAGGACTTGGAGATGCAGGAGATAGAGTGTTTAACACTCTTTAAAAGAGATGATTTTTGGAAAAATTGATTATATTAATCTTTTGCCTTTACATATATATCTTAAGAAATATCCCTTACCTAATGGTCATAAAGCAAGCATGGAGTATAAAAAAGGAGTTCCAAGTAAGCTAAATAAAGATTTATTTTATAGAAGAATTGATGCAGCTATCATTTCAAGCATAGAAAGTGCTAGAAAAAAATATAAAAATTTAGATTTGGGTATCTGTGCTAATAAAAGAGTTTTAAGTGTTTTAGTAGAAAAAAATACATCAAATGCTAAAGATCCAAGTTCAGCAACTTCAAATGCTTTAGCTAAAGTATTAAAACAAGATGGAAAAGTAATTATAGGTGATAAGGCTTTAAAGCTTTATCTAAAAGATTCTTCTAAATATATCGATTTATGTGCAAAATGGCACGAAAAAACAGGGTTGCCTTTTGTTTTTGCTAGATTCTCTTGTGTGCAAAAAAAAGCTTTATATAAACAAATTTTGAAAAAATTTCCAAAAACAAAGATTAAAATTCCTTATTATATACTGCAAAATTATGCCAAAACAAGGGATTTGGATATAAAAGATGTTAGATATTATTTAGATGAAGTTATATATCATAAAATTTCTACTAAAGAAAAAACAGCCTTAAAGCGTTTTGTAAAGGCTTGCAAGGCTTTAAATCTTGATTAGTATTCGAATTCTCTAAGTTCTTTAACTGTTCCAAGGAGTATTACAACATCTCCGCTATAAACTGTAGTGGTTTCTAAATCAGGCAGTATTTCCCAGTCGCTATTTAATTTTTTATAAGAAATCACTTTCATATTTTGTGCTACATGTTTTAAAGAATTTCCTGCTAATTTTTCATCTATATTGATCTTAATAGCTCGTATAGTATTTGCTGAAAGATCAAAAACTTCATAATCGGCATCTTTGGTTAAAAATTCTTTTACCAGTCTTTTAGCGCTTTCTTTTTCAGGATAAATAACCTTTGTTGCGCCTAACTTAGAAAGAATTTGACCATGGATATTAGAGGTTGCTTTAGCAATGATGTTTTTAACGCCTATATCTTTAAGTGCCATAAGAGTAAGGATTGATTTTTCAACATTTTCTCCTATGCTAACAATAACAACTTCAACATCATGAAAGCCTGCTTCTTTTAGAGCTGAAATATTTGTAGAATCTAAAATATAAGCATAGCTTGGAGGATTTTGTATACTTTTTAAAGTTTCCTCATCTTTATCCGCAACGATAACAGTATGACCTCCAGCAATGAGTTCATCTGCTACAACTGAGCCAAATTTTCCAAGTCCTATAATTCCATAATTAAGATTTTTCACGATTTTACCTTTATAAATTAACCTTTCCTTCAGGGAATTTTAAATGAATAGCTTTGTCTTGTTTGAATACCGAGAGTAAAAAAGCAAAAACACCTATCCTGCCACTTAGCATCATAATGATGATAATCACCTTGCTAGGATCGCTAAACAAAGCGCATAAAGATAAAGTTCCACCATTTCCTACCGAAATTCCTACCGTTGCAAAAGCTGAAGAAGTTTCAAAAAGTAAGGCTATAAAATCAAAATTTGACTCTAGCAAGGAAAGCAAAATAACAGCTATTACTATATAAACAGCTGAACCTACAGCTATAATAAAAGCTTTAGATATAGTTTCTCTTGGAATTTCATGTCCAAAAATTCTAACTCTTCCATCTCGGATACTCCAATAAGCATAGAGCAATAAAACCATTACAGTTGTTACTTTCATACCCCCAGCTGTTCCTCCTGGTGCACCACCAATAACCATAAACAATGATCCAAAAAATAAGCTCGCATCATGCAAATGTCCCATATCTAAGGTGTTAAATCCTGCTGTGCGGTAATTAATAGCGATAAAATATGAGCTTAAAATTTTATCAAAAAATGAAAAATGTCCTATAGTTTGAGGATTTGAGTATTCAAAAGCAAAAATAATAAGCGTTGAAGAGAAAATAAGAAAAATACTTGCAACAACAACCATTTTTGTATGTAGGCTTAAATTTTGCAATTTTTTTCTTTGAAAAAAGTATAATTCAACCAAAACAAAATATCCAAGCCCTCCAATAATAATCAAAGAAGTGATAATAAGATTAATTGCTATATCATGTTTGTAAGCTATAAGTCCATGTTCAAATATGGTAAACCCAGAATTATTAAAAGCGCTAATAGAATGAAAAATTCCAAACCATAAAGCTTTCTTAAAATTCATTTCAAGGGCAAAACGCATGGTAAGAAGTATAGCACCTATCAATTCTATAGTAAAAATGAACAGTAAAACCTTTTTAAAAAATTTAAATAAACCATCCATTGATGGATAAAATAAAGACTCTTTTAGTAAATTTCTTGCACTAAATCCCACTTTTTTGCGTATGAGTATATAAACAAACAAACCTATACCCATATATCCCAAGCCTCCAATTTGTACCAAAGCTAAGATAATAATTTGTCCTGCTAAGGTAAAATCAACCGCAGTGTTCTTAACTGCTAATCCTGTCATACTAACAGCAGATGTGCTTGTAAAAAAGGCATCTAAAAAATCAATAGGAGTTGTATGTGCCCAGCTTGAATGTAGCAATAAAGCCCCAAACAATGCAATAATAATATAACCAGCTAGTAAAATTTTAAAAGTTCGTCTATCTAATCCAAATTGTTTCAAAAAATTTCCATTTGATAATGATCTAAAGCGGGTATTCTATCTTATTAAAACTTTAAGGGAAATAAAATTTTATTTTTGTATTTAAACTTAAATTAAAGAAAAAAAGATACAATTACATTTTTACTTTATCAAACTAAGTGGTTGGATAGCTCAGTCGGTAGAGCAGCAGACTGAAAATCTGCGTGTCGGCAGTTCGATTCTGCCTCTAACCACCACTTTATCTTTCAAAAAATCACATCACATATTTTTTTACACAAGACCGAAATATTTAAAGGACTAAAAATTATTATTTTAAAGAGAGAGTCTATAACTTATAATAGAATGGTGGATTTAGCAGGACTCGAACCTGCGACCAACCGGTTATGAGCCGGTTGCTCTAACCAACTGAGCTATAAATCCGCCTAAGTTGAATTAAAAGATAAAATTATATCTTATTAATGCTTAAAAATATTTTATTTAGCCTTTATATCCATCCAAAAATATCTAAAAGTGATTAAATGCTGTAAAATTCCAAAAAAAATCATAAAAATAGTAAAAGAACTTCCACCATAACTAAAAAAAGGCAAAGGGATCCCAACTACTGGTGCAAAACCTATAGTCATTGAGATATTTACTGCCGCATAAATAAAAATAAATAATGCAACACAATTAATAGCAACTCTAGTAAAATAATCATCTTTAAGTTTATAATTTAAACTAAGTAGATGAAAAATAAGTAAAATATAAAATATAATTAATGTCAATCCCCCAATAAATCCAAATCTTTCTATCATATAAGCGAAAATAAAATCACTAGTTGAAATAGGTAAAAATTTAAAATGAGTTTGCGTAGCTTCATCTTGAGATTTTCCAGTTAAACCACCATTTCCAATAGCTATCATTGATTGGGCTACTTGATAACTTGGTTTTTCTGAAATAAAATCATGAATTCTTTGCTTTTGGTAGGGTTTTAAAAGATGTGTATAAATAATAGGAGAGCTAACACTTATAGCTATAACAATACTTAACCAAATTTTATAATGAACTCCCATGATAAAAAGCACTCCAAAACCAACAAGTAGTAAAACCATAGCACTTCCTAAATCAGGTTCTTTTGCAATTAGCAAAAAAGGCAAGATGATGTAAAAGCTAAGTTTGATGAATTGTTTAAGTTTGTATCCATTTTTTGGAGGAGGATTTTGATAAATAAGATAGGCAAGCATTAAAATAAAACTAGGTTTAAAAATTTCAGAAGGTTGTATAGTAAAGTGAGTAAAAGGAATTTCAAGCCATCTTTTAGCACCTAATTTTTCAACCCCAAAAATATCTACGCTTAGCAATAAAAAAATATTAATCCAATAAGCAACAGGAATAATCCAAATAAATTTCCTTATAGGAAAGAAGAAAAAAACCATAAAAGCAAACAATCCCACACAGGCATAAACAAACTGTTTTTCTGCTAAAAAAGGATTAGCTTCAAAGATCAAGAAAAATGAAATAAGAATTATGGGTAAAAATAAAATGGGTTGCATATAGTCAAAATGAGTTAAAATTCTTCTATCTAATCTAAACAAAATTTGCCTTCAGTTGGTAATATAAAGCTATAATTATAAACTAAAATTTTAAATTTATCAAAACCTCCAAGGAAAAAATGCAAACTTTTTTAGTAGATGAAAATTCAAGGCTTGATGTGTTTTTGGCTAAAAAATTAAACCAAAGTCGCAATCAAGTTGCTTTACTTATAGAAAAAGATTGCGTACAGGTTAATGATAAAATTCAAGATAAAAATTCATTTAAGCTTAAAAATGGTGATATTATTTCTATTGCAAGTTTAAAGCTTTGCAATGAGATAAAACCTCAGTTTGAAGTGGATTTTGATATTGATGTGTTATACGAAGATGAAGACTTGCTTGTTTTAAATAAACCTTCAAATTTAGTCGTTCATGGAGCAAGTAGCGTTAAAAATGCCACTTTGGTGGATTGGTTAATAGAAAAAAAATATACTTTATCAAATTTAGGAGGAGAGATAAGAGCTGGTCTTGTTCATAGATTAGATAAAGATACAAGCGGAGCTATACTAATAGCGAAAAATAACTTCACCCATCAAAAATTAAGCGAACAGCTTGCAGATAAAAGCATGGGAAGAATTTACCTTGCGTTAATTGATTTGCCACTAAAAGAAGATAAAATTATAGTAGAAAAATTTTTAATGCGTTCGCCTTCTAATGCTATTAAAAAAATAGCCATAGATAAGGAAAATAAATTCAGTAAAAATGCAAAATCAGCTTTCATAAATGTAGTAAAAACTGAAAATTTAACTCTGATGGCTGCTAAGCTTTTTACAGGAAGAACTCATCAAATTAGAGCGCATTTGGCTAGTTTAAATCGCCATATTTTGGGCGATAGTTTGTATGGTTATAAGGGTAAGTATGATTGTAGGATAATGTTGCATGCCTATTTTTTGTATTTTATCCATCCAAAAACTAAAGAGCAAATTTTTGTTAAAGCACCTTTGATGGAAGATTTTAAAAACATTATGTTTGAACAAATTAATTTAGGAGAGAATGATGAAAAGATTTCGCTTGAGTTTTTACTTGAGTTTTTTAACTCTTTTGCTTAGCGCTTGTAGTGTTTCGCAAATGAATTCGCTAGCTTCAAGTAAAGAGCCTGCCGTAAATGAAAGCTTGCCAAAGGTTGAAAGTTTAAAAAGTCTTAGTGATATGAGTAATATTGCTTTTGAATGGGAGCCTTTATATAATGAAAATATCAAAGGATTTTATTTGTATCGTTCTAGTGATGAAAATCCTGATTTTAAACTTGTAGGCACTATTAAAGATAAGTTTCAAACTCATTATGTAGATACTAAATTAGAGCCTGGTACTAAGTATCGTTATATGATGAAAAGCTTTAATGAGCAAGGACAAATTTCAGAAGATGGCAAGGTTATAGAAGTGAGCACAGCTCCAAGACTTGAAGCTGTTCCTTTTATTCAAGCTGTGACCAATTTGCCTAATCGTATTAAACTTATTTGGCGTCCGCATCCTGATTTTAGGGTTGATTCTTATATTATTGAAAGAACTAAAGGTGATGATAAAGAATTTAAAAAAATTGCAGAAGTAAAAAATCGCTTAAACGCTGAATACATCGATAGTGATTTAAAACCTAATGAAAATTCAAGTTATAGAATTATTGCTGTGAGTTTTAATGGGATAAAGAGTGAGCCAAGTCAAGTTGTAAGTTCTACAAGCAAGGCTTTACCCCCTCAAGTTGAGCATTTAAGTGCTAGCACAGATGGTTCTAATAAAATCATTTTAACTTGGGATGCTCCTACATATGAAGATTTTTCTTATTATAAAGTTTATTCTACGAGCTCAAGCTTCCTTCCTTTTAGTGTTTTGGCAAAGACTGATAAAAATTCTTATGAGGATATAGTAGAAGGAGCAGGTAAAAGCAAGTATTATAAAGTAACAATAGTGGATAAAGATGGTCTTGAAAGTCCTATGCCAAAAGATGGTGTAGAGGGTAGAACTTTAGATAATCCTTTGGCTCCTAGTATTATTTTGGCTCAAAGCACAAGCGAAGGGATAAATTTAGAATGGAGTGATAATGATACTAGAGCTGTTGAATATGAAGTAAGACGCTATGGTGGAGAGCAAAATGCAGTTTTTAAAGGCATTAAAGAAAAGCGATTAAAAGATGTAAAAGCTTTACCAGGGGTGGAATATAGTTATGAAGTTATTGCTATTGATTCGGCTGGGCTTCGTTCAGAACCTTCAAGCAAAGTTAAGGCGGCTCAGTAGTGCCAAATTTTAGAAGCAAAAAGATCAAAGAAATGAATCTGCCTTATAGCAAGGATGATGTTGAATTTCTTTGGCTTGCTAAGAATGATAATGTTAGTCTTATTTATACAAAGGTTCAAGAAGAGAGTTTTTTTCTGCAGATTAAAAAAGCACAAAATGGTTTTGTGATTAAAGGCGATAAACATACAAAACCTTCTAAAATAGGTTATCTACAAAAGGCTTTAAAAATCTTTAAAGAAGGTTTTTGTGAGGATATTATCAATGAAGCTTTTGGACTTAAAAACAATGCTTTAATTGAAAAAACACCATTTATCGTTGATAACTTTGATGAACTTTTATCTAGACTTCAAGGTAAAATTTATATAGAAATAGGCTTTGGATCAGGAAGACATTTGCTTTATCAAGCAAAAGAAAATCCGAATGTTTTAATTTTAGGGGTGGAAATTTACAATCCAGCTTTAACTCAAGTAGCTAAACTTGCTAAGGCGCAAAATGTAAATAATATTTTGCTAATCCAAAGTGATGCGAGATTGTTATTGAGTGTATTAAAATCAAAATCAGTTGAAAAGATTTTTTTACATTTTCCTGTTCCTTGGGACAAAAAGCCTCATAGGCGAGTTATTGGGAAGGATTTTTGCAAAGAATGTGCTAGGGTTTTAGTTCAAAATGGTCGTTTTGAGCTTAGAACAGATAGCTTTGAGTATTTTAATTTTACTTTAGAGCAATTTTTGACTTTTCCTGCGCCAAAATTTAGTCTTAGAAAAAATGAAAATTTAGAAATTTCAAGCAAATATGAAGATAGATGGAAAAAGCAAGAAAAAAATATATATGATCTTTGGGTGTGGAATTTTAACCAAGAGTGTAAAAACTATGAGTTAAATGAATTTAATCTCTCATCGGTTGAATTTTCTAAAGAGGATTTGAAAAAAATAGAGCAGAACTTTAAAAATATTACTATAAAAAAAGATGATTTTTTCTTGCATTTTGAAAGCATCTATAAACAAGATGAGAATTTGCTTTTAAAGGTTGCTTTTGGAGCTTTTAATAAGCCTGAACATTGTTATTTGCATCTTGATAAAACGATTGATTTTGCTTTTAAAGAGCCATTTAAAATTCAAGAAAATATTAAAGCGATAAATGAATTAAAAGAAATTTTAAAAGTTCAGTTTAAAATATAATTTTTCTTGAAAATTAAGCAAAAATAAAGCATAATTTAAAAATTTAAAAAGGGAAATTAAGGAAAAAGGATGCCTAATTTAATCCAAGCAAATAAACTTACTTTAGGTTATGATGAACTAGTTATTAAAGAAGCGAGTTTTGCTTTTAAGGATGATGATTTTGTTTTTATTACGGGTAAAAGTGGGAGTGGTAAGAGTACGCTTTTAAAGTCTTTTTATGGAGATTTAGAACCTATTTCTGGTAAACTTGAAGTATGTGGATCTTTGATGAATAAAATTGGAAATTTAGAACTTTTAAAATTACGTCAAAGAATAGGGATTATTTTTCAAGATTATAAACTTGTACAAGAATATAGTGTTGAAAAAAATGTTATGTTGCCTTTAATGATTAAAGGTTATAGCAAAAAAGTATGTCATGATCAAGCTGCTAAGCTTTTAAAGCATGTAAATTTAACTTTTAAAGCAGATAAATTGCCTAATCAACTTAGCGGTGGTGAGCAACAACGCGTCGCTATGGCTAGGGCTTTAGCTCATAATCCAAAGCTTTTGCTTTGTGATGAGCCAACGGGAAATTTGGACGAGTATTCTTCTGATATTATATGGACTCTTTTAAAATCTGCTAGAGAGCTTTTAGGAACTTGTGTTATAGTGGTAACACATAGAATTCCTAGTAATTTAAGAGTGGATTATCGTCGTTTTAATATAGAAAATGGAAAAATGAATGAAATTTTTTAAAACACATTTATCTTTAATTTTACCTTTACTTTTTATGATGTTTGCTTTTGAATTTATTTTGGTTACAAATGCAACTTTAAAGCATTATGAAGAACTTGTTAATAAAGATTATAATATTATAGTTGTCAGCAAAACTGAACTTGATCAGAATGTAGTAAAAACAAAAGTACCATTTTTTGCTGGACTTGAATCTTTAGATCCTAAGGGTTTAATCGATCGTTTGAAAAATGATGTTTCTGAAAAGAATTTGAAAGTTTTAAAAGATTCTCTGCCGAAATTTTATACTTTAAAATTAAATTCTTTGCCCGATCAAAATGAACTAAATTCGATTAAAAATCAACTTTTAAATATTGTAGGTGTTAGTAAGGTTGAAACTTTTTCTAAAACCCATGATAAGATATACTCTTTGCTTATTTTGATGAAATTTGTTTTTTGGTTGTTTTTATTTATCATTATTTTGCTTGCCTTTGTTTTGTTTTTAAAACAGATGAGAATTTGGCTTTATGAACATACCGATCGTATTGAAATTATGTGTTTATTTGGAGCTCCGTTTTGGTTTAGATCTTTTATGCTTTATAAGGTGGTTGTGGTTGATTGTTTTATTGCTTTTGTTATTTTACTTGCCTTTTTTACGCAAATTTTTGATCTTTCTATTATCCAAGAAAGTTTAAAGGCTGTAGATATTATTTTTCCACCTATTAATTTTATTTTACATTTGACTTTAATTTTTTTAGCTACTTTGTTTATTTGCTTGTTGTGTGTAAATACGGTTATGTTTAAGGTTAAAAGATGAGAAAAAATATTCTTATCTTTTTTTGTTTTTTTTTGTTTGTTGATATAAGTTTAGCAAACGCTATAAATGAAAAAACAAAAAGTTTAGAAGAAAATAAACGCATACAAGAACAGTTAAATAAAAAACTTGAAGATTTGGCTAGCGATATTTTAAATGGTGAAAAAAGTTTGAAAGATCTAAGTTTTCAAATTGAAAGCTTAAATTCACAAACTTCTAAGCTTGAAGCAAGCGCTAAGGCTCAAAATCAAGAGTTAAACACCCTTACAAGCCAAAATGAAGATTTGCTTAAAAGTAAATCAAATATGGAAAGTAAGCTTATATCTTTAATGGCTAAAGATTTTGCTTATGATTTACCTATCCCTCAAGGCTATATTGAAAGTGAAGAAAGTTTTATGGCTTTTGAAATTTTAGGAAGTTTAAACAAAGTTTTAAATGAAGAAATTTTAAAAATTTCTAAAGATTATGAGGGAGTAAATAGGCTTATTGATGATAAACAAGCTCAGATTAAGAAAATCAATGATAGTCTTAAGGATTACAACGCTCAATTAGCTAAACTTCAAAGTTTAAAACAAAAACAAATTAGCGAAATCAACAAACAAAAAACAGATCGAACCATATATGCAAAAAAACTTGATGACTTACAAGCTCAGCAAGAAGAGCTTAGAAAAACATTAAATCAATTAAAAATTATTAATGATAAAGAAAATGTAAATTCAAGCAAAAATGATACTAAAATAGTAAAAAATAATCAACAAATAAGGCAATTAGGTTCAAGCTATCAAGGAGGTTCAGTCAAGCGTTACACAGGAAAAAAAACCATAGCTCCATTGGATTCTTTTACTGTGAAGCAAAAATTTGGAAATTATGTTGATCCTGTTTACAATCTTAAAATTTTTAACGAGAATGTAGTTTTAAGAAGCAATAAAAGCGATGCAGTTGTTAAAAATGTGCTAGATGGAAAAATAGTTTTTGCCAAAGATACTAGTATGTTAGCTCGAGTTGTTATTGTTGAACATGATAATGGCATACATACAATATACGCACATTTAGATAAGATTGCTCCTAATATTAAAGTTGGTAAGAATATTAAAAAAGGTGCCGTAGTGGGTAGAATAAAAAATGATCTTACTTTTGAAGTAACTCAAAAAAATTTTCATATCAATCCTTTGGAACTCATTAGCTTAAATTAGCTAAATTTAATGGAATTTAAAATATAATTTCAAGTTAAATAAGGAGAAATAATGCAAGAGAGAAAAAGAGTTTTAGTAAAATTTTCAGGAGAGGCTTTAGCAGGTGAAAATGGCTTTGGCATAGAAAATTCTATTTTAAAATTCATAGCTTCAGAGATTAAAGAACTTGTAAAAAATCAAATAGAAGTAGGCATAGTTATAGGTGGTGGCAATATTATTCGTGGAGTAAGTGCTGCTAAGGGCGGATTGATTAAAAGGACAAGTGGCGATCATATGGGAATGCTTGCTACGGTTATCAATGCTATTGCCATTCAAGAAGCCTTGGAAAGCTCTGGGCTTGAAGTGAGGGTTCAAAGTGCTATTCAGATGGAAGCATTTTGTGAAACTTATATTATGAGAAGAGCACAAAGACACTTAGAAAAGGGTCGTGTTGTGGTTTTTGCTGCAGGCACTGGAAATCCTTATTTTACTACAGATACAACAGCTATTTTAAGAGCTGTAGAAATTGATGCAGATATGGTAATAAAAGCTACAAAAGTTAATGGAGTTTATGATAAAGATCCAAAAAAATTTGATGATGCAGTATTTTTAAATACTTTAAGTTATGATGAGGCTATGCAAGATAATATTAAAGTGATGGATGATACAGCGATAGCTTTAGCTAAAGACAACAAACTTCCTATAGTGGTTTGTAATATGTTTGAAGAGGGTAATTTGCTTAAAATTATACAAGGTGATACTAGCCTTTGTTCAATCGTTAAAAATAATTAAGGAGAAAATTATGGATAAAAGAATAGAAGAAGTAGCGGCAAAAGCTTTGGAAAAAATGGGCAATGATAGATATCGTCTTTCTTTAGTGGTGGCAAAAAGAGCAGAGCAATTAGCAAATGGTGCGACTCCTTTAGTGGATTTTGATAAAAATAAAAATAAACTTGCAGATATAGCTTTATATGAAATTGCAGAAAATAAAATCACTTTAGAGGGTTTAGTTGAAACCAATCGATGAAGAATTATTACTTGAACAATTAATCGATAATGTAAAAAATTGTAAAGATTTAGAAGCTGCTAAGGTTTTACTTTTCGAAATTTGTGGCCATGATGCCATTCTTGAAAAAGCAGTAGATTACTGTATATTTTGCCATAAAGGGCAGTTTAGAAAAAGTGGAGAGCCTTATGCGGTACATCCTATTTTAGTAGCAACACTGGTTGGATTTTTAAGTGAAAATAAAAGCAATATTTTAGCTGCTTTATTGCATGATGTGATCGAAGATACAAACTGCACCGAAGAAGAACTTAGAGAGCAGTTTGGTTCTGAGGTTTTAAAACTTGTTTTAGGGCTTACTAAAATTATAGAAATTAGAGAAGATAATCTCATTTCATCAAAATCTAAAAAAAGTTTAACTAAATCAGCCTTGACTTTCAGAAATATGCTTTTAGCAAGCATTGAAGATGTTGGGGTTTTGATTGTGAAGTTATGCGATAGGTTGCATAATATGCTTACTCTTGATATTCTAAGAGAAGATAAGCAAAAAAGAATCAGCGAAGAAACTTTAGTTGTATATGCCCCAATAGCTCATAGACTTGGTATTTCAAGCATAAAAAATTATTTGGAAGATCTTAGTTTTAAATATCTTATGCCAGATGAGTATAAGCTTATTGACAATTATATCAATTCCAATAATCAAGAAATGCAATTAGGTTTAAATGAATTTATTTCCAAAATCGAACTTTTATTTTTGAGCAATGGCTTTAGACAAGGTAGTTTTGAAATTCAAAAACGCATTAAGCATAGTTATTCTATTTATCTTAAAATGCAAAGAAAAGGCATTGGTATTGAAGAAGTTCTTGATTTACTTGGGGTAAGAATTTTGGTTGAAAAAGTAAGTGATTGTTACTTGGCTTTGGGAATTTTACATACGCATTTTAATCCCTTGGTTTCGCGTTTTAAGGATTATATAGCCTTGCCTAAACAAAATGGTTATCAAACCATACATACCACACTTTTTGATACTAAAAGTATTATAGAAGCACAAATTCGAACTTTTGATATGCATAAAATTGCGGAATTTGGTATAGCAGCGCATTGGAAATATAAAGAAGATGGCAGCGTGGTTGCACCTCGTCTTGATTGGCTTACAGATATTTCAATGCAAAGTATAAACAATCTTGAAAATGCAGAAGATTATAATGCTATTGAACTTTATGAATATGCTAAAGATAGTCTTTATGTTGAAGATGTTGCAGTTTATTCTCCTAAGGGAGAAATTTTCACTTTGCCTCGTGGTGCAACGGTTCTTGATTTTGCTTATGAAGTGCATACCAAAGTAGGGCTTCATGCAAAAAGCGCTTATGTAAATCGTATTAAAGTGCCTTTGTTAACTGAGCTTAAAAATGGCGATATTGTGCGAGTGGTTACTAGCAATGATAAATTTTATCGCTGTTCTTGGATAGATAGTGTTAAAACAGGAAAAGCAAAAGCAAGTATAAGGGAATTTTGTAAGCAAAAAATCAGAGAGATTAATCTAGCAAGTTCTATTAATATGTTAAGTTTTATTTTTGGAGTTGATAAAAACAGAATTGAAACTTGGATAGAAAAAGAAAATTTAGCCAGACGTATTAGACAAGTAGCAACAGATAGTGCTTATTTGAAAGATATAGTTAATGGTCTTAAAAAATACGCCAAGAAGTCATATTGGTTTGATAAATATGAGATTAAAGAACAAAAAATAGGAAATTTTACTCTATATTGTAACCATAAAATTGCTAATGTGGATTTTGATTTTTGCTGCCATCCAAAAAGAGGTGATGCTGTTTTAGCTTTTGTTAAAGGTGGTAACGCTATTGTCCATCATAAGCTTTGCGATAGAGCTGATAAAATGATAGATAATAATCAAGATATGGTATTTATAAAATGGGATTCTAACATCCCTAAATCTTATAAATTGATTTTTTCTTTGGAAAATAAAAAAGGTGTTTTAGCGGAATTTTTGGCATTTTTAGCTAAAATGCAGATAAATCTATTAACAATTAATTTATCAAGTGATTTAAATTCGGCGGTAGATTATTTTGAGATTACAATGGAAATTCCTGATAATATCAATCCAGATAGTGTCAAGGATAGGTTAAAATCTCGTTGTAAAATTTTAGATTTTACATCTTTAAATGATGCTTATAAAGAAGGTTAAAAAGGTTTATTATGGATATAAAAAAAATATTAGCAGAAGTTAAGCGTGGCTGTGCAGAGCTTATTGATGAAGAAAGAATAGAAAATTTAATTAAAAATTATTATGAAAAGGGTGAAAATTTCTTTATAAAGGCAGGGTTTGATCCTACAGCGCCTGATTTACATTTAGGCCATAGTGTGGTTTTAACAAAAATGGCTTTTTTGCAAAAACATGGAGCTATTGTGCAGTTTTTGATTGGAGATTTTACGGGACAAATTGGCGATCCAAGTGGAAAAAGTGCAACGCGTAAAAAGCTGGATAAAGAGCAAGTTTTAATCAATGCTAAAACTTATGAAACGCAGGTTTTTAAGGTTTTGGATAAAGAAAAAACACAGATTAAGTTTAATTCTACTTGGCTTAATGAACTTGGAGCTGCGGGTATAGTAGAGCTTACTTCAACTTTTAGTGTAGCTAGAATGCTTGAGCGTGACGATTTTACCAAGAGATTTAAAGAGCAAAGCCCTATTTCGATTTGCGAGTTTTTGTATCCTTTACTTCAAGGATATGATAGCGTGGCTTTAAAAAGCGATATTGAAATGGGCGGAACGGATCAAAAATTTAATCTTTTAATGGGAAGACAGCTTCAAAGGGTTTATAACATAGGAAAAGAACAAGCTGTGATTATGATGCCTTTACTCGAAGGTTTAGATGGTGTAAACAAAATGAGTAAGAGTTTAAATAATTACATTGGTGTTACAGAAAAAGCTAATGATATGTATGCTAAAATTTTAAGTATTAGCGATGAATTGATGTTTAGATATTATGAACTTTTAAGTCAAAAAAGCCTAGAAGAAATCGCGCAAATAAAAAAAGATATAGAACAAGGCAATTTACATCCTAAAAAAGCTAAAGAAAATTTAGCTTTAGAGATTACGGAGCGTTTTCACTCCAAAGAAGAGGCTAATAATGCTAAGTCTGAATTTGATAGGATTCATTCTCAAAATGCTTTACCAAGTGATATGGCTGAGTTTGAAATACAAGGAAAAATTTGGCTTGCTAAGGCTTTGGTTGAATGTGGTTTGGAAAGTTCTACTTCTGCAGCAAGAAGAAGCATCATCGCTAATGCAGTAAGTGTAAATTCTCAAAAAGTTAGCGACGAGCAAATGCATTTAGAACAAGGAGAATACATCTTACAAATAGGTAAAAGAAAATTTGCAAAATTAAAGGTAAAAGAATGAATTTACAACCCTTACAAATAGGAAAACATACTATAAAATATCCCATTTTTCAAGGGGGAATGGGACTAGGCATAAGCTGGGATAGATTAGCTTCTGCAGTTTCTTTAAATGGTGGACTTGGGATCATTTCTTCTGTGGGAACAGGATATTATGAAGAAAGAAAGTATGCGAGTAAAGAATTAAACGCTAAGCCTTATGGAAGTGAAAATTTTTACTCACGCAAGGGTTTGCAAGCTTTAATTAATAATGCAAGAAAAGTTTGTGGCGATGCACCTTTGGGGTGTAATATCTTATGTGCAAGTAATGATTATGCAAGAATAGCACGCGATGCTTGTGAGGTTGGTTTTAATGTGATTGTTTCAGGCGCTGGGCTTCCTACAAATTTGCCTGAATTTACTGTAGATTTTCCTGATGTGGCTTTAGTGCCTATTATTTCATCTGCAAAGGCTTTAAAAATTATTTGCAAAAGATGGCAAAGCCGTTACAACCGCCTACCTGATGCAGTGGTTTTAGAAGGGCCAAAAAGTGGAGGTCATCAAGGTTTTACTTATGAGCAGTGCTTAGATCCAAATTATCAGCTAGAAAAATTAATCGCTCCTGTGGTAGAAGAGGCTAAAAATTGGGGATCTTTTCCTGTGATTGCCGCAGGTGGAATTTGGGATAAAAAAGATATAGAAAACGCTATTTCTTTAGGAGCTAGTGGTGTTCAAATGGGAACGCGTTTCATAGGAACTTTTGAATGTGATGCAAGTGAAGAGTTTAAAAGTGTTTTGTTAGCTTCCAAAGAAGAAGATATAGAGCTTATTAAATCTCCTGTGGGCTATCCTGCTCGTGGAGTTAGAACCAATCTTTTAAATTTGGTAGATAAAAGAATGGGTCCAAAGATCAATTGTATAAGCAATTGTGTAGCACCTTGTGGACGCGGAAAAGAGGCGACTAAAGTAGGGTATTGTATAGCAGATAGGCTTTTTGATGCGTGGTCAGGTAAAAAAGAAACGGGGCTTTTCTTTACAGGTGCAAATGGATATCGTTTAGATAAACTTATCAGCGTTAAAGAACTTATGGAAAAATTGGTTAATGGTGAATAATGGCTAAAATTTTTGTATTTTTAGTATTTGTTTTCACAACTCTTTTTGGAGCTTATGAAAATGAACTTGCAAATTTCGATAAAAATTTTATCAGTTCTAAAAGCGAAGTGCAAGTAAAATTTCATCATCAGCTAAAAAGCCTTTATATACAAAGTGTTATCAATGAAGATGAAAAAACTAAAATTGAAATCTTAAAAAGATTGATCATCAGTTCAAATACTTTAAATTTAGACGACAAGTCATATGCTAATGAGTTAAAAGAAAGTGGTATAAGTGAAGCAAGTATCAATGCTTTAAGAAAGGCTGTTATTAAAGATATTAAGGTTCAAAATATTTCTCAAGATACTGAAAAGTCAACTTTTAAACCTGTAAAAACAGTTCAAAAAAGTGAAAAAAAATCACCTAATGAACAAATAAAAAATATAGAAAAAATAGATTCTAAAACTTCACAAGAGCCAAAGAGTAGTATCGTTTCTAAAACAAAAAGTGATGATAAAATTTACGTTTTAAGGTCAAGTAAAACAAGCCAAGGTGTAGAGCTTGAACTAAATGCAAATTTAGATAAGAATCAATTAAAAAGTTTTGCTTTAGATGAAAAAGGAAACTATCGTTTTATTAGTGATTTTGATGGGGTTTTAGAAGGAGGTAAAAAAGAGTTTAAATTTGATGACTATCGTTTAGTGATTTCACAATTTAATCCCAAAACCATACGCATAGTGGTTTATGCTAAAGAAAAAATTCCTATTGATATATCTTTTAAAGAAGAAAAAATAATTTTTTCAAAAGAAATTACTAGCCAAAAAAAGACTGAGCAAGTTAGTAAAATTTCAGAGAAAAAGCAGGATCAAAAAACAGAAATTAAAACCAAAGTTTTAGAAATAAAAAAACAAGATAAAAAAACCAATAACGAAAAAGAAGATCAAGGACCTTTATATGTTTTAGATGTGGATAAAATTTCTAACGCTGTGGTGTTAAATTTGAGCGATGATTTGGATGAAAAAGAAATAGCAATATTTGAAACCAAAGATCAAAAATTCCGATATGTTGTAAGTTTTAAAGGTGTGTTAGAAGGTAATAGAAAAAGCTTTACCTTTGGACAAAATACAATTGTCGTTACGCAATATAATCCAAAAATTGTTCGTGTGGTTTTGAGTGCTCCTAAAGAATTTAAACTTTTAAAAAAGTTGGATAATAAAAATCTCACTTTAGGTTTTCATGCGCAAACTTCAAGTCAAAGTGTAGATAAAAAAGCAACTCAAAGCTTTAATAAAACCTTAAGTACGAGATATAAATCAGGAAAACTTATAGTTATCGATGCGGGGCATGGTGGAAAAGATAGCGGTGCTCTAAGTGATAAAAAAGGAAGTTTAAAAGAAAAAGATATAGTTTTAAGCGCGGCTTTAAAACTTGGAAATGAACTTAAAAAACGCGGTTATAAAGTGCTTTACACTAGAAGTTCGGATAAATTTATCAATCTTCGCGATAGAACTAAATATGCTAATGATAAAAGAGCGGATTTGTTTATTTCTATACATGCTAATGCAGCACCCAATGCTGCCAAGGCCAAAAGTAGCGAAGGCGTGGAAACTTTCTTTTTAAGTCCTGCAAGAAGCGAAAGAAGTAAAAAAGCAGCAGAAAAAGAAAATCAAGGAGATTTTGAAGAGATTAATTATTTCTCAAAACAAAGTATTTTAAATTTCTTAAATCGTGAAAAAATCGTTGCTTCAAATAAACTAGCCATTGATGTACAAAAAAATATACTCACTCAAACACGCAAAAAGTATAAAATTGTAGATGGCGGTGTAAGAGAAGCACCTTTTTGGGTTTTAGTGGGTGCGCAAATGCCTGCAATTTTGATTGAAATTGGCTATATCACACATCCAAATGAAGGTAAAAGAATCGCCAATAAAGCTTTTCAAGATTTATTGGTTAAGGGTATTGCTGATGGAGTTGAGAGTTATTTTTATAACAACCGATGAAAAAAGCTAAGCTAATTTTTAAGGATAATACTCCTTTTTCTTTGGATTTTGATGATTTTTATTTTAATTCCAAAGATGGCTTAAATGAAAGCAAATTTGTTTACACTCATTCTTTTGAATGGAAAAATCAAGAAAATTTTATTATCGCAGAGAGTGGTTTTGGTATAGGTTTAAATTTTTTTCTTACTTTGAAACGCTTTTTAGAAACCACTCCTTCTAAGCGTCCCAAAAAACTTTTTTATATCAGTATAGAAGCTTTTTATATCGAAAAAGAACAATTAAGAGAAATTTATCAAAAACTAGGATTTTATGAAGAGTTTAAAGAGTTTTTAGAGCAATTTTTAAAATTTTATCCTAAAGCTAAAGAAGGAATTTATCGTTTTTATTTTGAAGATTGTTTTTTAGATCTTGTTTTTGAAGATATTGCTATTTTAAAAGAATTAGATTTTAAAGCTGATGTTTGGTATTTAGATGGATTTTCTCCAAATAAAAACTCGCAAATGTTTGATGAAAATTTAATTTTTGAAGTGGCAAGACTTTCTAAAAAAAATACACAAATTTGCACCTTTTCTTCGGCAAGTTTTTTACAAAAAAATTTAAAAAAATATGGCTTTAGAGTAGAAAAAACCAAAGGTTTTAGAAAAAGAGAAATGATTAAAGCTTATTTGGAAAATGAGCTTGAGTTTAAAGATAAAGAAGCGTATTTTTCAAGAACATTTTCATCTTTAAAAAATAAAAAAGTAGCTATTATTGGTGCAGGTATATCAAGTGCTGTTTTAGCTTATGAGTTTAGTTTAAGGGGTTTTGAAATAGATGTTTTTGAAAAACATTTAGAATTAGGCAAGGGTGCAAGCGGAAATGAAAGTGGAATTTTAAGCTCTTTAATCTTAAAGCCTAAGGTAAATTTAGGGGAGTTTTCAGAGCTTTCTCTTATAGAGGCAAGTCGTTTTTATAGACAAATTTTAGATTTAGAATTTAAGGGTGTAGTCGAGTTTGCACATAATGATTTGATGCAAGAAAGATTTGATACACAAAGAGAAAATGTTTTGTTTAAAATTTCAAAAAATCAAGCTTTTTTAGAAGATGGTGGAGTGATTTTTCCAAAAAATTTGGTTAAAAATCTTTTTGAAAAAAGTAAAGCTTGTATATATTTTAATCATGAATTTCAAGCTTATAAATTTGAAAATGAGTGTTTTGTTTTAAAATTTAAAAATAATATTGTTAAAAGTGATTATGCGGTTTTGATTTATGCTATGGGTGCAGATACAAAAGATTTTGTTTTTTATGATGAGATGAAATTAAGTAAAGTAAGAGGTCAAGTTACACACCTAAAACCTTTTTTAGACTCTCCATTTCCTTTATCTTCTAAGGCTTATATTTGTCCTATAAAAGATGATTTGCAAGTGATTGGAGCAAGTTATGATAGGCTTGATACAAGTTTAGAATCAAAAGAAGAAGATGATAAACAAAATATAGAAAATATAGCCGAATTTATAGATAAAAATATAAAATTAGAAATCATAGGTTCTAAGGTAGGTTTTAGATCTTATTCGAGTGATCGCTTTATGATAGTTGGAAATGCTTATGATGAAGTGTTTTATAAAGAAGAATATAAAGCTTTATTATGGACAAAAAACAAGGAGCAAAAACCAGCTAAAATGTCTTGTAATTTGTATTTTAATTTTGCTCATGGATCAAGGGGTTTTAGCACAAGTGTTTTAGCGGCAAGGTATTTGTGTGCATTGATAAATAATGAACCCTTGTGTTTAGAAAAAAAATACATCCACGCTATTCACCCTGCAAGATTTTTGATTCGCAAACTCAAAAAAGGCTTATGATTAAACTTTAATTAAGATTGATACTAATATTTGCTTATGAGAGTAAGTTTTTAATTTTATTTTAACTTCCTTTATTTTATTATTATAGAGAATAAATTTCATATTATAAAGGAAATATAATGATTGATTATCATCAAATAGAGTCGCGTTTATCGGCTCTTGAAAAGCTTCCTTCTTTAAAAGACAATGATAGCATTGCAAAAGCATTAGAAAAGTCAGGTTTTTCTAGAAGGGATTTTATGAAATGGGCAGGTGCTATGACGGCATTTTTGGCTTTACCAGCGAGTTTTACTCCTATGGTAGCAAAAGCTGCTGAGCTTGCTGATAGACTTCCTGTTGTGTGGCTTCATATGGCTGAGTGTACAGGCTGTAGTGAGAGTTTGTTAAGAAGTGATACTCCAACGATTGATAGTTTGATTTTTGATTATATTTCTTTAGAATATCACGAAACAGTGATGGCTGCAGCAGGTTGGCAAGCTGAAGAAAATTTAGAAAGTGCCATTCAAAAACATAAAAATAAATACATTTTAATGGTTGAAGGTGGCATCCCTATGGGTGATACAGAGCATTTTTTAACCATAGGTGCACATGGAAAAACAGGCTATGAGCTTTCAAAAATGGCAAGTGAAAATGCTTTGGCTATTTTTGCTATAGGAACCTGTTCTAGCTTTGGAGGAATCCAAGCAGCAAGACCAAATCCTAGTAATGCGCAGCCTTTAAGTAAAGTAACAAGCAAAACTGTGATCAATGTTCCAGGCTGTCCTCCAAGTGAAAAAAATATAGTGGGTAATGTGCTTCATTATTTATTATTTGGTGAGTTACCAGCACTTGATGTATATAATAGGCCAAAATGGGCTTATGGCTTAAGAATTCATGATCTTTGTGAAAGACGCGGACATTTTGATGCGGGTGAATTTGTGCATGCCTTTGGAGATGAAGGAGCAAAACAAGGTTTTTGTCTTTATAAAGTAGGCTGTAAAGGGCCTTATACTTTCAATAACTGTTCAAGAGAGAGATTTAACCAGCACACTTCTTGGCCTATCCAAGCAGGGCATGGTTGTATAGGTTGTTCCGAGCCTGATTTTTGGGATACTATGGGACCTTTTGAGGAGCCTATGGCTAGTCGTAAATTTGATACTGTTTTTGGTTTGGGCGCGGATAGTGTTTCAGATAAAATCGGCATAGGCGTGCTTACGCTCACAGGTGTTGCTATAGCAGCGCACGCAGTTATATCTTCCATGCAAAAAGATAAGGAATAAAAATGAGTCAAAAAATAATTGTAGATCCTATTACAAGAATTGAAGGGCATTTAAGAGTTGAAGTTGTTGTTGATGATAACAATGTGGTAAAAGAAGCTTATGCGGGCTCTACTTTGTGGCGTGGTATTGAAACCATAGTAAAAGGGCGTGATCCAAGAGATGCGGGTTTTATGACACAAAGAATTTGTGGAGTTTGTACTTTTTCACATTATAAAGCAGGTATAGTTGCTGTTGAAAATGCTTTAGGTATTACTCCACCTTTAAATGCGCTTTTAACAAGAACTTTAATGAATGCAGCTTTATTTTTACACGATCATATCGTGCATTTTTATCAACTTCATGGGCTTGATTGGGCTGATGTGGTAAGTGCTTTAAGTGCTGATGTTAAAAAAGCAAGCGATGAAGCTTTTAAATACACTCCAAATCCTTATGCAACAGGTGCGGATAAACTTCTTGAAGTGCAACAAAGACTTAAAACTTTTGTAGATAAAGGAAATTTAGGACCTTTTGCTAATGCGTACTATGGTCACCCAACTTATCGTTTAAGTCCTGAACAAAATTTAATCGTTCTTTCTCACTATTTAGAATGCTTAAGAATCCAAAGAATCATTGCTCAATGTATGGCGATTTTTGGAGCTAAAAATCCACATCCACAAAGCTTAACTGTTGGTGGTGTAACTTGCGTTATGGATTTACTTGATCCTGCAAGAATGGGTGAATATATGGTTAAATTCCAAGAAGTACAAGACTTTGTTAATCGTGCGTATTATCCTGATCTTGTGATGGCAGGAAAAGCTTATGCACATGAAGCAAGCGTTTTAAATGATATAGGGGTAAATAATCTTTACACCTTTAAAGAATTCCAACTCGGAAGAGATGAATGGCTTTTTGAAAGTGGTATTATCAAAAATGGAGATTTAAGCAAGGTTTATGAAGTAGAAGAAGATAAGATTACTGAAGAGGCAACTCATTCTTGGTATGCAGACAATGAACCTTTACATCCTTATGATGGCAAAACAAATCCAAATTATACAGGACTTGTAGATGGGGAAAGCGTAGATCATCATGGAAATAATGTTCATTCTAAAGTGTTTGATACTAAGGGTAAATATAGTTGGATTAAAGCTCCACGCTATGAAGGAAACCCTATGCAAGTAGGACCTTTAGCAAATATCGTTGTAAATTATGCCAAAGGTAATCAAAATGTTGTTCCTGTGGTTGATGAGTTCTTAAAAGAAACAGGACTTCCTTTAAATGCTGTATTTAGCACACTTGGAAGAACAGCTGCGCGTTGTATTGAAGCAAAAATCGTTGCAAACAATACTTTAAAAGCGTTTAATAATTTAGTTGAAAATTTAAAAGTAGATCAGAGTACTTGTGCGCCTTATGTGATCGATAATTCTAAAGAATACAAAGGACGCTATATGGGGCATGTGCCACGCGGAACATTAAGTCATTGGTGTAGAATTAAAAATGGCGTCATTGAAAACTGGCAAGCTGTGGTGCCTTCTACTTGGAATGCAAGTCCAAAAGACGCAAATGGCGTAGGTGGAAGTTATGAGCAATGTTTGATAGGACTTAAAATCGCTGATGTAAAACAACCGCTTGAAATCATTAGAAAAATTCACTCTTATGATCCTTGTATTGCTTGTGCGGTGCATGTAATGGATACTAAGGGCAATAATCTAAGCGAATATAAAGTGAATGTCAATTTATAAGGAGGCTTTCATGCAAAACAAAGAAGAAAAATTGCAAAGAAAAGCTGAATATGAATTTAGCATAGGTTTGCGTTTAACGCACTGGGTAAGAGCTATTGCTATAGTGATTCTTATTGGCACAGGGTATTATCTTTCTTATGTGTTTCAAAGTCCTATTAGCAACGGCGAACCCGTAAATTTTATGCAAGCAAAATACCGTTTAGTACATCAAGCGGTGGGTTTTGTTTTAATCGCTTGTATTATTTTTAAAGTATATTTGTTTTTCTGCGATAAGGTAAGTGCAAAAGAACGCAGAAGTGTATGGGATATTTTTAATATCAAATTATGGATAGAACAAGTAAAATTTTACATTTTCTTAGGAAAACATCCGCATTTAAAAGGGGTTTATAATCCTTTGCAATTTGTAACTTATTTTTTCTTTTATCTTGTGATGTTAGGTATCATTCTTACAGGGCTTATTCTTTATACTCATACTTACCATGAGGGCTTAGGTGGGCTTTTATATCATATTTTAAGACCACTTGAAGCTGCAATGGGCGGTTTGGCTGATGTAAGAACTTATCATAGAATTTTGATGTGGGTGATTATGATTTTTGTACCAGTACATATTTACATGGCGATTTTTAACGCAGTAAAAGGTAAAGATGGTGCTATGGATGCTATTATTAGCGGATATAAATTTGTAAAAGAAGAAAAGCATTGAAATTCTTAGTCCTTGGAATAGGCAATATCATGTTTGCAGATGAAGGCTTAGGCGTTCATCTTTGCAAACAACTTGAAAAAAACTACAAATTCACTCATCCTGAATTTACTTTAGATTTTATTGATGGTGGAACTTTGGCTTTGCAACTTAGCTATATCATCGCTAGGTACGATAGACTTATCGTTTTAGACTGCATAGAAGCGCAAGATGCGAGTATAGGAGATGTATTTTTCTTTCCTTATGATGCTATGCCTAATAAAATTAGCTGGAGTGGAAGTGCTCATGAAATAGAAATGCTTCAAACCTTACAATACATGGAACTTGCAGGAGATTTGCCTAAAACACACATCTTAGCTTGTGTGCCAAAGCGTATTGAAGCGATGAGTTTTAAGCTCTCAGATGAGCTTATACAAGGGGCTAAAATCATGGAAAAAACTTTACTTGATTTTTTAAGCAAGGAAGGTTTTATTTATGAAAAGATTGCGGATTTTTCTTTGCAAGAATTAGCCGATATTTCTTATAAAAATTTCTAAATTTTTGTTCTAAAATTCATAGCTTTATTTAAAGAGATTAAATCCACATTTTCTAAATTTACACCACTTGGAATTCCTTGAGCGATTTTACTAAAAGTTAGGTTTAAATCTTTAAATTTATCTTCTATAAAAAAGATAGTTGCATCAGAATTAATGCTATGTGTCAATGCAAAAATGAGCTCAGAGATATTTAGCTTAAGTATGATTTGCTTTAGTTTTTCAAGTTTTTCTTCATTTAACTCATCTAAAACAAAATATAGCCCATTGTAACTTTGACTCTCTTCGAGCGTTAGTATATCTTTTGGACTTTCAACTATACATAAAATGTTTTTATTTCTTTCTTCATCACTGCAAATTTCGCAAAGCTCATTTTCGCTTAAAGCACCGCATTGCTCACAAGGTTTTATAAAGCGGATAGCATTTTCTATATTGTGTGCGAGTTTCATACCATCGATTTGATTATTTATGCAAAGGTGATAAGCAAGCCTTATGGCGGTTTTTTTCCCTATGGTAGGTAAATTTGCAAAACTTTCAACAAGTTCGTTGAATTTTTCTAGGCCTTTTGCCATTATTTTTCTTTATCTCCAAAGAAAATTTTAAAGCAATGTTTTCCATCATCATAAAAATAAATCAAATCAAAATTATGCAGTTTACATACCTCTGAAACTATATAAAGTCCTAGTCCCATACCTTTGACCTGATTGTGTTTTTCTCTTGCGAAAGCTTCAAGATAATGTTCTATAGGCTCTGCTAAAGGCTTGCCTGGATTTTTAATGGTAAAACATTCTTTACAACAAAAAAGCTCACAAGTGCCATTGTTTGAGTATTTTAAGGCATTATCGATAAGATTTTTTAAAATTACAGAGAAAATTTCCATATCAACATTGATTAAAGCATCATCTCTGATATCGACTTTTACAACTTTATTAAAATCATCTCTCATAAGGTGTTCTTTAGCTTCCTCAAGTATAGTGCTAAAACGACTAGGTTTAAAGTGTAAGTTGTAGTTTTTTGAAAATAAATTTTCGATTTTGGCAAATTCATTGATCAAAGAATCCATACGTAAAAATATAGCGATAAGTCTTTCTTTTTGTCTGTCTTCTTTGATCATTTCAGAAATAATTCTCCCTTTTCCTATAGGGGTTTTTAACTCATGCATGATTGTTCTTAGGAAAAGTTGTCTTGATTGGATTAATTCTTGATTTTTTTTAAAAGCTTTTTGAAATTCAAAGGCGATTTTTCCTACTTCATCTTCTTGATAATCTAAAAAATCAGGTTGCTCCCCATTTGCAACTTTAGCAACTTGCCTTCTTAATTTTTTTAAAGGTTCTAAAGATTTTAATACCGAAAAATACATAAAAACAACCAACAAAGAAAAAGAAAAAAATCCTATTAATAAAAGATTATAAACTCTATCGCTAGTATTTTCTTCATATAAGCCATCAAAATCTTTACATTGAACATCAAAATAAAGATTGCTATGATATTTTAAAGAAGAAAGGGTGCAAAATTCTCCATTTGCTTTAAAAAGTGATTGTCCATTATTTCTTATGCTTTTTACAAGATAGGGATTTTGTATAGTATTAAAACCGCTATTTTCAAGATAGGATCCTATTTTAGCACCTGAAGTGTTTTCATAGGAGATGAGTAAATTTTTTATAAGATTTTCTTGTTTTAAACTTTCTTCTTCGTTGTAAGCACTTCCTTCTATTTTCAAAAGAACGATAAAAAGCACACAAACCAAGAAAAAAGTAACAACAAATAAAATAATTAGCTTGGTATAAATAGAATAATTTTTTGTCATCCTATTAGTTTATATCCTATACCTCTAACAGAAAAAATATGTTTTGGGGATTTTGAACTATCTCCTATTTTTACTCTTAAGCGACCAATGATAACATCAAGACTTTTAGAATCTTTATCTTTTAGATTTTTACAGCGACTTACAAGCTGTTCTCTTGAAACGCTATATCCGTGCTGCTGGATAAGGTATTCTAAAATTTCAAACTCAGCAGGAGTAAGTGTTAAAACCTTATCTTCATAGGTGATCTCATGCCTTCTCTCATCGATTTTGAAAGCGGAATTAATATTTTCATTATTTGCGTGTTCAACTCTTTTTGTGCGACGAATAAGACTCATAATCCTTGCATACATTTCTTTTGGATCGTAAGGCTTTGGTAGGTAATCATCAGCACCAATTTGAAGCCCTACAACCTTATCGCTTAAGTCGCCTCTAGCTGATGAGATGATAATGGGAATATTGCTTTTTTGTCTGATTTCTCTACAAACTTCAAGACCATCAATTCCTGGTAAAGTTAAATCCAAGATTAGACAATCATAGCCTTGAACGCCTACATTTAAGGCACTTTTAGGATTTTCAAAATTTGTGATTTTAATATTAAACTGCGCTAAATACTCAGATAATAATTGCGCAAAATCAGGATCATCTTCTATCATCAACACATTAATCATTTTGGTATCCTTTAAATTTTATCTAAGATTTATAATATTTGCATAATTTTATTTAAAATTTGATAAATTATTGATTTTATTTTTGCTAAAATTAGATTTTTGAATTTTTAAGATTAAAATTCTAGCAAAATTTTAAATTTTTTAAAGGAATAATGTGGAAATAAGTTATTATGAAATTCTTGAAATCACGCAAAATGCTGATAAAGAAACCATAAAAAAAGCCTATAGAAAAATGGCTTTAAAATACCATCCCGATAGAAACCAAGGCGATAAAGAAGCAGAAGAGAAATTTAAGCTTGTTAATGAAGCCTATGAAGTTTTAAGTAATGATGAAAAGCGAGCTATTTATGATAGATATGGAAAAGATGCTTTAAAAGGCGGTGGATTTGGTTCTAGTAGCTCAGGTTTTGGTGGTTTTGAGGATTTAGGAGATATATTTTCTAGTTTTTTTGGAGAAGGCTTTGGTTCATCATCGCGTCGTAGAAAAAGTTCAAATGATGAGAAAATCCCTTCAGATTTTATCGTTAATTTAAAATTAAGTTTTAAAGAAGCGATTTTTGGTTGCAAGAAAAATATAGACTTTACTTATAAATGTTCTTGTAAAACTTGCAATGGAACAGGGGCTAAAGATGGAAAACTTCAAACTTGTCCAAAGTGTCAAGGTAGAGGACAAGTTGGGGTTTCTCAAGGTTTTATCACTTTTGCACAAACTTGCCCTGATTGTCAAGGAAGTGGAGAAAAAGCTAGTGAAAAATGTAGCGATTGTAAAGGTTTAGGTTATAATGAAAGCAAAGATAGTGTTGAGCTTAATATCCCAGAAGGCGTAGATACAGGTATGAAGCTTCGTGTCAATGCTAAAGGCAATATCTTAAAAAATGGCACTAGAGGGGATATGTATGTTAAGATCATCGCTGCTGAAGATGATACTTTTATCAGAGATGATGATGATATATATATAGAATTTCCAGTGTTTTTTACTCAAGCTATCTTAGGAGAGAATATAAAAGTACCTACCATACGCGGTGAAGCGACTTTAAATTTACCAAAGGGTGCTAAAGATGGACAAAGATTTGTTCTTGAAAAAGAAGGGGTAAAAGATGTTCATAGTTCTCGCATAGGAAATCAAATCGTTCAAATTTCTATCAAATTCCCAACTTCTTTAAACGATGAACAAAAAGAACTTTTAGAAAAACTAAGTGAAAGTTTTGGTATCAAAGATGGTATGCATCAAGAGCAAAAAGGGCTTTTTGAAAAAATCGCTAATTGGTTTAAGTCCTAATTTTCCTAAAGCTTTTTAGCTTGGGAAAATCTTTTTTTATATAAATTTAAGTTTTAAAAATCAGGCATAAAAAAAGCGGAGCAAAACCCCGCCTTAAAGTTAAACTTGAAAACCCCTTAGAATTTGTAAAGAGCTTGAAGTCTTACAGCATCGTGATGAGTGCTTTCAGGATCTGTATTAACATTTACATAAGAGTAGAATGCTGAGAAGTTAAGTTTTGGAGAGTATTTGTAATCTACTCTTGCAACAGCTTCAAGTTTCTTACCACCATTGCCAATTTCTCCTGTTTTTGTTCCACCGTATACAAAGTCAGCACCAACGCGAACTGTTTCATTAAAAGTATATCCAGCAGTTACATAACCAAAGATATTTCTACCAATATCGCCATTTAAATTAGAACCATTAGTATAGAAAATTTCTTCACCTGCAAGCAAAGAGCCAAGATTACCTTGATCTTCAATTGTGGTTAAAGTAACTTTATCTTTTTTACCATAGTATAAACCACCAAGGCTAGCATCCCAACCATTTAATTCAACACTACCTCTTAAAGCGAAGAAATTACCGTTAGCTGCTTGATTTGAAAGTGCATTTTTAAGTTTGCTATCCAAGGAATTTCCTAGGTAAGCTCCTTCAAGAGTCCAGTTGATTCCATCAAAGATAGTTGTGCTATAAGCTGCATCTACAGCATATAAGAATGCATTATCACTCATATAAGCTAACCATAATTGCGGATTAAATTGTCCACCTAAGAATTCATAAGAACCTATGGCAGCAGCACCATAAAGATTTTTATCCCAGTTTAAAGCACCGCTTGTATCGCTATCACCTTGAGGATTTCCACGATTAAATTG
The DNA here is from genome assembly GCF_001762815.1 of Campylobacter sp. BCW_6465. NCBI lineage: Bacteria > Pseudomonadati > Campylobacterota > Epsilonproteobacteria > Campylobacterales > Campylobacteraceae > Campylobacter > Campylobacter sp. BCW_6465. Next base: position 66,731 of record NZ_MJXN01000112.1, read on the forward strand.
AACTCCTGTAATTTTGTTATTACCAGGATCTTGAGTGATTATTACAGTAGAGTCTGAAGCTTCGTTGAAACTATCTACTGCAAAAGCAGCTAGAGTTAAACCATCGATGCTGTTGTTTACTACTTTAATACCTGTTCCAACTAAACCATCAACTCCATTATCAGTCCAGATAGTGTTTAGTTGTTGTTTACCAGCGATTACGCTTGTTGCAACATCTTCATTTGTATAAGTTAAATATAATTGGCGAACACTTAAGGTATCACTTGTGTTGCTGATGCTATTTTCACCATAACCACCATCTTTCGAATTATAGTCAAATTGAACAAAAGCTTTGAAGTTATCAGCTATAGCGGCATTAAAGTTAACTTGTGCTCTGTATTTATGATCTTGTTTACCAGAAATACCAGAACCATAATTATCATTGCTCCATGGATTGCTACTTTCATATCTGTATCTTAATACTCCAGATACATCGATATCTTTGATCGCTTCTTCAAGTGGAGTAGCGTTAGCTGCTGAAAAAGCACCTGCAGCAAGAGCTGCAACTAAACTAAGTTTAACTAGTTTCATGAGAATTCTCCTTGTCAAAAATTAATAAAACATCGTAATTGTAGCACATAAATTTGGAGTTTTTTCTTAAGAAGCACTTAAAATAGTAAAAATTTTAAATCTGAAGGATAAAAACATCTAAAGAAAAGCCTAGCTAAAGGGATTTAAGCTAGGCGTGTAATTTTAAGGAGTTTTTCTTATGAATGTTTTTCGGTTCGTTTAGAAGTATAAGTCTAAAAAGTAAACGAGAAGTAATATATAGTTGTTTTAAATTATTTTGATAAAAAAACAAGTAAATTTTTACAAGCTAGGGATAAAATTTTATAAGTTTCATCAAAATTCCCACTATACCAAGGATCAGGGACTTCATCGTAGTTTAGACTAGGACTAAAATCAGTGATTTTTAAAACTTTGTTTTGGGTGTTGGTGAAGTTTTTTAAAACATTTTTGAAGTTGGAATTGTCCATGGTGATTAAAAAATCGCTTTCATCGCAAAGCTTTTGAGTGAGTTTTTTGCTTGTGAAGTTTTTGTGTTCTATATTAAGTTGGGCAAGCTTGTTTTTGGTGCCATAGTGCATACCTTCTCCATCGTGTTCTCCTGAAGTTCCAGCACTGCTTATAAAAAATTCTTTTTCTAAATTTGCTTTTTTGACAAGATCTTTCATGATAAATTCTGCCATAGGTGAACGGCATATATTGCCTAAGCATATAAAGAGTATTTTTTTCATTTTTATCCTTGAGTTTTAATTAAAAATTATAAAAAATATCATACAATAAATCCATGGAAAATTTCAATAGAACTTTGCTTGTGTGTTGGTTTGGTGTTTTTACCACAAGTATGGGGCTTAGTCAAATCGCTCCGATTTTGCCTTTTTATATCAAAGAACTAGGACATGTTGATACGAATGAAATAGCGTTTTACTCAGGACTTGCTTTTGGGATCACTCCGCTTTTTATGGCTGTTTTTTCGCCTTTATGGGCTTTTTTGGGTGCAAAGTATGGTTATAAAAATATGCTTCTTCGTGCAAGTTTTGGAATGTCGGTTTTAACCTTATGGCTTAGCTTTGCTCATAGTGCTTTAGAAGTGGTTTTTGTGCGGGGTTTAACAGGGATAATTTCAGGTTTTACTTCTGCTGCTGTTGTGTTTATCGCTGTGATAGCACCTAAAGAAAAAGTCGCTTATGCTTTAGGAACTCTTTCTACAGCTTCTATAAGTGGAAGTTTGCTTGGGCCTTTGTTTGGTGGCTTTGTGGCTGAATTTTTTAGCATTAGTGCGGTTTTTGATGTGGTGGCTTTTTTGATCGCTTGTTCTTTTGTGACGATTTATTTTTTCATCCATGAGAGAAAAATTCAAAAAGAGGCGAAGAAAAATACCCAAAAAGTAAAAGAAAACAAAACCCTTATCATCGTTCTTTTTATCACTACTTTTGTGATACAATTTGGTACTTTTGGAGTGATGCCGATTTTGAGTATTTATGTTGAGCAAATTCATCAAGGTGGAACTTTAGCTCTTTGGGCGGGTATAGTGGTGGCTGCAAGTGGGATTAGCAATCTTTTTTTCGCACCAAAACTTGGAAAAATCGCTGATAAGATAGGGCCTAGTAAGATTATTTTGATAGCTTTGATATTTTGTGGAATTTGCTTTTATTTGCAGGCTGTAGCAAGTAATGTTTATATGCTTATTTTCGTACGTTTGCTTATAGGCATAGGGCTTGGAGGGCTTTTGCCTTGTGTGAATGCCTTGCTTAAAAAAAGCGTGAGTGCTAAAAATTTAAGTGTGATTTTTGGTTTTAATCAAACTTGTCAATTTTTGGGAAATTTTTGTGGTGCTTTTGGCGGAGGGCTTATGGCTTCGCATTTTAGTGTGGAATTTGTTTTTACTTTTGTGTGTTTGATTTTTATCATTAATGCTTTTATTTTCTTAGCGTTTGAGAAAAAATATATCTTTTCAAATCAAGGTTTATAAATTTAGAAAGGTTTAAAATGGAAATGATTTTATTTGTTTTAGTGATGATTTTACTTGTGCTTTTATTTATAGTGCTTTTTAGGCAGTATAAAAGCCCTAAAATAGAAGAAAAAAGCACGCAAAGTTTTAGCGATATTATGCAGCTTAAATCCATAGGAGAATTAAGTGTTTTTCAGGTTTTTAGCAAAGAGATTGTCACTAAAAAAGATAGCGCTTTTAATGGAATTTGGAAAAATCTTTTAGGATGGTCTTTGAGTGAAAGACAGATTGCTTTGATTTTTGAATTTGAGATCACTTTCTTGTATGATTTAAGGGATAAAAACTTTGATATTTTGCCTTTAGGGGACGATGCTTATAAGATCATCATGCCAGAGTGTAGATACAAACACAGCATCATAGATATGAAATTTTATGATGAAAAAAATGCTAAATTTTTACCTTTTTTACTGCCTGATTCTATCAATAGTACGGGGATTAGTTTTAGCGAAAGTGATAAAAACAAACTCATAAAAGAAGCCAAAGATGAGGTTAAAGACTTGTCTTTAAATCTTATCCAAAATTTAGAAAGCAAAATTCATAAAAGTGCTAAGGATACTTTAGAAGCTATTGCTAAAGGTTTTGGAGCTAAGAGAGTGGAATTTGAATTTAAGGATAACACGCAAAAGCTAGATGTAAACTAGCTTTTTTCTTTTCTTGCTTGGGTGATGCTTAGTTTGCTATTTTGTAAATTTTTTGATTATTTCATAGTTTTGTAAAAGCTGTTCAAAAGAAAAATTTAAATTTGCAGGAGAAGTTGAGGGTAGGGCTACGGCTTTTAAATGAGAGTGAAATTTAGTAAAAAATTTATAAGCACTTTGTCCGGTGGTAAAAATGGCTTGGATTTTGGCTTGAGAAAGGATCAGGTTTAAATCATTAGCTTTTGCATAACTTATGGTTTTATCATCTGAATTTTTTATCTTGCAACTTTGAAGTACATCCCAAAGAGCGATATGTTTTTTTCTTAAAAAGGCTTGTTGTTCTGTGATATTTTCTAATTTTACATCAAAAAGTGTTTCTAGTATAGGCCAAAAACGATTTCTTGGGTGTTGATAATAAAAGCCGTCTTGTCTTGATTTAATAGAAGGAAAAGAGCCCAAAATTAAGATTTTAGAATCCTTGTCAAAAAAAGGCTCAAAAGGGTGAGTTAGAAATTCACTCACTCGCACAAATCCACAGAAATTTTTCCGTTTTTAATTTCGCTGATTTTAACTTTTAAGCTTTGGTTTTCGCTTAAATTAAGATGCTTGCTTTTTGAACTATGCAATAAACCATCAACACCATTTTTAAGTTCCACAAAGGCTCCAAAAGGAGCGATTTTTTTAACAATACCTTGAAATTCTTGCCCAAGTTCAAAGTCTGATATATCTTTGTCTTTAGAGCCTTTTTTAGTTCCTTTTTGAGAGCTTGTGATGTTTATGATGTAGTCTTTTGCGGCTTTGATTTGCTCGTTTTGATTACCTGCTATTTTTACTTCACCTTTTTCGCGATCTAAGTCTATAGAAACGCCAAATTTTTCTATGATTTCTTTGATGGTTTTTCCAGCTTGCCCTATGATATCAACGATTTTTGAAGGATCAACGCTAAAAAGCTCAAGTTTAGGTAAAACTTCTTCATTGACTACGATTTCTTTGGCGGCTTCTTCCATGATATTTAGGATGTGAATTCTTCCTTCTTTGGCTTGGTATAAAGCTTGTTTTAGTGTTTCTTGATCGATTCCGCCTAGTTTTATATCCATTTGAAGAGCAGTAACGCCGTCTTTGCTTCCTGCTACTTTAAAGTCCATATCCCCATCATGATCTTCAAGTCCCATGATATCTGTTAAAACAGCAAATTTGTTATCTTCAAAGATAAGCCCCATGGCTACTCCTGCAACAAGTTTTAAGCTTGGCACTCCTGCTGCTTTTAGGGCTAAAGATCCGCCACAAACCGTTGCCATAGAACTTGAGCCATTGCTTTCTAAAATTTCACTGACTAAGCGGATTACATAAGGATAGTTTTCATCTATGCTTGGATAAAGTGCTCTTTTGGCTAAATTTCCATGTCCTAGCTCTCTTCTTCCTGGAGCTTTGATAGGACTTGCTTCGCCTACTGAAAAACCTGGAAAATTATAATTTACCATAAAGCGTTCGCTTATAGGATTTTTTTCTGTAAGCAAGTCTATCATTTGAGCATCGTTTTCTCCGCCTAAGGTTGCAACCACTAGAGCTTGAGTTTGTCCACGAGTGAAAAGACAAGAGCCATGAGCGTTTGGCAAGAGATTGGTTTCTATACTGATAGGACGCACCTCGTTTAAACTTCTACCATCAGCTCTTTTGCCTTCATTTAAAATTTGCTCACGAATAAGTTTGCGTTTGACTTTAGCTAAGGTATTTAAGATACTTTCTTCGCTCCAGTCTTTAGCGATTTCAAGATTTAAAATTTCTTTAGCAATTTTATTTAGTTCGCTTGCTCTTTCGCTTTTTGCCATTTGGTTGATGGCTTCTTTGATTTGTTTTTGGAAATTATTTTCTATAAAAGCTAAAATTTCAGGATGTTCAATCTCATTTTTTAGTTCGATTTGAGAATTTTTTTTGTGTTTGCTAAAGGCTTCTTCATAAGCATTTGAACCATTTAATATAGCTTTTTGAGCTAAATTTAGAGCTTCTAAAATTTCATCTTCGCTAAGTTCATTCATATTTTGTGAAGTGGTTTGAGTTAAAACATCAGCATAAGGAGCTTCGATAAAGATTTCATTTTCTTTTTGATCGGGTAAGGTTCTCATTTCTATCATCAAAAGCTCATCTTTTACACCTGCTACATAGAGATCTAGAGTGCTATTTTGAAGCTCTTCATTGTTTGGATTGAGTATGAAATTTCCATCTATCTTTCCTATGCGAACACCGCACACTGGAGCTTTCATAGGTATATCACTAAGATAAAGTGCCACGCTTGCGGCATTTAAGCTCATTACTTGCAAATCTACTTTAGGATCAGCTGAGAGAACCATCACAACGATTTGAGTTGGATAAGCATAGCCTTTTGGAAAAAGAGGGCGCAAGCTTCTATCGATAATACGTGCTGTTAAGGTTTCTGCATCGCTTGGCTTGGTTTCTCTTTTAACATAGCCACCAGGGATTTTTCCTGCGGCATAAGCTTTTTCGATGTATTGAACGGTTAGAGGTAAAAAATCTTCTTCAACTTGTTTTTCTTCTCTTGCAACTGTAGCTAGAACAACGCTTTTGCCTTGTCTCATTAAAACAGCACCAGCAGCTTGTTTGGCGACTTTATCTATATCAAATATTTCTGTATTTTTGTTAATTTCTATGCTGTATTGCATTATTTTCCCTTTTTTACCAGATAATAAATTCGTAAAATTTTTTAAAATATTTAGCAAATTTCATCCTTTTTAAATTTTGTTTTCACTTTCTGCTAAAGAGAAATCGTATTTTACTCCTCCTAAAGGATAGAAGTTGAAAATAAAATAAACTCCGCTTTGATTTTTAGCTGTGATACCACCACTTGTGAGTTGTGGATCGATTCTTTCTCTATACATTAAAGAATAGTTCCAACATTTTCTTTGATAGGTATAGCCAAGTTCCCACATGTTTGCATGAGCTCTTTGAGTATCAAACCAAATTCCACCAAATAAATTGTAATTAGGTGTGGCAATATAATTTGCTCTTGTGCCAATAAAGCTATATTTTCCATACTCATCGTTTTGATAAGCATGAGAAAACATCCAATTAAATTTTGAATTTGTATTGACTTCTATTTGGCTGATGACATTGGTAAAGCGACTTTGCTCATAAGAGTAAAGCACTTCGCTGTTGAGATTGATGTTTTCATTAAAATAATAAGTTAAAAGATTTTCAAGTTTATAGAATTTATTTTGTTTATTGAGATAGTCAAGTGAAAATCTGTGTTTGAGTTTTTTTTGTCCTTCGTTGTTATAGAAATATTGTACAGCATAAAGACTTGTATGTTCGTTTTCTTTGTCGTATTCTTCAAGATAATCTTGCGTGATTTTACCTGATTTTGCTCCTGGTAAAATGTAATTCACTCCTAAATTTAAAGTATGAAAGAAATTTTCATAAGCTTTTGAAAGATCGGTGTAGAGATTAAAATCATGAGTGTTTCTAAAATAATGCTCATGGTTTCTTTCGGGATCGTTGCTATAATTTACAAAAGAAGCATAAAATCTTTCTGTAAAAGTAAAGTGTAAAAAGTTTCCAAAAAAAGCATTGTGATACGAGATAGGCAAGTCTAAATTTAACTCATTTGCATAAGAACCAGCAGGTCGGTAAAAATTATGAAATGAAGCATCAAATGAATAACGTAAGCGTTCATCAAAAAGGTTATTTAAAAATCTATGATATTGAAAGCTTGGATATTCTTGCAAGGTTGTATTGTTGCTAAGTTTAGATGTGTCGATATAATATCTTGCATAAGCTCCATAAAAATTGTTTTCATCAGCTAAAAAATAATTGATTTTGGAGGTTACAAGCGAGTTAAGATCTCGATAATCTCTACTTCCTAAATTTAAATAATCCACATCGTTGAGATAGGTTGCATCTATCCATAGACCTTCTTGAAAATTATCACTGAGCAAAGATTTGATTAAATCATCTCTTGAGTATTTTAGTTCTATTCCATAGTGGGTTTGGTTTTTCAAATTTTCATCGTGAAAATAGGAGCTATTTTCTCTAAAAGCACCAAAATTTAATTCTCCTGTTGAATATGGAGAATCAAGAAATCTTAAAGTAGAATAAAGTCCAAAACCACGGTTTGTTCGAATTTGTGGATCAAGTTCTAAATCCCAATTTTCTTGAGTGGCAATATAAATAGGTTGTTCATAGTATAAGCCTTCGCTACTTTTTAAAACGATTTTTGGGATTAAAAGTCCGCTTTGTCTATGAGTATCAGCACTAAATCCAAAATAAGGTAGATAAAAAACCGGGGTATTTTTAACATATAATCTTGCATTGTAAAGATGAACAAAATTGGTTTCCCGGTTAAGCCAGCCTTTTGAAAAACGAATTTCCCAATCAGGATCTTCAACATTGCAGCTTGAAACTGCTGAAATTTTACTTTCAAAGACTTTATCATTTAGATGGCTTGTTTTGCTTTGAAACCATACTTCAAGATTATTATTGGAAAAGAAAAAATTACTAAAATCGGCTTGATTGGAATTTAGGTTGATTTTAGCATAATCAGAATGTGATCTTTCGTTTTGTCCCCTTAGGATGTTAACATCACCAAAAAGCTCAACATCTCCGGTTTTTTCATTGTAAATTGCTTTATTGGCAGTGATGAAATAAAAATCAGAAAAAATAATAACATCATTGTTTGCAGTAAGAATATCACCTTCTTTTTTTGCATCAAGAGCGTAAATATCAACTTGTGCTGCACTTAAAGCTATGCTAGTTCCTAGCAATAAGGAAAATTTACGCCACATCGACTACTATTGTCCTTGCTAGATAATCCTCCCAAGCTTTGCGTAAATCATTGCTTAAAGCCCAAGCAAATCCAAGCATAAATGCCATAGCACTAACCTGTCTTATGGCAGATCTGATGCAACTTTGGATGAGATTGGGTTTGTCAAGAATATTTTCATCCAAGATGATAATTTTGCATAATATTTTTCCCAAACTTGCCCCATAAAGATAAGTAAAAATTGCTTGATAACTAAAATGAAGCAAGATGAAGCCAAGATAAAAATTTCCTATAATTTGAGTTGTTTCAAATAAATCTTTTGCTTGGATTAGACGATCATAAAAAATGATAAACACAATCAAAGAAATAATCATATCATCGATTAAAAAAGCTAGAACTCTTTTTCCAAAACTTGCTATTTTTAGATTTTCACGCTCTAAGCGGTCTTGTAAATTTTCTTTCATTTAAGAACCTGATGAGCGATGTCTTTTCTGTATTGCTTTCCTTTGAAATTTACATTATCACAAAGTTTATAAGCATTTTTTTGCGCTTCTTCTATACTTTTTCCTGTGCCAACGCAAACCAAAACTCTTCCACCATCAGCCATTAATTTGCCATCTTCTAGGCTTACTCCAGCATAAGAGATATGAGAGTTTTCAGGAATGTTATTTACAGTAATTTCACTTTTTGGTGAACTTTTGTAAGGATAGTTTTCACTCGCGCATACAACCCCTACTGCAAATTCTTTTTTGATTTTGATTTTTGTGTGTCTTAAGCGTCTTTGAGTAGCAGCTAAAATAAGCTCCAAAGGATTTTCGATTAAAGGCATTAAAACTTCACATTCAGGATCGCCAAAGCGAACATTAAATTCTAATACATAAGGTTTATTTCCAACGATCATAGCACCTATAAATAAAACACCACAAAATTCCGCTCCTTCTTTTTTCATGCCTGCTAAAGTCGGTAAAATAATATCTTTTTGAACTTTTCTAAGCAAGCTTTCATTCGCTAAAGAGCTAGGAGCGTAAGCACCCATTCCGCCAGTATTTGGCCCTTGATCATTATCGAGTAATTTTTTGTGATCTTGTGCTACAGGAAGTAAAACAAAATCATTGCCATCACATACTGCAAAAATGCTTAATTCATAACCATCTAAAAATTCTTCAATTACAACGAGTTTTCCAGCATCTCCAAAGCTTTCTCCACTCAGCATTTTAGCTGTTTCTTCTATGGCTTCTTCATGAGTCTTAGCTATGATAACACCTTTTCCTGCACAAAGTCCATCGGCTTTTACTACTATAGGAGGGGTTAAACTATGTATAAAATTTTTTGCTTTTTCAATATCATTTGTGTTTAAAAATTTGGCTGTTTTGATACGGTATTTTTTAAGAAAGCTTTTCATAAAAGATTTTGAGGTTTCAAGCATTGCAGCAGCTTTACTTGGCCCAAAAATAGCAAGTCCTTGTTGTTTAAAAATATCTACAACACCTTCAGCTAAAAAACTTTCACTTCCTACTATACAAAGATCAAAACCTTTTTCTTTCGCATAGGTTGCTAAAACTACTGGATCTTTTAGGTTTAAATTTGTTCCAAGACTTTCGGTAGCGCCATTTCCAGGAGCAAAATAAAACTCTAAATTTTTGTCTACTCTTCTTAAGGCTAAAGCAATAGAATATTCTCTTGCACCACTACCCAAAATCATTATTTTCATTTATATCTCCTTTTAAACCCAAACAGCCGTTTAACAAAGATTGACCCCAAAAAGTCAAAGAAAACCGCTAGGTAATTTTTAAAGGCTGCAACTTCTCGCTTTTTTTAAAGCTCAAACGATGCCACAGAACACGGTAAATCACACAATCGCAGTTAATAAAAATGTGTTGGATCACTTTAAATACCACAAACTGTTTAGGCAAGGAAATTATAACTTAATTTAGCTTAAATTTCTATGTCTTAAATCAGTTTAAATTTGGTTTTTCCTGATTTGTCAAAATGCTTTCCTTGTAAAATAATATCGGCAACATTTTCCCAAACATGTTTTTCATCAATATAGACTATATCAAAGGTGTTATCACGCATTAAAGACTGATAATTCACTTTTTTAGGTGCGTATTTTACTAAATAATATGGATTTTGTGAAAAGTTTTCAATTTTTAATTTGCATAATAAATCTAAATCCGATGTGACAACTAAAAATTTTTTTCTTTGTTCTTTTGTAATTTTTTGAATATACACTAAAAGTTTTTGATCAAAAGGATTTAGAGCGGATTTATTTAAGCGACTTAAGTAATGTTCTGCAAAAGAAAGAGAACAGAAAGAATTTTCTATATTGCTCATAGTAAAATAAGAATTTTTAACCCCTGATGATTTTAAAGATAAGTGCCAAATTTTAACATCCATTATGGTTGCACATAGATTTAAACCTGTGACAATTTTTTTAAAGAGCTTTTCTCGTGAAAGCTTAAAAGCATTTTCGAAAATATTGTAATTTTTCTTATAAAAATCCTCCCTTATAGCATCAAGTCTTTTTAGTGTTGTTCTGTAGTATTCTGCTTCTTTTTGTAGCTTAGCCAATCTTTCTTGCCGTGCTTTAAGTTTTTCAGGGTCTGCATTGGCCGCATTACTTTTAAGATTTATTTCAGATTGTAAAGTTTTCATTTGTGCTTCAAGTGAGGCTAGACGATTTTTTCTTGTATCTATGGTGGCTACTAAAGCTTGGTAATGACACTGCAAAGATAAAAAAGTTTCGTTAAAAATTTTAGTGATATTTGGTTTTTGATCAGCTATCATTTGTTTATATGAATTCTCTAAATGCATCATGATGCTTTTTAATGCGCTAAATTGGGTTTGGTCTATGCTATTATCCATAAAAATTAAAGTATCATAAGCTTTAAATAAAAATCTTTTAAGTATAAGATAATCAAGTATGCAAGGAATTTCCTTTTCATCTTGTAGATTGGCTTGAAGCGTTTCTACGGATAAAATTTCATGGGCAAAATATTTTTGTATAGCTTGAGGTATAGTAAAAGAAAGAGGAATTTTTTCTATACTGTCAAAGTCTGTTGTTCTATAGAGTTCTGTTATATAAGCACTTCTTCTTGAGTTTTGCAAGTCTTCTAATTCATCATCATTATCAGTTTTCCAAAAATCATGCTCAGTGATAAAATCCCCTTCTTTAAATTCTTGAAATTTTGAAGGTTTTATACCCGTTATGGTTTTGCTTGTTTGAACGGGCTTGCCGTCTTCTGCTTTTTTTTCGCTAGAAAGAGTTCTAAATTCCACAAGCATACCAACACTTGGCATGCTTTTTTTATCATTCCAAATTTGGCGATTGAAGTCAAAAAAGGTATTTGCTGAGTTTGTAACGGTTCCACGTCCTGTAGAATCCATATAAATAGCTATTTTTCCATGCATATTTCTTCCTTGAAATTTCTTAAATAAATTCTAGCCTTATTTTTATAAAAATTTTATAATAAAAATAAGAGCTAGAAAAAAATGGATCATTCCCATTCTATGGTTGCAGGTGGTTTGCTTGAGATATCATAAACAACGCGGTTTATACCTTCTACTTCATTGATGATACGGCGACTTATGTTTTCTAAAACTTCGTAAGGTAAATGCGAGAAAGTAGCTGTCATACCATCACTTGCATCTACAACGCGTATACAAACTGCATTATCATAAGTGCGGTTATCCCCCATAACCCCAACGCTTTTAACATTTAAAAGTACGCAAAATGCTTGCCAAGTTTTATCATACCAGCCGGTGCTTTTAAGTTCTTCAAGTAAAATTACATCAGTCTTGCGCAATAGTTCTAAACTAGGGCGATTTACTTCTCCCATAATGCGTATAGCAAGCCCTGGTCCAGGGAAAGGATGGCGATAAACTACTTCTTTGCTAAGTCCAAGCTCAAGTCCTAGGGCACGCACTTCATCTTTAAAAATTTCTTTTAAAGGCTCTATGAGTTTAAGATTCATTTTTTCAGGCAAGCCCCCTACATTATGATGGCTTTTAATGGTTTTGCTTGCACCTACAACAGAACTTTCTATGATATCAGTATAAAGTGTTCCTTGAGCGAGATATTTTACATCTTTATGTTTTTTTGCTTCTTCTTCAAAAACTTCTATAAAGGTATTTCCTATGATTTTTCTTTTTTGCTCAGGATCTCTAACATTAGCCAAGCGACTTAAGAAAATTTCACTTGCATCAATGCTGATAAGATCGATACCTAAGGTATTTTTAAACATAAATTCAACTTGTTCTTTTTCTCCGCTCCTTAAAAGTCCATTGTCTACAAAAACTACTATAACTTGCTCTTTTATAGCACTGGCTAAAAGTGCAGCAACTACACTACTATCTACTCCGCCACTTACAGCACAAAGCACTTTATCACTGCCTACTTCTTCACGGATTTTTTCTGCTTGAGTTTTTGCAAAAGAACCCATATTCCAAACACTTTCGCAATTACAAGCGTATTTAGCAAAATTTTTTAAGATATTTTTGCCAAATTCACTGTGTTGCACTTCTGGGTGAAATTGCAGAGCAAAAAATTTCTTATCTTCGTTGCCAAAAACACAAAAAGGACTATTTTCACTTGTGGCTAAAACTTCAAAACCTTGAGGTAAATTTTCTACTTTATCAGAATGACTCATCCAAACAGTTTGTTTTTTTGGAAGATTTTTAAATAAAGCACTATCTTTTTTAACTTCTATATTTGCTTTACCATATTCTTTATGTCCTGCAGGTGCAACTGTAGCTTTGTAATGATGTGCCATAAGCTGCATACCATAACAAATTCCAAGAACAGGTAAACCCAAGTCAAATATGCCTTTATCGCAAAAATACGCATCAGTTGCATATACGCTTGCTGGACCTCCACTTAAAATAATACCTTTTGGTTCTTTTGCTTTGATATCAGCTAAGCTTACATTAAAAGGTAAAATTTCTGCATAAACTCCTTGTTCCCTTAAGCGTCTTGCTATAAGCTGAGTGTATTGAGAGCCAAAGTCTAAAACTAAAATATCTGCTTTTTTCATTATTTACCACCTATGTAATTGTTCGTATTTTTTAATGGTTTTTACCGAGCCATTTTGTTCATAGCTTGTGTATTGAGGGTTGCCTTTATATCCGCAAGCACAGAAGAAAATTAAGAAAAGAAATGCTAAAATCATCTTATGGGAAAAAGAAATAATATTAAGATGACTAAAAACGCTAGTGCTGTTATTAATGAATTGATGGATAAACCTCATTATAAGCCTTTAAAAACCTTATTTTTTTGCAAAGATTTTTTAAGTTCTTTTCCGCTTGCTAAGCAACGTTTGATTGCTAAAATTTATGTAAAAAATCATATTTTAAATATAATAACCTTACATCCAGCAGCTTATCAAGAATTAAATCATGATGATAGCAAAATTTATATTAAATTTCTCATAAAAGCATATGGACAAAAATATCCTTTAAGTGGATTTATTGATATAAAAGATATAAAAATCTTTTCCCAAAAATACACTTATGCAGCAAATAAAAACAAAAATGATGAAAAACTCTCTAAAAATTCTTATTTGGAGCTTTCTAAGGGTGAATTTAAAAATTGCTTTAAAGATGAAAAATTATTTAAGAAATTTGAAGATTTAAGAGAACTTATCAAAAAGGGTTCTAATCTTGACTAAAGAGAATTTAGAAAATGAGTTAAAAACTCTTCCCAATAGCACTGGAGTTTATCAATACTTCAATCAAGAAGGAAAGCTTTTATATGTAGGTAAGGCTAAAAATCTTAAAAATCGTATCAAATCTTATTTTGCTTTTACTCCAAATTTACACGCAAATCCAAGAAATTCTTTAAGAATTCAAAAAATGATTGAAGAAACAGTGCATTTGGAATTTATCACTACTAATTCAGAAGCTGATGCTTTGATTTTAGAAAATTCTTTTATCAAACAACTGCATCCAAAATATAATATTTTACTAAGAGATGATAAAACTTATCCTTATATTTATGTGGATTTTGAAGAAGAATTCCCACGCTTTGAGATCACTAGAAAATTGGTAAAAAAAAGCAAAATCAAATATTTTGGTCCTTTTTTTAAAGGTGCTAGAGAGCTTTTAGATGCGCTTTATTTATATTATCCTTTAAAGCAAAAAGCAAGTTGTAAATCCCCTTGTATTTTTTATCAAATTTCTCGTTGTCTTGCGCCTTGCGATAAACGCATCAGCAGGGAAAAATACCTTGAAATTTTAGATGAGGCTATGCACGCACTTTTAAATCCTAGTATTTTAATAAAAAATTTAGAAAAACAAATGCTTGTTTTAGCACAGAATGAAAATTACGAAGAAGCAGCTAAAGTAAGGGATCAGATTGCAACGATTAAAGATTTGGAAGTTAAGGTTGAAATAGATATTGCAAAATTAGAAGATTTTGAAGTATTTGCTTTAGCCTTTGAAAATTCCATGCTTTCAACCTTACGCTTTGTGGTGCAAAATGGAAAAATTATCAGTGCAAATTCTAAGATTACTCCTATAAAAAATGATATACAAGAGGATAAAAATGAAATTTATAAGCAATTGATTTTAGAAAATTTTAGTATGGACATTCCTTTGCTTGCAAATGTTATTTATGTTTATGAAGAATTTGAAGATAGAGTGCTTTTAGAAGAAATTTTAAGCCAAAGATTTGATAAAAAAATCAGTATTAAAATCCCTAAAATAGGAGAAAAAAGAAGAATTTGTGATTTGGCTTTTCAAAATGCCCTTTTAAATATAGAAAAAGAGCAAAAAAATCATGGTTTTACTATACAAAAAGAATTAAAGTCTTATTTTGAGCTTGAAAATTTACCAAATGATATAGAAATTTTTGATAATTCTCATTTGCAAGGCGTGGCAAATGTTGGAGCTATGGTAGCTTATAGAATAAATTCTTGGGATAAGTCAAAATATCGAAAATTTCATTTAAAACATAAAAATGATTATGATCAAATGCGTGAAGTTTTAACGCGTAGGGCTTTGGACTTTGATAAAATACCCCCTCCTGATTTATGGCTTATAGATGGAGGAAAGGCTTTGCTTGATTTGGCTAAAGAAATCATTGTAAGTAGTGGAGCTAATGTCGATATTTTAGCTATTTCAAAAGAAAAGATCGATGCAAAAGCACATAGGGCTAAAGGAGGTGCTAAGGATAAAATTCATTCCTTAAAAGGAGAATTTAGCTTAAGTATTAACGATAAAAAACTACAATTCTTACAGAAATTAAGAGATGAAGCACACCGTTTTGCTATCAGCTTTCATCAAAATACTAAGAAAAAACAGGACTTGAAAAGTTCTAAGCTTGCAAATTTAGGACTTAGTTCAGGGGTTATACAAAAACTTTTAGCGTATTATGGAAATTTTGAATCTATATATAAGGCTGATTTTAAAGATCTTGCAATGCTTGTAGGCAAGAAAGCGGCGCAAAAAATAAAGGAAAATTGATTTGATATTAGCAGGGATAATTTTTATTTTTAATCTAATTTTAGCGTATTTAAGTATTGATATCTCAAAGCTTGATAGTGTTGCTGAACAACTGAAAATAGGTATGTTTTCTAGCATTTTTGTTTTATCTTTAACACTTTTTATTTTTGCTTTTAGACGAAATAGAAATATAAACAAAATATATCAAAAAATTTTTTGCATGCAAAATGATTTTTTAAATTTTCAAAAAAAGATTGATGTTGATAGTGCGCTTGATTTGTTAAAGGAAAAATTTGAAACTACGGGACAAAATTTAACTAAAATATCCCATGAAAAAGACAGATATTTGCATTTATTAGAAGAAAATTTATATCAGCTTGGAAATATATCCAATGCAATGCGTTGCTTAAATGAAGGGTATAATAAAGAAATTAATTCTTTGATTTTAAATGCCTTAAATTCTCAAAAAGATCAAATTAGATTAGAATTAAATGAGGCTTTAGAGCATCATAAAAGCATTATAGGGACATCTCATGGAAAGGTTTTGCAGTTTGAAGCAAGTGTGGCTATAGTTAATAATGATGAGCTTGAAAATTTTTTACTTGCAAATTTACTTTCGTATTTTGGCATAGAAAGTACTTGTTTTAAAAATTTAAGTTTTGATGTTAATGACTTTCATTTGATTTTTATCAAGGATAAAATTTTAAATGAAAATGTAAAGAAAAACTATGATTTTATAGTGATGGGTCGGCATAAAAATACACATTATGAGTATTTTTTAACTTTACCTTTTGAAAAAAAAGATCTTGAAAATATTTTGCAAAACAAGCTTGATAAGGTTTGCACTTTAAAATTTAAAACCCCTTATCAAAATAATGTATTGCTTTTTAAACAAAATGATTTTGATGCAACCTTATTTTTCAATATAATAGAAAAACAATGCGATAAAAATATATGTATAAATTCTTTTAGTCAATTAAAACAAGAATTAAGCAAGGAGACTTATCGTTTGATTTTGCTTGATTATGAATTAATTAAATTTGATCTTGAGCAAATGAGAAATTTGCTAAGTGCTTATAAAAAACAGCATCCACAAAGCCATATCATCTTTTTTTCAAAGGAAAAAGTTAGGGATTTTGATTGTGTGAGTGAAGTTTTAAGTGATGTAAGTAGAAATGATCTTATAACTTTACTTAGAAAGTATTTACCAAAGGTCTAAACTTTATAAAATTTAACTCCAGCTAAATCGAGAATTTTTACCTTTTTTTCTTTGATAAGTTGATTTAAGAGAGTTTTGGATTGTTCATCAAATTTCACTTCAATGTCTATTTCGCTTTGTGAGCGTAAATGAAGCATTTTTAATAATTCTTCTTCATTGAAGCTTATTTTTTCACCTTCATAATGCCTTTTGGCTAAGAGTACAGGGGTAGAATCTATAAGTTTGGAAAGTTCTAAAAGTTTTTCTTCGCTTACTTTTTTAACGGCATAAGCAGGAGGTCTATCTATGGTACTTAGATCAACTCTTAAAGGTATGATTTTTTTTAAAGCTTGATTGAGCGCTTTAAATTCTTCTTCGTTGTCATTAAGATCTTTAACAACTAGAATTTCCATAATCAAATCTCCATTAAACCTAGCTCTAAAATCTGCCATTTTTTCTATCATTTTTTCTAAGTCAATGTTTTTTAAAGCTCTATCAATACGATAAAAAGTTTTAGCAACTGCACTATCTAGGCTAAATTTGACCACATCTAGTTTTAGCAAAGCATTAAATTTGTCTTCATCTAATACAGCTGTGCCATTGCTTAAAATAAGCAATTTTTTATCTTTAGCAATGCTGCGTAAAGATAAAATAAGCTCATTTAAATAAGGATAAAGACTAGGCTCTCCGTTGGCAGTAAGGGTAAGAAAATCAAATTCAACATTTTTTTCAAGCACAACTTTAACTTCGGAGATAATTTTATCTATGCTGATAATTTCATCCTGTTTTTCTTGGGCTTTTTTTGGATCAAGCTCACAATAAACACAATCAAAATTGCATTGTTTTTTACTAGGGCTTAAATCTATACCCAAAGATCTTCCAAAACGCCTTGAGCTAACAGGACCAAAGAGTATTTTCATTTAGCTGAACTTTCTTGTACAAGCTTGATAAAATATTTTGCATTTTCAACAGGAATATCAGGCAAGATCCCATGTCCTAAGTTGAAAATATGAGCTTTATTTTGCATGGTTTTTAGTATTTTTTCCACTCCTTCTTTGATGGCATTTTTATCATAAAGTCTGCAAGGCTCCATGTTGCCTTGAAGAGTGTATTTGTGTGATAGTTTATCACGTGCTAAATCAAGCGGAGTGCTCCAATCAACCCCAAAAACATCAAAATTACCATCGATTCTATCCAAATAACCGCTAATGCCTTTAGGGAATAAAATTACAGGTATATTTGAGTATTTGCTTTTAATAAAATTTGAAATTTCAAGCATATAATTAAAAGAGAATTCAAAAAACTTATCGTATTCTAAAGCACTTGCCCAGCTATCAAAAATTTGTACAGCATTGGCACCTGCTTTAATTTGCTCTTCTAAATAAAGTTTTAAAACTTGAGTTAGTTTGTTTAGAATTTTATGTAAAAGTTCTGGGTTTTGATAGAGCATTTTTTTACACTTTGCATAATTTTTACTTCCGCCTCCTTCTATCATATAGGTAGCTATAGTCCAAGGGCTTCCGCAAAATCCTATTAAAGCCTTGTTTTGAGATAATTTTTCTCTAGTAAGCTTTAAGGCATCATAGACATAATTTAATTTTTTATGCGCATTTTGATCGTCAAGTTTTTCTAAGTCTTCTAGGGTTGAAATAGGATTATCAAAAATAGGCCCTTCTCCTTTTTCAAAGCGTAAATTCATGCCCATTTCGAGAGGAACAACTAAGATATCTGAAAAAATGATTGCTGCATCTACATCTAAAATATCAATAGGCTGTAAAGAAACTTCAGAAGCTTTTTTATAGTCTTTACACAAAGAGAGAAAATCGCCCGCTTGTTTTCTTACTTCCATATATTCTGGCAAATATCTTCCTGCTTGACGCATCATCCAAATAGGGGTATAGGGTGTAGGTTTTTTAAAGCAAGCATCAATAAAAATCATTATTTTCCTTTGTTTTTGGCAAAATTATAACAGAAATTGATAAATTAAATTGGTCAATTTTTCTATATTTGCTTCATATAAAGGAAATAATAAATTTTTTCATTTTATCTGGAGTTATTAGAAAATTTACGAGAATTATTGGAATTCTCGTTTATGTAATTTGAGTTTTGATTGATTTGTATATTAAGCCTTTGTATTGTTTGTGGCATTTCCTGCGTCAATTGTAGCAAAAAGCTTATTTAGCAAAGTCTCCTCATTTTTTTTGTATTGATCTTCTTTCATTTTTTGCCAAGCATAAGATCTAAAATCTTCTCTAACAGCACCAAGATCAATGTCTTCGTTGGTAAATTTGCTTGAACTTGTTTTTTCTTCTTCCTTTTCTTCTTTGTTTTTTGCTTCATTTAATGTGGCTTGAAATTCATCTGCTGAAGTATTTTTCTCTTTAACCTTTGTTGTGGTGCTAAAAATAGCATTTGATGTTTTTTGAGTATTATCTACTACCATTTTCTCCTCCTTTATTTAACTTTACATTAAACAAACAAGCAATTTCTATTCCAATTTATATCTTTTTTAAACTTTTTCTTTGAAATTTTTTATAATTTAATTTATCTTTGGCAAAAAGTAAGGCAAAAATCAAAGCAGGGCTTACAAAAAGTGCCGAAAATAAAGCATTAAATTCTATGCCCAATCCTGCTAAAACAATCCCACCTAAAAAACTTGCTAAAGCTATGCCTACATTAAAAGCTGCTTCATTTACACTTACTGTGCTGTCTATGACTTTATAAGTATGGCGTTTAGCTTTAGCAATGCTAAGCATTTTTAGCGCAGGTATAGTGGAAAAGGCAAAAAATCCTATCAAAGCTACGCTAAAAATGATTAAAATTTTAGAATGCATGGTGAGAAATACGCTTAAAAATACTAGAACTTGTATGCTTAAAATAAGACGCAGGGAAAAAATAGCACCTTTTTTATCTACTATTTTTCCGCCCCATAAATTTCCACAAATTGCACAAATTCCATATAAAAGTAAGATATAAGCTGTATCTTGGACTTTAAAACTGCTTATTTCTACGAGTAATTTTTGCAAATAAGTATAAAGAACAAATTGAGCCCCACAGCTACAAATGGTTATAGTATAAGTTTTTAACAAATTTTGATGCGAAAAAGCAGGGATTAGATTTTTAAGACTTGTTGGACTAGGATGTAAATTTTTGGGCATCATATGCCATACTCCAAAAAATGCTAGGCTTGTAATGATAAAAATAAGTAAAAAGATAAATTTAAAGCCAAAATAATGCCCTATGAAAGTTCCAAGTGGCACTCCAGTAACCAAGGCTACAGTAAGTCCTGTGACCATTATAGCTAGAGCGCTTGATTTTTTATCATCTGGGGTTATAGCACTTACAGCTAAGGTAGCAATGACAAAAAATACTCCATGTTGTGTTCCTGCTACAAAACGCGCAAACGCTGTAAGATAGAAATTTTGGCTAAAAAAGATAATGAAATTTGCTAAAGCAAAAATTCCAAGATTGATTAAAAGTTGTGTATGTCTGTGAAAACGACTTAAAGGTATAGTAATAAGAGGAGCACCTATAACAACACCTATAGCATATAAGGTTGTAAGATAGCCCGCAGTTTTTGCATCTACGCTAAAATACGCTTCAACATCAACCAAAACTCCTGCCATAACAAATTCGGTTACACCCATACAAAAAGCACTAAGAGCTAGTGCAAAAAGAGCTTTTTTGTAATTTTGCATTTTAATTTCCTTATAAAAATAAAAACGCATTATAATAAAATAAAGGCTTAATTTCCTTAAAAAATTCAAAATATTTTTGTTAAAATAAAATAAAAATTTTAAAGGTAAATAATGAAAAAAATTATTTTATTGCTTGGTTTAAGTTTGGTGAGTTTAGGGGCTTTGAGTTTTGATGAGCTTATGATATGTAATGAAATTGGTGTGCGTAATGAATTTGAGAATAAAAAACTTGCTTTAGTAGATAACATCTATAGTAGTTTGTATCAAAATATTTCAAAAAAAGCAGATAAAAAAGATGAAAAAAGATTTTAAAGCCATTTCAAAAAAGATGCTTAAAGAAAGAAAAATTTGTATAAAAAATATGCAAAATACAAAAGCAGGGGAAAATCCTATTTTGCCTTTACTCAATGCAAGTGATTGCATGCAAGAAGCTTATATTAAGGCTTTATTAGAGCTTATGCAAAGAGCAAAAAGATATAAAGACTAAAGAAGTTTTAGAGCAAATTTTTAAAAATAAAGTTGATAAATATGAAAATTTACTCACTCAAAGTTTAAATACCAATAAAGATTTGCAAGATTTTATAGACAGCTTGGCTAAAGAAGATTTGATTGATTCTAGGGCTAAATTAAGCCTTAGGATTTAAATTAATTGCGAATTTAGCCGCTTCAAAATAACTTTTAGTGTTGATTTTAGCATTTTTATAGGCCTTATCAAAGGCCGTGCCATGATCAACGCTGACGCGTATGATGGGTAAATTTAAACTCACATTGATGCTTTTATCAAAATACAAGGCCTTTAAAGGAGCAAGGGCAAGATCGTGATACATAGCCACTAAACGATTGCAGTTTTTTAAACCAGCCTTAGTAAAAGCCGTATCAGCTACTAAAGGATAGGGTAGATAAACACCCTTGTCTTTAAAACTTAAAAGCAATTCTTTTTGTAAATTTTCATCTTTTAAAGCTTTTTTGAAAAATTTTTCATCTTTTTTAGAGCGTAAAAAGGCATTAACAAAAGTTATAGCTTTTTCCATGATTTTTTCTTCTTCTCCGCCTATGACTCCATAATCTCCAGCGTGAGGATTAAAACCTAAAAGCCCTATTTTTTTAAAATGCGTTTCTTTGTAAAAATCTTTTAAAAAGATGCTTAAATTTTTAAAAGTGATTTTTTTACTCACCTTAGCTAAAGGTACATGTTCGCTAAAAAGTCCTACAAACAGCTCTTTACAACCTAGCATCATAATGGCATTTTTTTTAAAAAAATCCCTTAAAGCATCGGTATGTCCTTTGTATTTAAGTCCTGCGTCTTCCCAAGCTTTTTTGTGTATAGGTAGAGTAAGCAAGGCATGGGCGTGTTTTTCATAGACAAAATAACTTGCCGCCTTAAAGCTTAAAAAACCATAAAGTCCACTTTTTGCATCTATTTCTCCGGCTTTGATTTCAAAATTTTCATCTACTTTAAAGCCTAAAGGAAGGCAAAAAGAGTAAATTTCAAGAGAATTTTGCTTTTTAAGAAATTTAAACTCATAGTCTTTTTTATCTTTAAAAGCTACGATTTTTACATTAAAAGGTTTTAAATTTAAAAGTTTTAAAGCTTTATCAAGCAAGCTTTCGTGGATAAAATAAAAAGGCGTGCAGATTTTACTTAGTTCTTCATGAGAACGCACTAAAATTTCAAGTCCTATGCCGTTTATATCGCCTATGCTAATGGCTAGTTTTTTCATCTTTTAATAAGTTCTTTCATTTCTAAAATAGCGTTTTGAAGTCCTGTAAATACAGATCTTGCTACAATGCTTTGTCCTATATTTAGCTCACAAATTTCTTTAATTTTTGTTATAGGTTTTACATTTTTGTAATTTAAACCATGTCCTGCGGCTACTTTTAAACCAAATTCTGTGCCTTTTTTAGCACAGAGTGTTAAATTTTGCAATTCTTTTTCAAAGTGAGCTTGCAGGGTTTTTTTATCTTGATCAAGTTCTTTTAAGGCAAAAGCAGTATGAGAGATATTGCTAAAAAGTGCGTTGTGTAAATTCGCATAATGTCCTGTATGAAGCTCTATGAATTGGGCTTTTAAAATTTTTGATTTTTCTATATCTTCTAAACTAGGATTGATAAAAAGCGAAACTTCAATGTTTGCACTTTGAAGTTTTTCTATGCTTTGTTTTAATTTAGCATGATTTAAACAAAGCCCTCCTTCTGTAGTAAGCTCTTCTCTTTTTTCAGGCACTAAAGTAACGCGGTGGGGTTTGAGTTTAAGAGCTAAATTTAAAATTTCATCATTTAAAGCACATTCTAAATTGATAGGGCTTTTGCAAAATTTTATAATATTTTCCAAGTCAAAATCCTGAGCATGACGGCGATCTTCTCTTACATGCAAAGTGATTTGATCTCCGTGTTTAGCTGCTATAAAAGCAGCCTCTAAAAGATCAGGATCATTTACCATTCTAGCTTGTCTTAACACTGCGATATGATCGATATTTACACCTAAAAGCATATTTTTCCTTTAGAACTTTTTTGCTATTATACTATAAAATCAAACAAGGAAAGTCATGTTAGGTATAGATCTTGGTTCAAATACTTTAAGAGCAGTACAAATGGATGAAAAATTAAATAAATTAAAAGAATATGAATTTGTTATTGGAGCAGCGAAAAATCTAAATCAAAGTGGAGAAATTTCTAAAGAAGCCATACAAAGATTAAAAAATGCTTTGAGTATTTTGGCTAAAGAGCAAGATTTAAGCAAAGCAAGAGCTGTAGCGACTGCAGCTTTTAGAAAAGCAAGCAATACAAATGAAATTTTTGCCCATTTAAAAGAAGAATTTGGGATTGATTTTAAGCTTATAGATGCCAAAAGTGAAGCTAAGATCAGTGTTTTAGGTATGCAAGTGGGCTTAAGAAGGCTTAAAATTTGGGGAGAGTTTGCGTATTGTGATTTAGGAGGGGCTTCTTGTGAGCTTTCTTTTGGAAAAAGTTTTAAAAGTTTTGATTTTGGTATTATTAGTTTTTATGAAAAAAATTGCCATTCTTATTATAAATCTTGTATTTCTTACAAAAAATTGATAAAAAAATATCCTAAATTTATCATCAATATTAAAGATAAAAAACTTAAAATTCATTTTTTAATTGCAAATCCCTATTTAAAGCATTTAGCTTTTATGGCTTTTGATGAGGTGGCTATGATTAAAAAGGAACTTCGTTCTTTAGGGGCTAAAACGGTGGTTTTAAATTCCGGAGTTCCTACTACACTTAGCGCATTAAAACAAAATATAAGCTATGAAAAGTATGAAGCAACTAGAGTAAATGGTAAAAAACTTTGCCATAAGGATTTTTTAAACTATGCTATTAAACTTTTTCATATGGAAGAAAAAAAGGCTATAAAAGAAGTAGGCACGATGAGAAAAAATTATTTGAGTGCAGGTTGTTTGCTGTTTTATGCTTTGTTTGATAAACATAAACTTCTAGTCATTGATGAGGGTTTAAGAGAGGGGGTTTGTTTAGCAAGTATGAAAAATATAAAATTTTAGTTTTTTTGAAATTCGAAAAAATGAAATTTTACATCAAAATTAAAAAATAAAATTTTAGCTTGAGATAAAAAACTTTCGTAAGTTTTAATGTTTTTATTTTTTGTGTATTCTAATAAATCTTCAAAACCAAAATCCATGAAAGCAAGACTTTGTTTTTTAAAAGCTAAAGGTTTGAAATCATATTCTTTGATGAGTTTTTGAAGATGGGTAAAATTGACATTATAAGTTAGATCGCTTTTGCCGAAAAAATCTTTTAACGATACTTCAAAAGGGTTAAAAACTTCGTGCTTTTGATAGATTCTTAAGCTAAAATTTTGTGGATTCAAAGTTCCATAGTCAAATCCCGCAAATATAAATCTCTCGCAAGCTTGATCTAAATCTTTAAAAAAATTTTCAAGCTCTAAACTGAGTTCGCCTTTTGTAAGATTTAAAGCTTTGCATTTTGTGATCAAATTTTCATCCATATTTTTAAAAATAAGTTTAAAATTTTCTACAAATGCCATTTTATCATGATCTATAAGTTCACAAGTAAAACTATCAAAAAGTTCATTGCAAAAGAAAAAAGCGTTCTTAAAATGGCATTCTTTAAGGCTATTTTTGTGAGTAAATTCCACTCCTTCTAAAGTGTTTTTTTGCAAATTTTTTAATTTTTCATGCGGTTCTATGATGAAAAAAGAAATTTGAGAAAAAATTTCAGGTCTTAATTCAAGCAAAGCGGCTAAAAAATCACGACTTAAATAGCCTTCATTAGCGCCTATTTCTACAAGTTCTAAAGGGGGTTGTAAAATTTTTTTATCTATTAAATTTAAAAAATGCTTGGCTAAAAGTGTGCCAAAAAGATTTCCTACGCTCACAGCAGTAAAAAAATCTCCGTTTTTTCCTATACTTACAGCATTTTTATAATAGCTCTTATGGAGCCAAGCATGGAAAAAGTCACTAAATTTCATTGAAAAATAGCATTAAATTTGGAGACAAAATCCAAAGGATCGACTTGTTTGCCTCCAGCTAAAATTCCAAAATGCAAATGCGGTCCACTTACTCTACCGCTAGCCCCGCTAAGTCCTATAAGCTCACCTTTTTTTATCTTTTGTCCTACTTTAACATCGATTTTAGAAAGATGATAGTATTGTGAATAAATTCCAAAACCATGATCAATGACTACTGAATTTCCTGCAAAATAACGATCTTTTGCAATTTTTACTATGCCTGAATTGGCTGCATAAATAGGCGTTCCTGTGGCAGCTCTAAAGTCTGTTCCACTGTGATAACTTGCTACTTTTTCATTAAAAGTTCTTGCTTCGCCAAAATCACTTGTGATAAAAGATTTTAAAGGTATATTAAAAGCACCGTTAAATAAAGCTTTTGGAGTATAAGAGCTATAAATCGCATTGGCTTCTTTTAATTCTTTAGCGATGCGTTCTTGTACGGTTTTTGGCGGAAAAATCTTTTTGTTTTCAACTTGCAATTTTTCACTTTTATAATTACCTTCTAAAGTTTTTATGAAAATTTCTTCTTTTTTATTTTTATAAAATGCGATAAGTTTTGTATTTTTCGGGGGATTTTTGTAAGGTAAGGAAAAAATAGCTAGAATTTTTTCTTGATTTTTAGGATGTGCAAAGGTGAGAATATTTTTATCATTATTTTTTAAAGATAAAAAATCTTTCTTATCTAGCTCCAAAAATAAAGCTTGACCTTTGATGAGTTCTAAATTTTGAACTCCAAAAAGCCAAAGAGTAAGGCTTAAAAAAAGCCATAAGGCTTTCATAGGCTTAACTCTTTAAGATCGGCGATTTTTAAAAACTCCGCATAAATTTCATAAACCAAAGCTTGGCGATTATTTTTAAGTTTTTCATCTTCAGCATTAATCATTACTTGATTAAAAAACTCGTCGATAAAAGGCTTGAGTGCAAAAAGATTTTCAAGTTTTTCTTGTAAAGAGTTGGCTTTAGTTTTTTCTTGAAAAGCTTTGTAAAGTTTGCATTCTGCTTCTTGAGTAAAAAGACTTTCATCAACTTTATGAGGATTTTTAGTGGCGATATTGGCTAGTCTTTTAAAGGTTGCAAAATTTTCATTAAAATTATCTTTTTTGCTAAGTTTTATAAGAGCATTTACGCTTTGATTGATATGAATAAGATCTGTATTTTGTGAGCTTAAAACCGCTTTTACAAAAGAAGCATTGACCGTATAAAAAGTATAAAGTCTTTCAAAAATAAAATCTTTTAAAATTTGCATATCAAAGCTTTTATAATGACTTGAAAGTTTTTCTAATAAAATTTGGATATCAAATTCTTTATTTAAATTTAGAGCGATTTTAATGATTCCATTGGCTGCTCTTCTTAAGGCATAAGGATCCTTTGTTCCGCTTGGAATTTTTCCTATACTAAAAAGTCCTATAAGGGTATCAAGCTTGTTTGCAAGGGCTACTATGCTTGAAAATTCTGTGCTTGGAAGTGGAGCTTGTTCAGAATTAGGAAGATATTGTTCTTTGATGGCTAAGCAAATTTCATAATCTAATCCTATTTTTTGCGCATAATAACTTCCCATAATGCCTTGCAAATCAGTAAATTCATAAACCATTTGTGTGGCTAAGTCTGCTTTGGCGTATTTTAGTGCTGTGCTGATATTTTCGATTTTATCATTATGAAGCATTTGACATAAAATTTCAGCAATTTTAATCTCTCTTAAACTTTTATCTTGCATTGTGCCTAAACCTTCAAGATAAGTCATTTTGGCAAGTTTTTCAGGTTGTAAACCATTTTGTAAATCATTTTGATAAAAAAACATTGCATCGCTAAGTCTTGCACGCAAAACTCTTTCATTTCCATGTATGATTTTTGAATAATCCTTACATACTGCATTGCTTACTACTATAAAATGATTACTTAAGCCTTTGTCGTTAAAAACCGCAAAATAGCGTTGATTTTCTCTCATTGAAGTGATGATGACTTCGCTAGGAATTTCTAAAAATTCTTCTTCAAAGCTTCCTAAAAGTGCATTAGGATATTCTGTGATAGCAACTACTTCAGCTAAAAGCTCTTCATCTTCTCCAATTTGTATATTTTTTTGACTTTCTATGAGTTTAAATTGTTCAAGTATTTTTTCTTTTCTTTTGATTGGATCAAGGATAATATAGTTTTTTTCTAGTAGTTCAAAATATTCTTTTGCATTGTTAAAATCTTTCAAATCATAACTTACACTTCTGTGAATGAAAGTTTTTTTAGCACTTTTTACCCCATAACTTTGAAAATCAACAAGTTCATCATTTAAAATGCAAGCTATAGAACGGATCGCACGAATGAATTCAAAAGAATTTGCACCCCAACGCATACTTTTGCCAAAACTAAGATTTTTTAGAAATTTTTCTACCATTTCTCCTAAAATTTCTTGACTTTGTAAACCTTTGATAGCTTTTTGATGATATAAAACTTCCTTACCTTTGATTTCTTTAAAAGCGAGTTCATTTTCACTGATCCCTGCTTTTTGCAGGAAGCTTTGTCCCGCAGGAGTTAAAACTCCATCTTTATAAGCAACATTTTTAGGTGCTCCTATAAATTCAGCAAAACTATCTTCTTGTTTGTCTGCAAAATTTTCATGAAAAAAAACTAAACGACGCGGAGTATAATAAAATTTAAAATCACTTACCAAGCGATATTCTTCTAAAACATTTTTCCATTTTTTTTCTATATTAGCTAATTCTTTTAACAAAGGAATAGCAGGTAATTCTTCTGTGCCAATTTCTATTAATAATTCACTCATAATTTACTCTTTTTAAAATTTGTTTCTAATTTTAACTAAAATTTCATTAAAAAACTTATAAATACTTTTGCAAAAAGCCTTTGAGTTCACTAGCGTTGCTAAATTCATTTTCTTTTAAATCTTTTTGATACCATTTGGCATGAAAATAAGGCAAATTAGCATTTTTAGCACATTCTTTATCTTTTTGACTATCTCCTATAAAAACGCTTGTTTTATGTGGAGCCTCGCTTTTTAAAAGCTCTAGCATCATAGGATGAGGTTTGGGTTCTATGCCTAAACTTATACCTAAAATTTTATCAAAATAAGGAATGATATCGTGTTTTTTAAGTATACTTGAAAGTGAGTTTTGAGGGGCGTTAGTGGCAATAGCTAAAAAACAATTTTTGCTTTTTAAAAATTCTAAAAGTTCTTTCACTCCTTCAAAAAGCACCACGCTTTGTTCATAGTGTTTAACAAAATATTTTTCATAGCCTTCTTTAAAACTAGAATGATGGAAATTTTCTATATTATAAAGTTCTTTTGCCCAGTCAATATTGGGAGTATTGATGGTTTGCATAATGATTTCTCTTGAAAGTGGGGCTAGGTTTAAATCTTGCCTTATTTCATTAACTGCACAAGAAATGGCATTTGCACTATCGATTAAAGTTCCATCCATATCAAAAAATACATTAATCATTCATAATCCTTTAAATAATTTTTATGTTTTTCTTTTTTCTCACCTTGTTTTTTTTGCTTATCTAAAGCATTGGCAAGATTTAAAAGTTCGCTTTTTTCTTTGGAAAAATCTAAACAAGCATTGACAAAAAATTCAAGATTTTTTGCATAGGTTGAGTTAAGATTTACCGCGGGATTTTTTTCAAAAAATTTAGCATTTTTTAACATTCTTTCTTCAAATTTAGTTTTATCAAAATCTTCTTTTTTAAGTACAGATATAGCGCCATTGAAAAATTTTTCAAGATTTCTTAGGTATTTTACGCGTAAGGCTTTTTCTTCATTTTTTGTCAAAATTCTTCCTTAGGTATTTTTATGAATGCGGCATTCTAGTGCTTCTTGAACTAAATTTCTAGCGATTACTTTTTCAGAGCGAATGATGCGTATATTTTCATCTATGCTAGAAAAAAGCATCTTTTTCAAAGTTCCATTTACATGAATGATAGTATCTATAGGTTTTGGATAATTAGCTAGCACTTGACATAAAATTTCAAGTTTAGCTTCATTTGTAACTGTGATAATAGCTACTGCACATTCTTCTATATTGGCAATTTTTAAGGTTTCTTCTTGAGCAGCATTGGCAAAAACGACATTTTCACCCCGACTAACTCCAAGTTCTACTAAATTTAAATCACTTTCTAAAACAAGATAAGGTACGCCTGTGTTTTTGATTTTTTGTACGACTTCTTGTCCTAAGCGTCCATAGCCAAAAACAACAAGATGATTTTTAAGCTTGATATTGCTGTCAATATTTTGCACAGCGTTGGTATTAAGTGCTATATCTTCTACAACATTGGTAATTTTTCTTATATTGTTTAAAATAAAAGGCGTGATAATCATGGTTAAAATAGAAACAACAATTAAAATTTGTGAAGTTTTGATATCAAGCATATTTTTTGCTTGTAAAAGAGAAAAAATTGCTAGGGCGAATTCGCCAATTTGCGCTATGGCAAAAGCTGTTTTAAGCGCTACTCTTTTTTTGGTGTAAAGAAATAAAAAGCCAAAAACTATGCCAATTTTTAAAGCCATTACAAGAAGGGTTAAAACTATGATTAAAAACCAATTTTGTGCCACTACATCAAGTTGAATTTGCATGCCTACAGTTATGAAAAAAAGCCCTAAAAGCAAATCTCTAAATGGGATCAAGTCTGCTTCTATTTTGTGTTTATATTTTGTTTCTGCTATCAAAGCACCTGCTATAAAAGCACCCAAAGAATAAGAAAATCCAAAATAATTTGCTAAAAAACTTGCTCCAATAACCATAAATAAAACAGTACTAATAAAAATTTCCTGAGAAGAAGTGTGGATAATGAGTCTAAAAATTCTATCCACTAGATATTTACCTATGAAAAATAATAAAGTGATTAAAATAAGTGCTGAAATTAAAGTGGTAAAAAGGAGTTTTTCTATGTTTTGATTGTTGGATGAAAAAATATCTACAAGCAAAAGCAAAGGAATAACGGCTATATCTTGAAAAAGCAAAATTCCCAATGCTTTTCTGCCATATTGCTCATTTATATCGCCATTATCATTTAAAATTTTAAGCACCACTGCGGTTGAAGAAAGTGCTAGTGCAAAGCCTGCTATGGTAGCGCTTTTATCTCCAAGTCCCAAAATTCCTATAGCAAGTAGCATAAAAACAAAGCCACAAGTAAGCATCTGCAAAGAGCCGTTTAAAAAAACTTCTTGTTTCATTGCCATTAAATGCTTAAAAGAAAATTCAAGCCCTACGGTAAACATTAAAAACACTATACCAAATTCGGCTATATGGGTGATTTCGCCTTTGCCGCTTAAATGATAAATTTCAGAAATGATTTCTCCGGCAGCTATATATCCAATGATAGTTGGAATTTCAAATTTTTTAAATATGACATTTAAAACTATAGCTATAGCAACGGTGATTAAAAAAATTTCTAAAAAATTATCCATTATTTTTTATTTTTTCTCATAAAAAATCAATTCAAAGCTATTTTTATGCTTGACAACGGCTTTACTAGCCGCTTCTTTATCTTGTTGTTTACTTAATTCTAAGCGTAGTTCATCAATTAAATTTTCAAATTCGTGAAGTTGGTTTTTTAATTTTAAGATAACATCTACTCCAGCAAGATTGATTCCCATGTCTCTTGTTAAACGCAATATAAGTTTAATACGGTCAATATCCCTTTGAGAATAAAGTCTTATTTTGCCATCGGTTCTACTTGGCTCTATCAATCCTTCTCTTTCGTATTGCCTTAAGGTTTGTGGATGTATGCTTAAAACTTTAGCCACAACACTGATTAAATATACAGGTTCATCATAATGGTGTTCCATATTTTATTCCTTTCTTTAAGGTAATTTTTCTTTTAAGAGTTCTATAAATTTTTCATCAAGAGCATCTAAATTTGGCAAAACAACATTTAAAATCAAATACATATCCCCATAAATATCACTTTTTCTATTTTGCACCCCATAACCTTTTAAACGAATTTTTTGGTTATTTTTTGAATTAGGTGTTATGTTAATTGTCGCTTCTTCCTTGCCTTCTTTGAGTGTTTTTATATTTATTTTTCCACCAAAAAGTGCAGTTTTTAAAGAAATATCAACCTTTTGATATAAATCATCATCTTCTCTTGTGTAAATAGGACTTTCTTCTATTTTTACAATAATGATTAAATCGCCTCTAGCTCCATTTCTGCTTTGTTTTCCTTTAGAGCGAATTCTTAGTTTCTCGCCTTCTTTTATACCGTGTGGAATTTTAAATTTAATGGTTTCGCCTTGAAAATTAAAACTATGTTCCCCGCCTTTAACAGCTTTTTCAAAAGGAATGTGAAGCTCTAGATTGCTGTCTAAATTTTCTTCTTCAAAACCTCCAAATCCTCCAAAACCACTGCTAAAGCCTTTTGAAGAAAAGCCGTTAAAACCCCCTCTTGAGCGTCCACCAAAGCCTCCTCCAAAGAGATCTTTTAAAATATCGTCTAAATTTACCCCACCAGTATTTCTTGAAAAATCATGAAAACTTTGTCCACCAAACATAGAATCGCCGTATTGGTCATACTGAGCTCGTTTTTTTTCGTCACTTAAAATTTCATAAGCAGCATTAATTTCTTTAAATTTTTCTTCCGCACCTTTTTCTTTGTTGATATCAGGATGGTATTTTCTAGCTAGGCGACGGTAAGCTTTTTTTATTTCATCTGCACTAGCGTTTTTGCTAACTCCAAGAGTTTCGTATAAACTATTCATGTTATATTTCCTTAAAATTTTTTACTTGATTATATAAAGGATTAAATTATAACATAAACTTTAGCCTAAGTCAATCAAGTTTTATAAATTTTTATCACTCAAGGTTTTATTTACAATTTTGTAAATTTTCAGTTTTATACTATGAAGACAGTAAAATATTTTACGAGATAATTTATCTTTAAGAACAAAAGGAAATGAAATGAAAAAGATTTTTTTATCATTAAGTTTAGCGAGTGCTTTATTTGCCGCAAGTATTAATTTTAACGAATCAACTACAACGGCTAATCGTGTAAATCCTGCTGCTGGAAATGTAGTGCTTTCTTATCATGATTCTATTAAAGATGCAAAAAAATCAGTGGTTAATATTTCTACCTCAAAAACTATTACAAGAGCGAATCGTCCAAGTCCTTTGGATGATTTTTTTAATGATCCTTATTTTAAACAATTTTTTGATTTTGATTTTCCTCAAAGAAAAGGAAAAAATGATAAAGAAGTAGTGAGTTCTTTGGGATCAGGGGTGATTATTTCAAAAGATGGTTATATAGTAACAAATAATCACGTTGTAGATGATGCTGATACGATTACAGTGAATTTACCAGGAAGTGATACAGAATATAAAGCAAAACTTATAGGTAAAGATCCAAAAACAGATTTGGCTGTTATAAAAATAGAGGCTAATAATCTTTCAGCTATTACTTTCACAAATTCTGATGATTTAATGGAAGGAGATGTTGTTTTTGCACTTGGAAATCCTTTTGGAGTCGGTTTTAGTGTTACAAGTGGGATAATATCTGCTTTAAATAAAGACAATATAGGTTTAAATCAATATGAAAATTTTATACAAACAGATGCTTCTATCAATCCAGGAAATTCAGGTGGAGCTTTGGTGGATAGTCGCGGATATTTAGTAGGTATTAATTCAGCTATTCTTTCTCGCGGAGGTGGAAACAACGGCATAGGTTTTGCTATACCTTCAAATATGGTTAAAGATATAGCTAAAAAACTTATTGAAAAAGGCAAGATTGATAGAGGATTTTTGGGTGTGACTATTTCAGCTTTGCAAGGTGATACTAAAAAAGCTTACAAAAATCAAGAAGGAGCTTTAATCACTGATGTTCAAAAAGGTTCAAGTGCTGATGAAGCAGGGCTTAAGCGTGGAGATTTAGTTACTAAAGTTAATGATAAGATTATAAAAAGTCCTATTGATCTTAAAAATTATATAGGAACTTTAGAGATTGGTCAAAAAATTTCATTAAGTTACGAAAGAGATGGAGAAAATAAGCAAGCAAATTTTACTCTTAAAGGTGAAAAAGAAAATCCTAAAGGCGTACAAAGCGATTTGATTGATGGTTTGAGTTTGAGAAATTTAGATCCAAGACTTAAGGATCGTTTGCAAATTCCAAAAGATGTTAATGGTGTTTTGGTTGATAGTGTTAAAGAAAAGAGCAAAGGAAAAAATTCTGGTTTCCAAGAGGGTGATATTATCATAGGTGTTGGACAAAGTGAAATTAAAAATTTAAAAGATTTAGAACAAGCTTTAAAACAAGTTAGTAAAAAAGAATTTACTAAAGTTTGGGTATACCGCAATGGTTTTGCGACTTTGCTTGTGCTTAAATAAAAATAACGGAAGGATTTTCCTTTCGTTATAAATTTTAGTTTAAAATTAAAATTAAGTTTAAAATAAAGGAAAACTATGACAAATATTCTTATGATAGAAGACGATTTAGAATTAGCGGAAATTACAGCTGAATATTTGGAAAAATTTGATATGAAAGTTGATATAGCTCATGAGCCTTATATAGGTCTTTCTAAGCTCGCATTAAAAGAGTATCAGCTTATCATTTTAGACCTTTCTTTGCCAGGGCTTGATGGGCTTGAAGTGTGTGAAGAGATTCGTAAAAAGTATGATACACCTATTATTATTTCAAGTGCAAGACATGATATTACAGATAAGGTTAATGCTTTAGAGCTTGGAGCAGATGATTATCTACCAAAACCTTATAATCCAAAAGAATTACAAGCACGTATTAAAAGTCATTTAAGACGTATTTCAAATACAAAAAGCGCCATAGCAAAAAGTGTAAAAGATCTTGTTTATGATCAATATAAGCATATTATTACCATGAAAGGACAAGAGCTTACTTTAACTAATGCTGAATTTGATATTTTAAGCTATTTGATTAAAAAAGAGGGTGGAGTGGTAAGTCGTGAAGAGCTTGTTTATAATTGTTCTTCTATTAGTGAGGATTCTAGCAATAAAAGTATAGACGTTATTATCAGCAGAATTCGTCAAAAGATGGGAGATGATCCAAAAACTCCAAAATATATTCACTCTATACGTGGAATAGGTTATAAGCTTACTCAATGAATAAATCTTCGATTTTCTATACTATAACTTTTATTTTTATTTTTGCTGGGGTTAGTGTTATACTTGGCTTTTTGTGGCTTATAGAATACGATCAGCAAAATTATACTAGAGAATTAAATACAAAATATTCTTTAATAGCTAATGCAAGGCTCTTAAATTTTGCAGGAGTTATCAGTGAAAAAGAATTTGAAGAGCAGACAAAAAATTATAATAAAATGGATGAGATAACAGAAGCAAAGCAGATCCGTAAAATTCTTTTTAGAGGTGATGTTTTAGCTAGAGTTGAGGTTAATAATGGCTTAATCGAGATTATTTCTTATAATAGACAGGTGTATTTAAATATTATTTATGATGGAAAGGTTTATCTTTATAAGGATCAAGATTATCAAACCTATAGGTATTTTATTATCAAAGCTATAGCTGTAGCTGTGATTTGTATTCTTGTATTACTTTATATTTATATATTTAAAAAATTAAAACCACTCAAAAGACTTAAAAAACAAATTGATAAATTTGCCCAAGGAAAGCTTAGTGATATAGAAGATGTAAGCACTGGAGTGGATGAAATTTCACAAGTAAGTGAAGCTTTTTATCAAGCCATTGTTCAAATTCGAAAGCTAAATCAATCTCGTCAGTTTTTTTTAAGAAATATTATGCATGAACTCAAAACTCCTATTACTAAAGGGCTCTTAACGTTAGAAATGATAGAAGATAATAAATATAAAGAGCGCTTAAATGGGGTTTTTACTAGACTTGAAATTTTAATTAATGAATTCGCTGCTATTGAGCAAATTACTTCAGGGGCTGCTTTTATAAATAGAAAAAAATACAATATTTTAGATGTTTTAGATGAAGCCAAAGAAATTGCAATGCGAGATGATAGCAATATACGTATTTTTATGGAAGAAAGTTTTTTTGTAAATGTGGATTTTAAACTTTTTACTACAGCGATTAAAAATATGATAGATAATGGTATTAAACATTCTGAAGATGGGTTTGTGCAAATTGATATTATAGGCGATTATATTTGTTTTAAAAATCGTGGTCCTGAGCTTAATAATACTTTAGAATATTATACTCAAGCTTTTACTCAAGGATCAAAACAAAAATCAAGTTTTGGATTAGGGCTTTATATTGTAAATACTATTTTAGAAACACATGGAATGAAGCTTGATTATTTATATGAAGATGGGGTAAATTTGTTTTATTTTAGAAATTTAAAAAGTGTTATTGCTAAGGAGTAAATTAATTTTTTGCATAAAAAATGCATTTTTGTGTAAAAACCCTTGACAAAGTTTTTTAATTTCACTATAATTACATTTTACTTTTAAATATTCCGGATTAGCTCAGCGGTAGAGTAGTCGGCTGTTAACCGATTGGTCGTAGGTTCGAATCCTACATCCGGAGCCACTTTTTAACTCCATTTTTAATATTCGTAAATGTATTTTAACATAAAAAATTAATAAGTCTTTATCACAAAAAATTGTGATAAAGTTTTTATTTTGTTTGTTTAAGATTTTTGACAATTTTATCTATTTTTTTACTCGCCTTTTGATAATCCCCATCTTTAAGTTC